>JBOHYL010000121.1:0-13470 GCA_050737915.1 Rudaea sp.
GTGTATAGCGCATCGCCGCCACTTTCCTTCACTCGTCCAGGTCCGGGTTTCGCCGGGAGCGATCGCTACTTCGCGGTCAGTGCCGCCTACCACGGCATCGTCCTGCCGCCTAGCAAGGAGGCGTACGTCGTCGAATTTACACCGGTCGCCTCAACCTATTTTGGGGCGATGTCGGTTACTGATCTGAATGGCGACGGTTGCCCGGACATTTTCCGTGGACTTGGAAATTGTCATGGCGGCTTCACCACAGCGGGTGTCGGGAGTCTCGGATTCACACCGCTATATGCGAATCTCGACCTGCGCGATTTCCGACTCGCCGATTTCAACGGCGACGGCATACCCGACCTCGTTGCCAACGTCTACAGTTGCGATGTGCTGGAATGCGGCGGCCCCACGGCCAATTCCCAAATCATGCTGTTCTTCGGTAATGCAGACGGCACGTTCACGCAGGACACGGCATTCACCGCTTTGAACGTCCCCGGCGGCGGCTACGGCGAGACGATCCTCGTCGCCGATTTCAACAACAATGGATGTCTCGACATCTTCCTGCCGAAGTACACGTTTTACGATCCGTCCGAGCACAATTTCCTGCTGATCAACGATTGTCACGGCAATTTCACCGACATTGCCGAAGCTGCCGGCGTTGGCCAGGACAACGAGAACGAGTACCTGCGCACGGAGGGCGCGCAAGCGCTCGACATCAACGGCGATGGCTGGATCGACATTTACGCGGGCAGCCAGTTGTTCATCAACAACGGCGATCTCACTTTTACCAATGTTGGTATTACCGACGACACGCACGGCCTTACGTCCCAATCGCCCTGGGGGCTGCCGGAACAATTCGACGAAGGCGCCAAGTTCATCGACTGGGACAATTCCGGTCAACTTTCTCTACTGCTCAACGCAATTGACGGCATCCGTATCTTCAAATACGACGGCGTGGCGCAGTTTACCGAAGAGGACGTCATACCACCGCAGATTTACATGAACGAGTCTTGGGGGCTCACGGCCACTGATATCGACGGCGATGGACGCACCGACTTCGTCGTCGCCGGCGGCATCGATCAAAGCGTGGAAACCAAACCCGAATATAGCGCTCTGAAAGCGGAACTCGCGCAAGCGAAAGAGAAAGGCGATCTGGATATGGACGAACTGCTGGATACCTCGTCCACACCCAACGCATTGCCGCAACTGCTGGTTAACCGTGGCCAATTTGTGATACACGATTTTTACGACGACGGATTGACCCCGGCCACGCGCGGCTGGAACGATTTGCAGACCTTTGCCGATTTCGATTTCGGCGGGACCATGGACCTGGCCAGCCGCTTTTCACCCGGCGACACCACGGTGCTGATGAATCAAGCCACCAGCAGCGACATCATCACCGTAACCGTGCTCGGTAACAACGGCGAGCATAATCAACAGGGCCGTGTCGTGCGCGTGACTCCGGATGCACGCCCGAACGTGACGATGACTCAGGTCGTGGACAGCGGCTCGGGCTACATGTCCAACGGACCGTATGATCTCACCTTTGCCACACCCTATTTTGGCGCCTACACGGTGAGTGTGCGTTTTGCTGACGCAACGTACACTGCCGTCGCGCGTAGAGGGGATCACCTCATCATGTACGCCAATGGCACGATTTCCCACCAGTAGCGGCAAGGCCCGATACCCTGGATGCGACGACCCAGACACGCATCATCGTGGCGCCTGACTTATACTTCCCCGACATAGAAACGTAGCAGCGAAGGGAACGCGGAACGATCATGGTCAAACCGATCTGGGAACCCGGCAAGGAGCGCATTGAAGCCGCCAACATCAACCGCTTCATGCGCTTCGTGCGCGAGCAGACCGGCAACGACGATCTGCGCAGGTACGCGCCGCTGTACGATTTTTCCGTGCGCAGTCCGGAAAAATTCTGGAAGCTGGTCTGGGAATTTTGCGGTATCCGCGCAACCGGTGATCTTGATCCGGTGCTGATCGACGGCGACAAGATGCCGGGCGCGAAGTGGTTTCCTAAGGTGCGTCTGAACTTCGCGCAAAGCCTGTTGCGTTTCAAGGACGACCGCATCGCCCTGATCGCACGCAACGAGTGGGGCCACAAGCGCGAATTCACTTACGCGCAGCTGCATATCGAGGTCGGCAAACTCGCACACGCACTGCGTGCGATGGGCGTTGTGGACGGCGATCGCGTCGCAGGTTTTCTGCCGAACATTCCGGAAGCTGCGATCGCCATGCTGGCCACTGCATCGATCGGCGCAGTGTGGTCGTCGTGCTCGCCGGATTTTGGCGTCAATGGCGTGGTTGACCGCTTTGGCCAGATCGCGCCAAAGGTGCTGTTCACTGCTGATGCCTACTGCTATGGCGGCAAGCGTTTCGATTGCCTGGAAAAAATCCGCGGCGTATTGAACAAGATTCCACAGCTGGAAAAAGTCGTCGCGATCCCGTACAGCGGCGCTGCGCTCACGCTCGACGGCATCGCCAACGCGGTCACCTGGCCGGACTTTCTCGGCAGCACCGAACACCCACTCGAATTCGTGCCGACCGCGTTCGATCACCCGCTCTACATCATGTATTCCTCGGGCACCACCGGCGTGCCGAAATGCATCGTGCATGGCGCCGGCGGCACCCTGATCCAGCATTTGAAGGAACTGGTACTGCACACGGATCTCAAGCGCGAGGACAAGATTTTCTACTACACCACCTGTGGCTGGATGATGTGGAACTGGCTGGTGTCGAGCCTCGCCGTCGGCGCCAGCGTAGTGCTGTACGACGGCTCGCCGTTTCATCCCGACGGCAATGTGCTGTGGAATCTGGCCGATGAAGTCGGCATCAGCGTGTTAGGCACCAGCGCCAAATGGATCGCGGCGGTAGAAAAGGCCGGCATCAAGCCGCGCGAAACGCACAAGCTGCTGGCGCTCAAAACCATCCTTTCCACTGGCTCCCCGCTGGCGGACGAGAGCTTCGATTACGTGTACCGCGACGTGAAGGAACGCGTGATGCTGTCGTCGATCTCCGGCGGCACCGACATCATCTCCTGCTTCGCGCTCGGCTGCCCGCTGCTACCCGTGTACCGCGGCGAGCTGCAATGCCGCGGGCTGGGATTGAAGGTGGAAATCCTCGACGACGCCGGCAAACCGGTCCGCGGTGAAAAGGGTGAGTTGTCCTGTACTGCGCCGTTTCCGTGCATGCCGGTCGGCTTCTGGAACGACCCGGATGGCGACAAGTATAAAAATGCCTATTTCAGCAAAGTGGAAAACGTCTGGTGCCACGGCGACCATGCGTTGCTGACTGAACACGACGGCATCGTCATCTACGGCCGCTCCGACGCCGTGCTCAACCCCGGCGGCGTACGCATCGGCACCGCGGAAATCTATCGTCAAGTCCAACAAGTGCCCGAAGTGCTTGAATCCATCGCCGTAGGACAAGACTGGGACCACGACGTACGCGTGATCCTGTTCGTGCGCCTGCGCGAAGACGTGACCCTGGACGACGCCCTGCGCGAGCGCATCAAGCACCAGATTCGCGCCAACACCACACCGCGCCACGTACCGGCGAAGATTCTTCAGGTGACCGACATCCCGCGCACAATATCCGGCAAGATCACCGAAATCGCGGTGCGCGAGGCCATCCACGACCGCCCGGTGAAGAACACCGACGCACTCGCCAATCCGCAGGCGCTGGAACAATTTCGTGGCAGGGCGGAGCTGCGAACCTGAGTCCGCCATGCGATGACCAGAAAACAACCGGACCGCCAATCTGTCGCACGCCGCAAATTCGCCGGACCCGAAGCGACGGGAATTCTGGTTCTCGGCATGCACCGCAGCGGAACTTCCGCGGTAACACGGATGCTCAATCTTTGTGGTGCCGATCTCGGCCAGCATCTACTCCCGGCCAAGCCGGACAACGCACGCGGTTTCTGGGAAAACGAGATTTTCCTGAAACTGCACGAGCAAGCGATGTCACAGTGGAATATCCGCTGGCATGATCTTGCCGTGTTCCCGCCCAATTGGCGCGCCAGTAAAACGGCGCACGATTTCAAATCCGCGCTCACAAAAGCATTACAGCAAGAATTCGCCAAACAACGTCTGTGGTTGGTGAAGGACCCGCGGCTTTCCCTGCTGGCACCATTGTGGATCGATGCGTTGCAAGACAGGCCGACCCGCCTTGTCTTCGTCATCGTCGTACGGCACCCGGATGAAGTCGCGGCCTCGCTTGCGGCACGCGATGGCTTTTCCGGAGCGCATTCGCGTGCGCTCTGGTTGCAGCACATGGTGGAGTGCACGCGCTCGACGCGCGATCAACCGCGCGTGTTCGTGGAGTACGATCGCCTGATGATGGATTGGCGCAATGAGTTATCGCGAATTCACGATACGTTGGAGCTGGATTTTCCCAACTGGAATGCGGAGATCGAAAAACAAATCGCACAATTCATCGCGCCTGAATTGCGCCATCATCGTGTTGCGGAGACTTCGTCCATCGCATCGCGCTTGCCCGTCATGCTGGATCAGGTGTATCGGTATTTGTTACGCCTGTGCGTCGACGGTGGAACTGCGGACCCCGCCTATTTTGATGATTTGGTTGGCCGCTTCAATGCGCAGACGGAAATCATCGCTCCTCTGGCAACAGATTTCACCAGCCAGATTTTGCGCGAACGTACGCAATTTTCGCAAGAACTTGCACAAGCGCGCGATGTCATTCGTGCCAAAGACGACGAAATCGACCACGCGCGGACGACGATCGACACTTTCAACGAGGAAATCAGCCGGGCTCGACTTGCGCATCATTCCCGGGACGACATCGAGGCCGGCTTGCGCAACCATATCGAACGGCTATCCACAGAATGCGCAACTGCGACCGAAGACAGAAGCGCCCTGCGCGAGGAACTACGGAAATCGATTCAATCGCGGGACAAGATCGAATCGGAAATGCGCACGGAGCTGACCGCTGCGCGTGCAAGCATCGCGCAGCTTGCCCATGACATCGAGCAAGCGCGCCGCAGCGAAAATGCCTTGCGAGAGGAAAACAGAAAAGCGATGCAATTGCGGGACGGCATCGAAGCGACGCTGCGCGAGGATCTTGTCACCGTGCGCTCTGAAATCGATCACGTGGTAGATGAACTCGAGCAAGCACACCAGGTCAGTCGGGCACGCGACATCACCGAGCGGATGTTGCTCGACGAAATATCGGCATTGCGCAACTCACGCTGGTTCAAGCTGGGGCGTAGCTTGCGCATTCTGTCCGCGCCTCGGCTCTTGCGTCCAACGGAACCAACGCCCGCCCCTTTGACCGAGACCCAAGACGCCGAATTGCGCGGTGCGATCGAGTCGCCTCGCGAAGGCGCAACAATTTCTGGATCGGTGTGCGTGGCGGGTTGGTGTTTCTCGCTGTCAGGTAACCCTGTTGCAGTGCGTGCGCGCACCAATTTCGGCACGACCGTGGCCGATACCGGTATCGCGCGGGCCGACGTAGCCGCCGCATTTCCCGAGCGCTTGGGAATTGAATCCTGCGGCTATTCGACAACGCTGCATTTGCCGGCCGGCGAACACACGATCCTGGTAGAAGCACGATTTCCCGACGAGCCTTGGCGCCCTCTGGAAACACGCCGGGTTATCGTGAGCGCAGTACCATTGCGCGCTGCATTGGACACGCCTCGGCCATTGCGCGTCGAAGCCGGAAAGGTGCGCTTCTCCGGCTGGTGCGCGCATCCGCATCTGCGCGTAATGGATTTGCATTTGACCGTTGGGCCAGTGCGGACAGCCTGCCAATACCGTATGCAACGCGACGACGTTGCCGCTGCGTTGCCGGACATGCCTGGTGCTGTCCAATCCGGTTTCGAGGCGAGTTTGGACGCGCCATCTGGATTGTGGCCGATCGTTTTTGTTGCCGTACTGGAGGATGGCAGCGAAGCCACGCTCGAATGGCCACAACGGCTACGTGTCACGGCGCAATCTTTGCATCGGCGGATCATGCAGCACACCCGCGCCTATGCAGGACTTTTGCCGTTCGGCCTGAAACAGGCCAGGCGCTGGATAGCTGACAATCGTCGACTGCCACGCCCGAGCGAGATTCCCCAGTTGCTGCGCCTCGCACGCGAATTGCATCGCCAGCACGCAACGAATCCCGATGTCCAAGCGCCCGCAGGATTCCACATACCGGAAGTCCGCGACCGCTACGCCGCCTGGCAGGATTGCAACCGTTTCACCGCTGCGGCGCGGGTCGATCTGGAACGGCGTCTGTCTGCCGCCACCGATCTGCCGTTGCTATCGGTTGTCATGCCGGTATACAACGCGCCGCTGGAACTGTTGGCTGCCGCGATCGACAGCCTGCGCTCACAGGTTTATTCGAACTGGGAAGTCTGTATCGCTGACGATGCCAGCACCGATCGCGGAGTGCGCGGATTTTTGCAGAAGCTGGCTGAGGACGATGTGCGCGTGCGTCTTTGCCTGCGCAGCGGGAATGGCAATATCAGCCTGGCCACGAATTCCGCGGCGGAACTCGCCCACGGCGAATTCCTCGTACTACTCGACCAGGACGACCTGCTCACTCCCGATGCGCTCGGCGAAATCGCGCTATGCGCCGCATCGCGACCGCAAGCAGACATTATTTATTCCGACGACGACAAGATTGATGTAGCCGGCCACCGCTCCGCGCCGCAATTCAAGCCGGACTGGTCGCCCGAACTGCTGCTCGGCTACATGTATTTCAGCCATGTATTCGCCGTGCGCAAAGATTTGTTCGCCAAACTCGGCGGCATGCGCGCAGGGTTCGAGGGATCGCAGGACTACGACTTCGCCTTGCGTGCCAGCGAACAGGCGCGCGCGGTCGCGCACATCCCGCAGGTGTTGTATCACTGGCGCGTACTGGCTGGCTCCACCGCTGCGTCGGGCGCTGCAAAACCGACCAGCTTCGAGGCAGGCCGGCGTGCGGTCCAGGAAGCGTTGCAGCGACGCGGCATCCGTGCCACAGCGACGCAACCGGACTGGGCAATCAAGGCCAAGTGCGGCATCTTCGGTATTCGGTTTCCGGATGAGGGACAAAAAGTCAGCATCCTTATACCCACCCGCAACAATGCGGCGGTTCTGCGCCGCTGCATCGACTCGCTGGCCAGGACAACCTACCGGAACCACGAAGTCATCGTCATCGACAACGACAGTGACGATCCGGCAACGCTCGATTATCTGAAAACACTGCACCATCGCGTGGAGCGCATCGCCAATCCGCAAGCGCGCTTCAACTTTGCCTTCATCAACAACCGCGCGGCAGAACGCGTCAGCGGCGACATGCTGCTGTTTCTCAACGACGATACGGAAATCGTTGAACCGCGTTGGCTCAGTCAAATGGTCGGCTATGCACAATTTTCCGGCGTCGGTGCGGTGGGCGCAAGGCTGCTGTATCCGGACAAACGCATTCAGCACGCGGGCGTTGTGCACGGCTATTACCACGGACTGGCCGGCCCCGCATTCAAGCTCGCGCCGGCATGGGACAATGGTTATCTGAGTTACGCGCGTGTCGCGCGCAACTATTCGGCGGTGACTGCGGCGTGCATGTTGACGCCGCGCAAAGTATTTCTGGAATCGGGCGGGTTCGACGAAGTGCGCTATGAAGTCGCCTACAACGACGTCGATTACTGTTATCGATTGGCCGAGCGCGGTCTGCGCTGCGTGTACTGCGCTGACGCCGAATTACTGCATCACGAAGGCCACTCGCGCGGCTTTTTCGACCGACCGCAGGAAATTGCCGCGTTTCGACGCCAGTACGGCGGCAAGCGCGACCCTTACTACAACCCACATCTCTCACTGAACGACGAGCGCTTCGCGATACAGCCACGCCGCTGGCGCCCGGATTCGGCGCCGCCGGTGCGCACGCTCATGTGCGCATTCAATCTGAATTGGGAGGGCGCGCCGTACAGCCAGCTCGAACTCACGCTCGGCCTCAAACGCGACGGATTCATCGATCCGGTAGTGTATGCGCCACAGGACGGCCCGCTGCGCGCGGCCTACGAGGAAGCGGGAATCTTCGTGCACGTGTTCGAGCATCCGCTTGCCGGCGTGCACACGGAAACCGCCTACGACGCTGCACTCGGCAAATTCGGAACGTTCATCGAATCGACCGGCGCTGAAGTTGTTTACGGCAACACCCTGCAGACCTTCTACGCGATCGACGCAGCGCATCGCCTGGGCTTGCCCACGTTGTGGAATCCGCGCGAGAGTGAGCCGTGGCAAACGTATTTCAACTTCCTGCCTCCGCCACTGGCCGCACGTGCGCTGCATTGTTTTGAATACCCCTACCGCATCGTTTTCGTTGCGGATGCCACGCGCCAGGTCTGGGAGGCATTGAATACACGCGGCAATTTCAGCGTGATCCACAACGGCCTGAATCTGGATCGCTTGCGCGATGAAGCCGCGCGTTATCCGCGCGACACGGCGCGGCGTGATCTGGGCATCGGCAACGACGAGGTGGCATTGCTGCTGCCCGGCACCGTGTGCGAGCGCAAAGGCCAGCAAGATCTGATCCGTGCCCTTGCGTTGCTGTCTGCGGAAACGGGCGCGCGCCTGCGCTGTTTCATCGTGGGTGATCGCGCCAGCGCTTATAGCGTCGAGCTGCACAAACTTGTCCAGACCCTCCCGGACGGCTTGCGCGAACGTGTGCGCATCGTGCCCGAGACGCACGAAATCATGCGCTACTATCAAGCCGCCAATGTTTTCATCTGCACCTCACGCGTGGAAAGCTTCCCACGCGTGATACTGGAGGCCATGGCATTCGGCCTGCCGGTGATCAGTACACGGATATTCGGCGTGGTCGAACAGGTTCATGAAAACGTCAATGCCCTGCTGTACGAACCGAACGACGTGAACGCGCTGGCCGGCCATTTGCGCTTGATCATCGGCGATGATGCGCTGCGCGAGCGCCTGGCGAGCAATTCGCCACATGTACTCGATACACTTAACTCATTCGCTGAAATGGTGGCGGCGTACGGCACGAATTTCCGCGAAGCTGCGCTGACTGCACGGTTAGAAACAGGCCTACCAGACAGCGCGGCGAATACAGCGGTTGGCACCAAGTGAAATTCTCACTAGACACTCCTGCAGATCACGTCTTGGATCGCGTTACGCGATTCTCTGGATGGTGTTTAACCGACTCCGGTCTTCCAGCCAACCAGATACTGCTGCGAGTAAACAACAAGCCAGTGATCGAACTATCACGTGCTCCACGTATGGATCTTGCGGCCGCGTTTCCAGAATTTCCTCAGGCAACACAAGGTGGGTTCGCTGGAGACCTGCCTTTGTCAGAATGGCTTGGGCGTCACCATGCCGTGGATGTGGAACTCGTGACACAGATCGATCACACGGAACAGGTGTTGATGCGGCGAAGTTACCGCATCGCCGTTGAATCGCCAGCGCCAGTGTCGCGCATCCGTTCGTTCGAGCTTGCCGATGTGGTGGAACGGCTTCCAAATATGGATGTGTGGGGGCTGGGTTCGGGTGCCGGTGCGCACGTTCGATGGCCAGCCCTGATTTTGGGTGCGCCGCATTTCCACGATGCCGGCACTCTACCTACAGTACGCGTTCTCGAAGAGGGCCCGACCAACGCTTATTCGCAAGGCTCCATCGAAATCATCGAACAAACCCCGACGAGCGGAGTATTTCTCGATCTGGGATGTGGTATTCGCAATCCACAGGACATACGTGCAAATGGTGTGTACCTGGACGCCGTGCATTTCCGCGGTGTCGATGTCGTCAACACGCAGACTCGACTGCCGTTACGCGACAAGTCGATCGACGCAGTCGTGAGTCTGAGCGTGTTCGAGCATTTACCCGATCCATTTGCCATGGCTGCGGAAATTTATCGCATTCTCAAGCCGGGTGGTTCGGTCTGGATCGAAACTGCATTCATGCAACCGCTACATGCCGACCCGAGCCACTATTTCAATATGACCATTGAAGGCTTAGTACGGACATTTGCCGGCTTTGACATACAGGAGCGAGGCGTGCAGCCGCACCATTTTCCGTCGCAGTCGCTCTCCATGCAGCTACGCCATGTGCTGCCCTATTTACATGATGGCCAATGGAAACACACCTTCGACGAATGGTTGGATCGGCTCTATACCGACGGTGCAGCACTGGACGACGCGCTGGGACCGATAGGCCGCAACACGCTCGCGGCTGGCGTCTTCATTCGCGCACGCAAGCCTGCAACAGCATAGTGCGATCATGACTATTTTGCGGACGCTTTGACATGTGCGGCATAGCCGGAATTCTCGACCATCATCAGGATACGCCGCTGCGCGCGCAGCTCGACGGCATGCTTGGCTGGCTGCTCAAACGCGGCCCCGATGGTCAGGGCGAGCACATTGAAGGCCCGCTGGCGATGGGCATGCGCCGCCTGTCAGTCATCGACTTGCAGGGCGGCTGGCAACCGCTGTATTCGGCTGATCGCCAAGTAGTGGTCTTCCAGAACGGCGAAATCTACAACTACCGCGAATTGCGCCGCACACTGGAAAACGCAGGCTATGCCTTCAAGACTGCCAGCGATACCGAGGTGCTTGCGCATGGGTTTGTTGCGTGGGGCATCGACGGTCTGCTGCAACGCATCGACGGCATGTTCGCGCTGGCAATCCTCGACAAGCGCAGCGGTGAGTTGCATCTGGCGCGCGACCGTTTCGGCGAGAAGCCATTGTTCTACGCGGTCGCGCCGGGCCGGTTCGCGTGGGCTTCCAACCTGCTCGCGGTCGCCGCCTTGCCGTGGGTTGGCACCGAATCCGACCCGCAAGCGCTGGATGATTACCTCGCGGTGCATTATGTCGCCGGACCGCGCACGTTTTTCCGCAGTGCGCAGCGATTGCTACCGGGGCATCGCCTGAGTTTGCGTCTGGCCGATCCGATTCCGGCTGTGTCCCGCTATTACCGGCCGCAACTGGATCAACGCGGTCTCGTTGGCGATGAAGAGCTGGCCGAAACGCTGGAGCAATCCGTGCGCTCGCGTCTTGTCGCCGACGTGCCGGTCGGTGTGTTTCTGTCCGGCGGACTGGACAGCTCGCTGATCACCGCCATCGCCGCACGCGCGCAACCCGGCATTATGACGTTTTCGATGGGCTTCGATTCGGCCGCACACGATGAAGCTGAATACGCGCAACGCGTGGCCGCGCATTGCGGCACGCGCCATCATCGCTTCCATTTCGACGCCGGCAGTTTCGAGACCTTACTGCCGCAGGTCGCCGCCGAACTGGACGAGCCGCTCGGCGATCAAGCCGCCCTGCCGTTGTTCTGGCTGTGCCGCGAGGCGCGCCAGCACGTCACTGTTGCGTTATCCGGAGAGGGTGCCGATGAGCTGTTCGGCGGCTACAACTATTACCGACAATTTCTTGCCGGCGGTGGCATGCTGCAGCGCTGGAACGACCGTCTGCACGGCCGCCCGGTTACCGCCGCATCCGAATTGCGCCGGTTCACACACAATCGGTCGCCGGTCACGCCCTCCGGATTTCCTCTGCTGACCGACGCGGCGACTCGCGCACGCCTGACGGGAAATACAAGTGCCGGCATGGATACCTGGGAATCGGAACTGATCGACTGGCTCGATACCGCCAACGACACGCACAAGCGCGCAATGGCAGCCGATATCGGCACCTGGCTACCGGACGATCTGCTGGTCAAGTTCGATCGCATGGCGATGGCCAATTCTCTGGAAGGCCGCGCGCCCTATCTGACGCCGCAACTGGCGGAACTGGCGCTGCGCAACAACGCGCCATTCGCGCGCATGACCTTGACCGACAGCAAGCTTGCGTTACGCCGCATCGCGCAACGCTGGTTGCCGCAAGATATTCTGGAGCGGCCGAAACAAGGCTTCGTGTTGCCAATGAAGACCTGGCTGCGACAGTGGTTCGAGCGGCATGGCGATGCGCGCGGCTATTTCAGCGGCACAATCTTGCCGGGACTCGATGCCAGCGCTGTCATCGAACTGGTAGATAACGATATCCACGCAGGCCTGCATCGCGAACGCTTGTTGTATGCGCTGGTGATGTTGGGCGAATGGCATAGATCAGCGATGGCGCGAATCGGTAAAGCAACCAAAGTAGAGAATCCGAACCACAACTTGGCGCCCGCATAACCGATTCTGACATCAGGTAACTAGCGTGCAACAAGAACATGAGCAATCCACTTATTGTCCAAAACTTTTTTGTGCGCGTGGTGAAACGCAGCACCCAAGTGTTCCTTTGTGAGCCCAATCTAAATCCGCAGCATGCTCGCCATTCTGATCATCAATCACGCTACAACAGCAGCAACGCGCACCTGTGTTGAAACCTTGCTGGCACACGGGCTGCCGCCCGCTCACGTGTATTTGTTGGATAACGGCTCGGGCAGGATGGAAGCCGCCGCGCTAAGGGAATTCGCCGCAGCGCATTCGCCGCATGTCCACTTCGATGCCAGCGAGGTGAACCTCGGCTTCGCCGGTGGTATGAACCGATTGATCGAAACTGCGCTGCACGACCCCGCGGTCGACCAAATCCTGCTGCTCAACAGCGATACGCTGCCACAACCGGGGTTCATCGCGGCGATGCAGGCACGCCTTGATCCGGCTTCGCGCACTGATATGATCGCAGCGCGAATGCTCGATGCAAACACCAAAGAAGTGGATAGCTTGGGCATCACGCTATATCGCTCGACGCTGGCATCCAATCGCAAGCGCGAGAATGAAATCCTGCTCGGTCCTTCAGGTGGCTGTGCGCTGTTGACGCGCCGTTTGCTGGAGGACCTGCACGCCAGCCATGGCGAATGGTTCGACGAGCAATTCTTCTGCTACGCAGAGGATACCGATCTGGTGACGCGTGCACGTTGGTTGGGATACCGGCCCGCGTATGCAGCGGATGCCGTCGTCCGTCACGCGGGGGCACTGTCATCGGGCGGGCGGGAAAACGATTTCGTTTTGTATCACGGCATCCGCAATTCGCTGTGGTGGCTGGTCAAAGATGCGCCAACGGGTTGGCTGCTGCGCTCGTTACCATGGTTCATTGCGTTGCATTGCGGGATTTGTCTGCGTCACCTGCGCCGTGGGCGAGTACGCGTGCTGTGGAGGCTGTACCGTGATGCAATCCGCGGAATTCCAGCGATGCGGCGTAAACGTGCGGTGATCCGCAAAGCGCGGCGCGTCCCGGCAAGTGAGTTTTCGCTGTGGGTGGAACCGCACTTCTACGAAAGCGGCTATGTTCGACGCGCGTGGCGAGAATTGTGGCGCGGCAAATCAGCGTAGCGCCGCATCCAGCTCCGCGCGCAAATCCGCAACATCCTCAACGCCAACCGACAACCGGATCAACCCATCACTGATGCCCAAACGCTTGCGGTTGGCCAGCGGTACCGAGGCGTGGGTCATGATCGCCGGATGCTCGATCAGGCTTTCCACGCCGCCGAGCGACTCGGCCAACGCGAACAGGTGGCAACGCTCCAGCGTCTTGCGCGCCTTGCGCAATCCGCC
>JBOHYL010000122.1:0-23990 GCA_050737915.1 Rudaea sp.
CATCTGGGTGGTCTGATTGCGCCGGGGCCCGACCTGGCGCAGGCGGCCTTGTGCGGCGGTGCCGCGCAACTGGGCGCAGTACCTGCAGGCCGGATCGTGGAGATCGCGGACAACACCGCCGACGCGATCGCGTCGGGCGCATGGCTCGCCGCGGCAGCCTTGGTCGAGCGCTTTTGTGCGCAGACCACGCTGCGACTCGGCGTGGCTCCCGCGTTGCTGCTGACCGGCGGCGGTGCGCCTGTGCTGTCGAGCCTGCTCCGCATTGCACATGAAATCGACGCCGATCTGGTGCTGCGGGGACTGGCGCTGCAGGCCCAAGCGGGTGCCTGATCCGTGGCTGCGCATTCGGCGCTGGTAGAATCGGTGTCGGCAAACCGACGCATGCCGTCGGGATGGAAGAATCCGCATGCTTGTCCGGTTGGTGTTTCTGCTGCTGCTGGCGCTGAATATCGGCGTCGGTGCATGGCTGTATTTCGCGCCGCCCCCGCCGGCACGCGCGTTTGCGGCGGCCGATCCGGGCGTGGCCGAGCTGGTGCTGTTGTCCGAGCGCGACCGCGGCAGCGACGCCAATGCGGCCGAACTGGCTATGGCGCCGGAACCCGAAGCGGATTTGCGTAACGACACCTGCGTGAGCATCGGCCCGTTTCCGACTCAGGCCGATATGCGCAGCGCGCTCAATTCGCTCACGCCGCTGGTGCCGCGCATCCAGTACCGCGACGCGCACACCACCGAAACGCGCGGATTCTGGGTTTTTCTGCCGGCGCAACCCAACCGCGAACAGGCGCTGTCGCTGGCGCGCGCATTGTCGTCCAAAGGCGTGCGCGACTATTACGTCGTCACGGCAGGCGATCAGCAGAACACGATATCGCTCGGCCTGTTCCACGAGCAGACGAATGCGCAAAAGCGCCTGAACGAGATCGCCGCGCTTGGTTTCGCGCCGCAGCTGATTGCACGCACCGAGGATCTGCCGGTGTACTGGATCGATTTCGCCGAAAACAAGGCGCATCTTGTCGACTGGCGCAGCCACGTCAACCCACAGCTTGCGCTGCGGCAGCAAACAGTCACGTGTTTCTGAACGCTCCGCCCGGCAGGATTCGTGCGAAAATGACGCCGGCCGCCGGCATAGCTCAGTTGGTGGCATGCCGAGTGCTGACGCGATGCGTTGAATCGCATCGCGTGCGAGGCAGGCTGGCGAGACAGGAGGTCGAGCGGCAACGCACCATGGATGGTTCGTGCGACAATCTGCGCACGTAACTACCTCGAAAATTGCCGGCATAGCTCAGTTGGTAGAGCAACTGATTTGTAATCAGTAGGTCGCGGGTTCGATTCCTGCTGCCGGCACCACTGCCCCTGTCGGGGTCCGGATTTGCGATGGCACGCACATGCCGAATGTGCGCGCGGTCATCATTGCCGTCAGCGTCGGGTGTTAGCGTGTCTTGCACTGCTAGCCGGGGATGGCCTATGCGCAAGTATCCGTTTGCATCGAGGCGTTTGTGGCCCTCGAATGCGGTCACTCTTGTTTGCGGGGTATTGTTTGTCGGTGCTTTGCCGGCACAACAATTGAGTCATGCGCCGGATTTGTTGTTCCACGATGGCTACAACGGGCTCAATTCCGTCGGCACCGCGAATATCAGCGATTCGGATGCTTCCCGTTTTCTCGCCCAGGCCACGTTCGGACCGACCGACACCGACATCGCGAATCTGCGCACGCTCGGCTATACGGGATGGCTCAACCAGCAATTCGCGGCCACGCCCAGCTACGAGACGACTGATCTGCCCGGCAAGACAAATTCGGCGTATTTAAACTGGATTTCGAATGTTCTGAAAGAACAGATCGGCCAGAACAATCGACAGGAGGCCTGGTTTCTCGGCGCCCTCGGCGGCAAGGATCCGCAATTTCCCTCGAACAGCGCGTACAACCACACCGATCAGTTGCGCCAGCGCGTGGCGTTTGCCTTGAGCGAGATTTTTGTCGTATCCGACCAGAATGCGACTCTCGACGGCTATGCGCAGGGCATGGCGTGGATGTACGACCTGCTGGTCAAGGATGCGTTCGGCAACTACCGCACGTTGCTCAACGACGTCACCCTGAGTCCGGCCATGGGCGTCTACCTGAACATGATGGGTAATCGCCGCGCCGATCTGTCGAACAATGTGCATCCCGACGAAAACTACGGCCGCGAAGTCAACCAGTTGTTCAGCATCGGCCTGGTCATGCTCAATCTTGATGGCACTCCGCAGCAGCCGCTGACGTCGACCTACACGCAGAGCACGGTGACGAATTTTTCGCATGTGTTCACCGGCTGGAACTGGGCCAGCTGCGATGCCGATGGCTACGATGCATTCACCTGGTGTTTCACGCCGTACGACACGCCCAGCGATTTCCTCACGCCGATGGTGGCGTACGACCGCGTGAACTATCCGCAGCAAGGTGATCCAAGCTATCACGACAACGGCACCGATCCGGTCAACGATATCTCCAACAAGCAGCTGCTCAACTATCCCGGTGCGGTCAACGGCGGCGTGCTCGCCGATGGCGGCACTGCGGCCAGCGATCTGGGTTCCGCGCTCGACAATATTTTCCATCATCCAAATGTCGGCCCATTCATCAGCAAGCAGTTGATCCAGCGTCTGGTGACCAGCAATCCGAGCCCGGCCTATGTGCAGCGCGTGGCGACCGTATTCAACAACGACGGCACCGGTACGCGCGGCAATCTCAAGGCGGTGGTGCAGGCGATCCTGCTCGATCCGGAAGCGCGTTACGGCCAGTGGCAGAACCCGGCAACGTTTGGCAAGTTGCGTGAGCCTGTGATCGTCCTGACCCACTACTGGCGCGCGATGGCTGCCAAGCACCTGTGCGGACAAAACATTGCCGCGACCAGCAACAGCGCCGCAAGCATGTATGCCAATCAACCATACCGCTACGCCGGATACAGCACCGCATGGTCGGCCGGGCAGACGACCACGTGGGGAGTCGGTGTGGATCAAGCATCGCAGGATGCTCCGACCGTCTTCAATTTCTTCAAGCCCGGCTACCTGCCGCCGGGTGAGTTGACCTCACTTGGCCTCGTCGGACCCGAATTCCAGATCAGCACGGACAGCGTCATCGCCAACACCACCAATACATTTGCATCGTACGCCTTGTATGGAAACTACGACTACAACGACACCTGCGATCCCAACGATACGATTGGAGATGTGGTGGTCAATCACTCGCAGGACCTGGCGCTGGCCGGAAGTGGAAGTGGTGGTGTCAGCGATCCGGCCGACAAGCTGGTGGACGAATACAGCAAGCGCTTCATGTCGGGGCAAATGTCGCCCTATATGCGCAATCAGTTGCTCACCGATCTCAACCCGATCAACCACAATTGGGCGCAGAACGGGCAAGACTGGCGCCTGCAGCGCGTCTATCGCGCGTTGTACCTCGTGCTCACGTCCCCCGAATACATGATCCAGAAATAGGAAACCGCCATGCGTCACGATCGCCGCAAATTCATCAAGGACACGATCTGCGCCGCGCTCGGCGGAGCCGGTCTGTATTCCGCGCTCGGCAATCTGCAATTGCTTCAGGCTGCGGTGCGTGCCAATTACAGCTTCAGCGACTACAAGGCGTTGGTCTGCGTATTCTTGTACGGTGGCAACGACAGCTTCAATACCTTGGCGCCGTATTCCACGGCCGCGTTCAATGGTTTTTATGGTGCCGGCGGTGTGCGCCCGGAGCTGGCGCTGACGCGATCGCAATTGAATCCGCTGAACGATCCGACCGGCAGTTCCAAGGACAGCATCCAGTACGCTTTGCATCCGACCATGCCCGAGCTGGCGGGGCTATTCAATGCCGGTCATGCAGCGATCGCCGCCAACGTCGGCACCCTGGTAGCCCCGGTGACGCAGAGCGAATATCAGAACGGCAACCCGGCGTTGCCACCGCAGTTGTACTCGCATGCGGATCAGGAGGCGTACTGGCAATCCTCGCCGCCGAGCAATTCGCCAATCACCGGATGGGGCGGACGCATAGCCGATCTGGTCGCCGGCGCCAATCCGGCTGGCCTGCCCATCCTGACCGGCGTGAACAGCCAGGATTCGTTCCTGCGTGGTCAGAACGTCAACGGCTACATCATGAACGCGGGCAGTGCCTCGACACTGGACGTCCTCAATGGCAATGGTGCCGGTGCCACGTGTGCCAATCCCGGCTCGGCCTACGACCCAAACGCCGCCTCGGCCTTCTGCAATCTGCAGACCGCGGGAACGCAGGCGAATGCGCTGGAACGCACCTATGCCGCGACCATGAATCATTCGATCGCGACGGCCGGGATTATCAATATGGCGCTTGCCGGTGCACCGGGTTTTTCGACGCAATTTCCGAACCCTACGGGTTATGACCTCGATTCCCAGTTACAGACTGTCGCCCAACTCATCTGGGCGGCGAACAACAATGTCGCCGGTTTCACCGGACTGACACGCCAGGTGTTTTTCGTCACTACCGGCGGTTACGACACGCACAACGACGAACTGGCCGCCCACGGCACGACGACAGCGCCAGGAATTCTGGAGTTGCTGTCCAAATCGCTGGCGGGTTTCTACAATGCCTTGAACAGCGTGGGTCTCGCGAGCAAGGCAACCGCGTTCACTTGCTCGGACTTTGGCCGTACCATGACCAGCAACAATGGTGGTACCGACCACGGCTGGGGCTCGCATCAATTCGTCGTCGGTGGCGCCGTGCAGGGCGGCAAGTTCTACGGCAACGGCTGCGGTTTCACCGGGCAGGCACCCGACTACGGATTGGTCATGCCGAGTCTGGTCAATCCCACGCAACTGCCAGGCGTATACAACGCGTCGCCGAATCTCAATGATTCGGGCGATGGCTATGGTCGCATCATTCCGACCACGTCGGTGGATCAATACGCGGCGACGCTGGCGAACTGGTTCGGATTGAGCGCGAGCGACATCAACCTGATCTTCCCGAACCTGGGTAATTTTTCCAATCCGTCGAACTATCTCGGCTTCATGGGTTGAGCCGACGGCGCAATCCGGCGAGCGCTGCGAGCGCGAGCGCTGCAGCCAGCAACCCCAGCGCCCAGTGCGAATCAGCGGGAGCCGGCACGGGCGGCGTCTGCACGATGATGGTGCCAAACATGCCCTGACCGGGCGCCCCGTGGATCTCGCAGAAATAACCCACGGTCCCGACCTGGCTGAAGGTAACGCTGGCGATCCAGTTCGTTGAGCTCGCGTTGCCGTTACCGCCCTTGCCGTCGCCGTCGCAACCGTGCGCACAGCGGAACGAGCCGTCGTCGGCTACCGCGTTGTGGAATCCACCCTTGTTGACAAAGGTGACGCTGTCGCCGGGCGCGATCGTAATCGTCTGCGGCGAGAACACCGGCGGATTCGAGCCGCCGACGTTGACGATATGCGGGCTTGCCGATGCGGATGCCGACGCCGCCAGCAGAATCGCGAAGGCAAGCATTCTGGTCGTGATGGCATTCATCCGAAAATTATCCGGCATACGCGTTCGCGAGCGTTGTGACTGCCATCATGATTCCGGTTGACGGCTCAACGCTTTGTGAATGCGCTCAGCAAACCGCCAGCACTTTGCAGTAACCCGCTTAGACCGCCGCTGTTGCTCAACACCGCTTTGAGCAGGCCGCCGGCCGAACCGCCCTGTTGCTGCACTTGCTGGACTTCCTGCGCAGTGTAACGTGCCGCGCGTGCGGATGCAGGTGCACGGCGCGCCGGCAGCCGTTATGCTAGCGGCAGCGCACCCGCTGATATTCCAGATAAATATACTATGCGACATTTTCCACCAGTATCATTGATCGGCGCGCCGACCGACATCGGCGCCGGTGACCGTGGCGCCTCGATGGGCCCGGAAGCGCTGCGCGTGGCCGGCATCGCCGAGGCGCTGGCGGCGCGCGGCCTTGAGGTGGCCGATCGCGGCAACCTGTTCGGTCCGCTCAATCCGTGGCTGCCGCCGCGCACCGGTTACCGGCATCTGACCGAAGTCGTCGAATGGAATCGCGAAGTCATGCGCGCGGTGACGGCCGAACTGAGCGCAGGACGTGTGCCGATTCTGCTCGGCGGCGATCATTGCCTGGCCATCGGATCGATCACCGCTGTGGCCGATCATTGTCGCGCGCGGGGCAAGACGCTGCGCGTGTTGTGGCTGGATGCGCACGCGGACTTCAACACCTCGCAGATCACGCCGTCCGGCAATATCCACGGCATGCCGGTCGCCTGCCTGTGCGGCCACGGTCCACGCGAGTTGACCGAGATTGGCGGTGGTGCGCCTGCGCTGGACGCCGCCTGCATTCGCCAGATCGGCATCCGTTCCGTCGATGCGGGCGAAAAGCGCCTGGTGCACGATGCGGGCCTGAGCGTGTTCGACATGCGCTACATTGACGAGGTCGGCATGAAACGCGTGATGGAAGAAGCGCTCGAGGGCATGGATGCAAACACCCATCTGCATGTGAGTTTCGATGTCGATTTTCTCGATCCGGACATCGCCCCCGGTGTGGGCACCACCGTGCCGGGCGGCCCGAACTATCGCGAGGCGCAACTGGTGATGGAGATGATCGCCGACAGCGGACGCATGCGCTCACTCGACATCGTCGAGCTCAATCCCGCGCTGGACAACCGCAACCAGACCGGCAAACTCGCCGTGGATCTGGTCGAAAGCCTGTTCGGCAAGTCCACGCTCATGCGCGAATGAGACCTCACCCCGCCGGATCCGGCACGAACCGGTTCGGGAACGCCTGCGGCTCGCGCGCGAGCGGGCGCGGCACAGGAATCACGCCACGGGCAACCAGGTTGCGGTAGCTGTCGTACCAGACCGAGTCGATTTCGTCGGCACGCGAATTGGCCCGCTCGAACGAAGTGTAGCTGGCGTAAGAGGACTCGCGCGCGCCATGACCGGTGCCGAGCGATTCTTCCGGTTTCGGTGTCGGGCGTGCGGCAGCAAGACTGTCGTAAGCCTGCGCTTGACTCTTTGCAGCCGATTGCGCGGCCCGGTTCGCATTGCCGGCACCAGCATTGGCGGGCATTGGTGGTGCCGATTCGCGCGCCGCGATCTTTTCATCGCGTTCGCGCCATACGGGTTGCTTCTCGCGGAACACGGCGACACCGATCACGCCGACGTTGTCCGGCCGCCCGGTGCGCGCGGCGTAGCTGTTGCCCAGATTCGTGAAATTGAATTGCGCGATTTCCGACAGGCTTTTGCGCCAGCCGTCCACTTCAGTGCTCTGGTACGGAGCGAGTACATACCCGGTCTGTTGCGGATCCGCGTTCTCGCCGGTTATGGCATTGACGCCATCCACCGACAGCACGGTCATTACCCGCGCGCCGGTACGATTGGTGATGCGCACCGCGTAGCGATGCCCGGGCACGCCGGCGACATACCATTTGCCGCCGCGCGCATAGGTGGGCAGAGTCGATCCGGTATCGCGATCGATAACGCCCACGTCCACCAGTGTGCCGGCGCGAGCGGCAGCAGATACGGACAAGGCAGCGGCAACAGCAAGCGACAACAGGGTTTTCATTGGCATTCCTTCGTTGGCAAGGTGAGCGATGCAACGCTGGCAGGCCGACGGCGGGGTTAAGCCCGTTTCCGCACCTCGCAGGCCGCCTATCGCTTACACTTGCTGCATGGACACCCGTTCGGCAGATGGCATGAACAGCAGGCGCAGAATCCTCACTGGCATCACCACCTCCGGTACGCCGCATCTGGGCAACTACGTCGGCGCAATCCGGCCGGCGATTGCCGCCAGCCGCGCAGCCGGCGTCGAATCGTTCTATTTTCTCGCCGACTACCACGCCTTGGTCAAATGCGACGACCCGGCACGCGTGCAGCGTTCGACGCTGGAAATCGCCGCGAGCTGGCTGGCGTGTGGTCTGGATCCGGAAAAAGTTTATTTCTATCGTCAATCCGACATTCCGGAAATTCCCGAACTGACCTGGCTGTTGACCTGCGTCACCGCCAAGGGCCTGCTCAATCGCGCACATGCCTACAAGGCCGCGACCGATGCCAACCGCGCAACCAACGAGGATGCCGACGCGGGCATCACCGCGGGTTTGTACATGTATCCGGTGTTGATGGCGGCGGACATCCTGATCTTCAACGCGAATCAGGTACCGGTCGGCCGCGACCAGGTGCAGCATATCGAGATGGCCCGCGATATCGGCCAGCGTTTCAATCACATCTACGGGGGCGAATATTTTGTATTGCCTGAAGCGACGATCGAGGAAAACGTCGCGACGTTACCGGGTACCGACGGGCGCAAGATGAGCAAGAGCTACAACAACGCGATTCCGCTGTGGCTGCCGGAAAAGGATTTGCGCAAGGCGATCCTGGGCATCGTCACCAATTCGCAGGCGCCGGGCGAGGCGAAGAATCCGGATGAATCCAATCTGTTTGCAATCTATCAGGCCTTTGCCAGCGCCAATGAAACTACCGCAATGCGCCGCGCGTTCGTCGGCGGCGTCGGCTGGGGCGACGCCAAGCAAAAGGTTTTCGAGCGTGTCAACGCGGAATTGGCGCCCCTGCGCGCGCGCTACGAGGCACTGATCGCCAAACCCGGCGATATCGAGGATGCGCTGCAGGCCGGCGCAAAGAAAGCGCGAGTGCTGGTGCAGCCGTTGCTCGCGCGCCTGCGCGAGGCGGTGGGTTTGCGCTCGTTGCGCGAATCCGGGCAGTCAGCGACTACGGCAAAAGCGGCACGCACCAAAAAGCCCGCCTTGCAGCCCGTCGTGTTTCGCGATGCCGACGGTTTCGCCTACAAAATCCTGGATTCGAAAAAAGCCGTACTCGCCGAACAAGGTGGATTCGCCGATCCGAAAGCGGCGATGGTCGCAGCGCGCGAGGCGATGGAGTCGCTCTGATTGCTCAGAAATTCCTCAGCGCGGCTGGGCGAGATCGTCCAGCAGTGCCTTGAGGAATCGCGCGGCTTCTCCGCCGGTGCAGGCGCGATGATCGAACGTCAACGACATCGGCATGCGCCGGTGCACTTCGATGCCGCCCATCACCGCGACCACATCGTGCGAGAGTTTGCCAGCGCCCACGATGGCCACGCATGGCGGCACCACAACCGGTGAGGCGTAACGGCCGGCGAACATGCCGAAGTTGGACAGGCTGATGGTGTAGCCGGCCAGTTCCGATGCGGGAATGCTGCGATCCTCGACTTGCGCGCGCAGACGTCCGATCGCGGCACGCACGCCGGCGGCGTCGAGCACATCGGCATTGCGCAGGGCCGGCACGAACAGGCCGTCGTCGGTATCCACGGCGATGCCGATGTCCACATGCGGATGCAGGGTACGGGTCAGATTCTTGCCGTCGAACCAGGCGTTGAGCGCCGGCACGGTCTTGCAGGCGGTCACGATGCTGCGGATCAGGCGCGCGGTGATGTCTTGCTTGCCGATCCACGCGTGCAAATCGGCGTCATCGACAATCGTCGTCGGCACCACTTGCGCGTGCGCGTCGGCCATGACGCGGGCCATGTTGCGACGCACGCCTTTCAGTTGGTCGGGCTGACCGTACACCTGCTGCGCCGAAGGCGGCGCCGTGCGCATCGGTTGACCGGCGGCGGACAGCGGCGTGCGCGTCGCAGTCACTGCCGGCGCCGGCGTGGCCTGTGCGCGTATCGTCGTTGGCGAGCCGCCGGCTTTTGCCGTCCCTGCCGCGGCCGCGTTCTTTACGTCCTGTAGCGTAGCGACGCCGCCGGCGCCGCTGGGTTTGACCCGGGACAAATCCACGCCGAGTTTTTTCGCCAGTGCGCGCACGGCCGGCACGGCCTTGACGCCGCCGACTGCGACGGCCGCTTCGCTGACCAGACGGTCGCTGGCTTCCATCGCGCCGACCACGGTGCCGGCGTCCTCCTGTATGGTTTCCACGCGTGTGGCAGCCGGCGTCGCTGCGGCGGGCGTGGCTGCCTTCGGCTTGGGTGCATGCTGGTGCCCGGTTGCCTCGGCTTCGGCACGCTGCGGCAGTTTCGGATCGATTTCGATTTCGACCAGCGCGGCGCCGGTGTCGATGACGTCGCCATTCTTGCCGTGTTGCTTGATGACCTTGCCCGAATATGGCGACGGCACCTCGACCACCGCCTTGGCGGTTTCCATCGATACCAGCGGCGCGTCGAGCTTGACGGTCTCGCCTTCCTTGACCAGCCATTCGACGATGGTGGCGTCGGGCAGTCCTTCGCCGAGATCGGGCAGATGGAACGTCTTGCTGTTTGCGGTCATATCCAGTTACTCAATGCAGATGCAGCAACACCAGCGCGAACAGCGCCGGCACCGCCTGGATGAAAACGATTTTGCGATTGACTGTCAACCCGCCGTAGAGGCCAGCCACGATCACGCAAACGAGGAAGAAAAACTTCACGTGGAAATCGCCGGAACACAATCCCCAGACCAGTCCGGCGGCGAGAAACCCGTTGTACAAACCCTGATTCGCCGCGAGCGTCTTCGACGCGGCGGCGAATTCCGGCGTGAGGCCGAAAACTTTGCGACCGAACGGCGTGTTCCACAGGAACATTTCCAGCACGAGAAAATACCCGTGCAGCAAGGCGACAAAGGCGATGGCGAAATTGGCGGCCAGGTTCATGATTTTCCTCTCAGCTCGCCGCCAGTGTGCGCTTGGCCGCGGCGATGATGCGTTCGACGCTGGGCAGGTATTTCATCTCCAGCCGGAATAGCGGGATGTGCGTATCGTAGCCGGTGACGCGCTCGATCGGGGCGACGAGGTCGTACATCGCATGTTCGGCCAGGCGCGCGGCGATCTCACCGCCAAAACCCGCAGTGCGCGGCGCTTCATGCACGATCACGCAGCGGCCGGTCTTGCGCACCGATTCGTGGATGGTGTCGAAATCCAGCGGCGTAAGCGTGGCCACGTCGATCACTTCCGCACTGATGCCCTCTTGCGCCAGAGCGTCGGCGGCTTCCAGACATTCCTTGACCTGCGCGCCCCAGGTGACCAGGGTCACATCGGAACCATCGCGCAACACGAAGCACACGTCCAGTGGCAAAGCCTCGCCGTCGTCCGGCACTTCTTCCTTGTACTGGCGATAGATGCGCTTGGGTTCGAAGAAGATCACCGGGTCCGGATCGCGGATCGCCGCCAGCAGCAGACCGTATGCGCGGCCGGGCGAGGACGGCAACACCACGCGTAGTCCAGGTATATTGGTAAACAAATGCTCATTTGCCTCGGAGTGATGCTCCGGCGCACGGATACCGCCGCCCCACGGCGCCCGGAACACGGCCGGGCAACTCAGGCGTCCGCGCGTGCGTGTGCGCATGCGCGCGGCGTGGCAGGCAATATGTTCCATCATCGGATAGATAAAGCCTTCGAATTGCGCTTCGGCGACCGGCTTCATGCCTTGCGAGGCAAGACCGACGGTAAGTCCTGCAATGGTGAGTTCGTCCAGCGGCGTGTCGATCACGCGTGCCGCACCGAATTTTTCGTACAGACCGGCGGTGGCGCGGAACACGCCACCGTTGACGCCGACATCCTCGCCGAGCACGACCACACTCGCATCGTGCTTCATCTCCCATGCCAGTGCTTGAGTGACGCCTTCGATCAGGGTGATCTGCGCCATGCTCAATCTCCCAGCACTTGCGCGCGCTGCGCGGCAAGATCCGCCGGCAGCTCGGCGTAGGTGAAATCGAACATCGCGCTGAGTGGCTGGGCTTTGGTTTCGAGATACGCGTTCACCTCGACATCGACCTTGGCGCCGCATTCCTCCTTCCAGTCTTCTTCGGCCTTTTCGCTCCAGGCCTTGTGCGCTATCAGATAGGTTCTCAGGCGCTTGAGCGGTTCGCGCGTCCAGGCATCCTTCACTTCGGCATCGGGTCGATAACGGCGTGCGTCGTCGGCGGTAGTGTGGTCGGACAGGCGATACGTCACCGCCTCGATCAACATGCCGCCATGACCGTGGCGCGCGCGCTTGATGGCGTGATCCATCGCCGCACGCATGGCGATGACATCGTTGCCGTCCACTTGTATACATTCGATACCGGCGGCGATGCCCTTTTGCGCCAGCGTCTTGGCGCCGGTCTGGGCGGAGCGCGGTACCGAAATAGCCCACTGATTGTTGACGATGACCGACACCAGCGGCAGATTCATGGCACCGGCGACATTGATCGCGCCGGTGAAATCGCCCTTGGACGAGCCACCGTCGCCGACCACGCTCACCGCCACGCGCGGTTCCTTGCGGATCTTGAACGCGAGCGCCGCGCCGGCCGCGTGCAGACATTGCGTGGCGATCGGCACGGCCCAGGCGAAATCGTGCGCGGGACCGGAGAAATCGTTGCCGCGTTCGTCGCCGCCCCAGTACATCAACACCTCGCGCGGCTTCACCCCGCGCAGGAATTGCGCGCCGTATTCGCGGTACATCGGCGCAAACACGTCGTCCTCGGTCATGGCCGAGCCGATCGCAATGTGCGCGGCTTCCATCCCCAGGCACGAGGCATAGGTGCCGAGCTTGCCGGTGCGCTGCAGCGCGATCGACTTGGTATCGAACACGCGCACGAAAACCATCTGCTTGTACAGCTCGACCAGCTGTTTCACATCCTTGGCGAACGCCGGTAGATCCTCGCGTACGAGCTTGCCCTCGGCGTCGAGGTATTGCAGATATTCAACTTCGAAAGTGGCGGCGATGGACACGATAAACTCCGGAAACAGACTACCTAGTTAACCGCGATGGGGCGATATTGGCAAGGCGGAGTGCAATAGGGAGCCTGTGCCCAAGCGGCCGCGCTTGATCCGGATCAATGGCGATGCCGCGCGCAAGCACGTACCATGGACTGCCCCGCCGCGGCGTCGTTCCCGGGAAATCCGATGAGCACCAGCAACCAGCGTGAACTCGAAGCCGGCATCCAGGTCGATCTGCGCGATCGTCTGAGCTACGCCGGTTATCTGCAACTGGACCGCTTGCTGTCGGCGCAAAAGCCGTTGTCGGATCCGCCGCATCACGACGAGATGCTGTTCATTATCCAGCATCAGACTTCGGAGCTGTGGCTCAAGCTGCTCGTGCACGAACTGCGCGCGGCGCTGGCGCATTTGCAACGCGGCGAGGTCGATTCCAGCCTGAAGACGCTCGCACGGGTCAAGCAGATCCAGCGCCAATTGTTCGAGCAGTGGGCGGTGCTGGAAACGCTCACACCGAACGAATACGCGCAGTTTCGCGATGTGCTCGGGCCGGCTTCGGGATTCCAGTCGTTGCAATACCGGCTGGTGGAATTCCTGCTCGGCAACAAGAACGCGGCGATGCTCGAGGTATTTGCCCACGATCCGGAGCAGCAACGCGTGTTGCGCGAGGCCTTGACGGCGCCGAGCCTGTACGACGAATTCCTGCTGTATCTGGCGCGCAAGGGCCACGCTGTTCCGGCGGCGTGCTTGCAACGCGACTGGGCGCAGCCGCACCGGCGCAATCCGGATCTGGTCGAGCCTCTGCGCCGCATCTATGCCGAGCCGACGCGCTACTGGGCCGAATACCACCTGTGCGAGCAGCTCGTGGACGTCGAGGAAAGTTTCCAGCTCTGGCGTTTTCGCCACATGAAAACCGTCGAGCGCATCATCGGCCACAAGCGCGGCACTGGCGGCTCGTCCGGGGTCGGGTTCCTGAAGAAGGCGCTGGAGCTGACGTTCTTTCCGGAATTGATCGACGTGCGTACCGTCATCGGCGCGGGCTGAGCCTGCGCCGCGCGAGCTTTCGTTCTAAAATCGGATTTTGCGGCGCATATGGGCCGCGGTGGTGGAGAAGATCATGAGCGCACAACCCAACGCCGGCATGCAGCCGGTGCATTTCGACAATCCGATGGGCGTGGACGGCTTCGAGTTCGTTGAATTCGCGGCGCCAAAACCGGAATTGCTGCACGCACTGTTCGGCAAGCTCGGGTTCACCGCCGTGGCGAAGCACAAATCGCGGCCGATCACACTGTACCGCCAGGGCGGCTGTACGTTTCTGGTCAACGCGGAAGCCGACTCCTTCGCCGCCGATTTCGCGGCCAAACACGGCCCCTGTGCCTGTGGCTTTGCAATTCGAGTGAGCAAGCCGGCCGAATGGGCGCGCGAACAGGCGCTCAAAAATGGCGGCGAAGCGATCACCGAAAAAGAATCCAGCAAGGCCGTGGCTGCACCGGTCATCAAGGGCATCGGCGACTGCATGTTGTATCTGGTCGATCGCTACGGCGCCAAGGGCAACAGCTACGATGCCGATTACACCTGGTTGCCGGGCGTCGAGAGAAATCCGAAGGGGTTTGGACTGACGTTTATCGACCACCTCACGCACAATCTGCACTTCGGCAACATGGCGAAGTGGTCGGATTACTACGAACGCCTGTTCAATTTCCGCGAGATTCGGTATTTCGATATCAAGGGTGCCAAGACCGGTTTGGTGTCCAAGGCGATGACCGCGCCGGATGGCATGGTGCGCATTCCCCTGAACGAATCGTCCGACCCGAAATCGCAGATCAACGAATACCTGGATGAGTACCACGGCGAGGGCATCCAGCACATCGCCTGCTTCACCGACGACATCTACGCGACCGTGGAGGCGATGCGCAAGGCTGGGGTGGAATTTCTCGATACCCCCAAAGCCTATTACGACGTGATCGACGTGCGCATCCCGAACCACGGTGAAGATGTCGCACGCATGCGCGCGAACAAGATCCTCATCGACGCCGATGCGGAGACGAAGAAGCGCCTGCTGCTGCAGATATTCACCCAGAACTGCATCGGCCCGATCTTCTTCGAGATCATTCAGCGCAAGGGCAACGAAGGCTTCGGTGAAGGCAATTTCCAGGCCTTGTTCGAATCCATCGAACGCGAGCAGATGAAGCGCGGCGTGCTGTGAGCGAGCTTCAATATCAATCCGGCTTCGGCAACGAATTCGCCACCGAAGCAATTGCCGGTGCGCTGCCGAGAGGACAAAACTCGCCGCAGCGCGTTGCGTATGGGTTGTATGCCGAACAACTTTCCGGCACGGCATTCACCGCGCCGCGGCATGCGAACCGGCGCAGTTGGTTGTACCGCATGCGTCCGGCGGCGGTGCACGGACCGTTTGCGCCCTTTGTGCAGTCGGCTTTCCACAATGATTTCGGCAGCGGCGCGGTCACGCCGGAGCGTCTGCGCTGGGATCCGCGCCCGTTGCCGCAAACACCAACGGATTTTGTCGATGGCTTGTTCAGCATGGCTGGCAACGGCAGTGCCGCGGCGCAAGCCGGTGTCGGCATCCATGTCTACGTCGCCAATCGCTCGATGCAAGGGCGCTTTTTCTACGATGCCGACGGCGAATTGCTGATCGTGCCGCAGCAGGGCCGACTGCGGATCGTCACAGAACTCGGCATCATCGGGATCGAGCCGCGGGAAATCGCGGTGATTCCGCGCGGTGTGCGTTTTCGCGTCGAATTGCTCGACGCGCAGGCGCGTGGCTATGTGTGCGAAAACTTCGGTGCGCTGCTGCGGTTGCCGGATCTGGGTCCGATCGGCAGCAACGGGCTGGCCAATGCGCGCGATTTCCTCACCCCGGTTGCCGCGTTCGAGGATATCGAAGGCGATTTCGAACTGATCGCCAAGTTCCAGGGTCATTTGTGGCGGGCGCCGATCGGACACAATCCGCTCGACGTGGTCGCGTGGCATGGCAATTACGCGCCGTACAAATATGACCTGCGCCGTTTCAACGCGATCGGGTCGATCAGCTACGATCATCCGGATCCGTCGATTTTCCTTGTGCTGCATTCGCCCAGCGATACGCCCGGCACCAGCAACATGGACTTCGTCATCTTCCCGCCGCGCTGGCTGGTTGCGGAAAACACGTTCCGGCCGCCATGGTTCCACCGCAATGTCGCCAGCGAATTCATGGGCCTGATCCACGGTGTCTATGACGCCAAGGCCGGCGGTTTCGTGCCGGGCGGCGCGAGCTTGCACAACTGCATGAGCGGTCACGGCCCGGACGCCGCCACGTTCGACAAGGCCAGCGCCGCGGATACCGCAAAACCCGAACACATCCTCGACACGATGGCCTTCATGTTCGAGACGCGCGCGGTGATCCGCCCGACCCGGCAGGCGCTGGAAGCGCCGCAGTTGCAGCGCGATTACGCGGCGTGCTGGGCGGGGTTGAGCAAGCATTTCCAGCCGCCGGCTGTCGCACGCCAGGGGAAAGCATCGTAATGAAACTTGCCAGTCTCAAACAGGGTGGTCGCGACGGCACCTTGGTAATTGTCAGCCACGATTTGTCCAAATTGGTGCGCGTGAACGATATCGCGCCGACATTGCTGGCCGCGCTGGAAGACTGGAGCAATACCGCGCCGCGACTGAACCGCGTTTATGAACTGCTCAACGCGGCGGGCAAGGCGCAGACCGTAAACGGCGAAGACGTATTTGCGCTGGATGCGGATGCGCTGGCCGCGCCCTTGCCGCGGACCTGGGAATTCGTCGATGGCTCGGCGTACTTGCCGCATGTGGAACGCGTGCGCCGCGCGCGCGGAGCGGAAGTACCGAAAAG
The DNA here is from genome assembly GCA_050737915.1 of Rudaea sp. Lineage (GTDB taxonomy): Bacteria > Pseudomonadota > Gammaproteobacteria > Xanthomonadales > Rhodanobacteraceae > Rudaea. The sequence goes on from JBOHYL010000122.1 coordinate 16,485, forward strand.
CTTCTATACCGATCCACTGATGTATCAAGCCACCAGTGCAGGCTTCCTCGGCCCGCGCGATCCGATAGCGGTCACGAGCGAAGACTACGGCATCGATCTGGAAGCCGAAGTCGTGGTCATCACCGACGATGTGCCAATGGCAGTTTCGGCCGAGCAGGCGGCAACGCACATCCAGCTGATCGGACTGGTCAACGATGTGTCTTTGCGCAACCTGATTCCAGGCGAATTGGCCAAGGGTTTCGGGTTTCTGCAATCCAAGCCGCGTTCGGCGCTGGCGCCGGTGTTCGTCACGCAGGACGAGCTGGGATCGGCGTGGCAGGATTGCAAAGTGCATCTGCCGATGCGCACCTGGATCAACAGTCACTGGTTCGGCGAGGCCGATTGCGGCGTGGACATGCAGTTCGACTTTGCCCAGCTCATCGCGCACGCCGCAAAGACGCGGCCGTTGAGCGCCGGCACGATCGTGGGCTCGGGCACGATCGCCAATCAGGATACGGCCAAGGGCGCTTCGTGTCTGGCCGAACAGCGCACGGTGGAAACGCTGCGCGACGGCAAGCCGGCTACCCCTTTTCTGAAGTTCGGCGACCGCTTGCGTATCGAAATGCTGGATGCCGACGGGCACAGCATTTTCGGCTCTATCGAGCAGAGCGTCCGCCAGGCTGTCTAGCCCGCTTGGGCGGCGTCGACTCGCGGGCTTTGCATTTTGCCTGTCACTGCGGCTAGGCTGCGCATATCCAGCGTTGCACGGGGGTGTCCGACATGGCTGCCGAACGTCTGAAACTGTATGGCTACTGGCGTTCCAGCGCCGCGTACCGCGTGCGTATCGCGCTCAATCTGAAAGGCTTGCCGTACGAGGTCGTGCCGGTGCATCTGACCGACGACGGCGGCGCCCAGCATACGGACGAGTTCCACAGGCTCAATCCGCAGGAACTGATTCCGGTGCTGGTCGATGGCGAACGCATCATTCGCCAGTCGATGGCGATCGTCGAATATCTGGAAGAGGCCTACGAAGGTGCAGTCAAACTGTTGCCGACCATGGTGCGCGAACGCGCGCGTGTGCGCGGCCTGGCCCAGATCGTCGCCTGCGACATGCATCCGCTGGGCAATCTGCGCGTGCTGCAGTATCTGGAACGGGAGTTCAACACGCCGCAAGTCGAGCGCGAGCGCTGGGCCCAGCACTGGATGCGCGAAGGGTTCACGGCGTTCGAGAGTCTGCTTGCGGAAAACCCGTCCACGGGCCTGTTCTGCGAGGGCGACGAGCCGACCCTGGCCGATATCTGCCTGGTGCCGCAGGTTTACAACGCACGGCGCTGGTCGGTGGATATGTCCGCGTTTCCGACCATCGTGCGGGTGGACGCGGAATGCTGCAAGCTGCCTGCTTTCGCCAACGCGCGGCCAGAAATCCAGCCGGACGCGCCGAGAGCATAGGGAGTCAGAACGCTGCTGTGTCGTAGGCCTCCGGCAGCGCTGCATCGGCGCCTTCCGACAGGCGGATTTTCAGCGCCAGCCCATCGCGCGAGTCGGCTTTGGACAGCGCTTCTTCGAGGTCGATCGTGCCCGACTTGTACAGCGTCATCAGCGCCTGATCGAAGGTCTGCATGCCTTCCTGCAGGCTGCGGTCCATCGCTTCCTTGATCTCGTGAATCTGGCCGCGGCGAATCATGTCGCGGATCAGCGGCGTGTTGAGCAGCACCTCGACCGCAGGCAGGCGACGGCCATCCTTGCCGATGACCAGACGTTGCGAAATCACTGCGCGCAGGTTCAGCGCCAGATTCATCAACACGTTGCGGTGCGCCGATTCCTGGAAAAAGTTGAGGATGCGTTCCAGTGTCTGATCGGCATTGTTCGAGTGCAACGTAGCCAGACATAGATGTCCGGTCTCGGAAAACGCAATCGCCGCTTCCATCGTCGTTGCGTCGCGGATTTCGCCGATCATGATGACGTCCGGCGCTTCGCGCATCGCGTTCTTGAGCGCCTCGTGGAAGCTGTGCGTGTCAAGCCCGACCTCGCGCTGGTTGACCACGGATTTCTTGTGCCGGTGCAGGTATTCAATCGGGTCCTCGATGGTGAGGATGTGCCCGGATACGTTCGTATTGCGATGATCGATCATCGACGCCAGCGTTGTCGATTTGCCCGAGCCCGTCGCGCCGACCAGGAGAATCAGGCCGCGCGGATCCATGACCAGTTGCTTGAACAACACCGGCAAGCGCAACTGCTCGATCGAGGGAATCTCGCTCTTGATCGCGCGGATCACCATGCCGACTTCGCCGCGCTGCTTGAACACGTTGATGCGGAAGCGACCAGCGTCCTTTACCGCGATCGCCAGATTCAATTCCAGATCGCGCTCGAACTTCGGCACCTGGCCTTCGTCCATCAGCGAGTAGGCGATCTTCTTGACCATGCCGCTGGGCAGGCCGGTATTGCCGAGCGGGTAGAGCTTGCCTTCCACCTTGATATTGACCGGAGCGCCCGTAGTCAGGAACATGTCCGACGCGCCTTTTTCGGTCATCAATTTCAGAAAATAGCCGATATCCATGTTTGCCTCGCATCGCCTTGTGCGCCGCGCCGCGGCGCGTATGCCGGCAGCGGGTGAGATGGTCGGCGAGCGTCTTGCACCGCTGCCGTTCTCGGACTAGGCTCACCCGCGCCCGCCCCCGTTCGTGATTATGGATGTTATGACACCAAATTGGCGAAAAATCCATCGTGCCACCCTCATTTTAGCGATCGCCCTGACTGGCTGCGGGCCGACCCGGCCACCGCCGATGGGGCTGGAGGACGCCGCCCAGGCATTGGCTGCGGCGCGTGCGGCCGGGGCACCCACCTACGCCCCGCTGGAATTGCGCAGCGCCGAGGATCACCTGAGCCGGGCGCAGGCGCTGGCCGGCAAACGCCATTACGAAGATGCGCGGCGCATGGCGGACGAATCGCACGCCGACAGCGAACTGGCGTCGGTCAAGGCCAGGCTCGGCAAGTTGCGCGAGCAGGTCGATGCCAGCAAGCGCGAAAACGCGCGTCTGCAACAGGCAGCCGGCAGCGCGGCGGGAGGTGGTCTATGAGATTGCGTGCCGCATTCGGTCTGCTGCTGGCGTTGGCGTCCGCGTACACATTCGCGGCCAAGCCGGATCTGGATTACGAACGTTTGCGCGCGAGCATGGATTCGCTCGCTGCCGATCCGGTGCTGGGTACGCTCGCGCCTGGAGAACGCGCTCTCGCCGAGCAGGCGGTGCAGACGTTGCACACCGAGCATTCCGGCGGCAAGGATGCGCGTGCGTTCCGCGTCTACATGGCCGAGCGGCGTGTCGATATCGCTTACGCCGCCGCACAGGCGGCCAATCAACAGAGTCAGCTCGAGACCCTGGGCCGCGAGCACGATCAAATCCTGTTGCAGGCGGCTCAGCGAGAAGCCGAGAGCGCGCGTGCCGAAGCCGAAAAGCAACGCCTGCAGAGCATGATCCGCGCCGAGGAAGTCGATCGACTGCGCGAGGCGGGCGAACACAGCGCACAACAGGCGCAAGCGGCGCAAGCCCAGGCCGACCAAGCGCAACGCCTGATCGAGGCGCAGGCCAAGGCCACCGATCTGGCGCGCCAGGAGGCACGTCTGGCCGAGGCGACGAACGCCGATCTGCGCGGGCGTCTGAACAACCTGCAGGCCACGCGCGGCGCGCAGGGCATGCAGATGACGTTGGATGACATCGCCTTTGCTCCCGGTCAGTCAGGACTGCGACCGGCCGCGCAGTCGAGTTTGGGCAAGCTCGTGGCGTTCGTGAACCGCGCTCCCGGCAAGCACATCCGCATCGAGGGCCACACCGACAGCAGCGGCAGCGCGAAGGCCAATCAAACCCTTTCGCAGCGCCGTGCCGACGCCGTGCGCGATGCACTGATCACCGCCGGCGTGCGTGCCAATCGCATCACCGCCGTGGGCCTCGGCGATGCTCAACCGGTGGCCAGCAATGCGACCGCGGACGGCCGCGCACGCAATCGCCGCGTGGATGTGATTTTGCAGGATCGCAATTGAAATCGGCGCGTAATTTCAACGACTTGCGCAGCGCGAAAAATCGGGTTGCGCAAGCTTGCATGAAGGAGTAGGGTCAGATTGTCGCGGCTCCCATCCGGGTTTTTCCGCGGCAGTCGCCAATCATGATTGCAGCCGCCGAGACAATATCCGCGCACGCTTCACCACATCCGGTGAACCGCGCGTCGGCGAGCGCGCGATCTTTCGCATTTCCTTGTTTTCCGCATACATTTGCACCCGTGTTTTCCTGAAAAATACAGGAGGTCGGCTGATGTTCGAGAACCAGCAACAAGACGTCGAAGCGCTCATCAAGAGCGATTCGGAATTCCGCAGCCTGTACCAGCGCCACCAGGAGCTGGATGGCAAAGTGCGCGATGCCGAATTGGGCGTGCTGCCAATGGACGACACCACGCTGCACAACATGAAGAAGGAAAAGCTCTGGGCCAAGGACAAGCTTATCCACATGTGGGAGCGTTACCGCAGTCCCGCACACTGAATCCTGTCGAACCGGAGCGCCGCCACGGCGGCGCGCCACGGGTCGCTCGCCGCAATGGCGCGCAGCCTTGGTAGCATCGCCGGCACGCAGGCCGGCGAGCGCAACAGGTTAATCATAGATTCCCTTGTTGTATCATCTGCGCACGTAGTAGCACGTGTGCGCGCCGCGCCCGCGGCACAAATTCCGCAATTACCAGCGCCGGGCCGCAGCCCGCAGATCGGGACATCCATGACGATCCACCAAAGCGTGCTCGAACTGATCGGCAACACGCCGATCGTCAAGGCACAGCGCCTCGATAGCGGCCATTGCGAGCTGTTTCTCAAGCTTGAAAGCGCCAATCCCGGCGGCTCGATCAAGGATCGCATCGGCCTGTCGATGATCGAAGGCGCCGAGCGCGCCGGCAAGATCAAGCCCGGCGATACGCTGGTGGAAGGCACCGCCGGCAATACCGGCATCGGGCTTGCGCTGGTGGCGCAGCAGAAAGGCTATCGGCTGATTCTCGTCGTGCCGGACAAGATGAGTCGCGAAAAAATCTTAAACCTCAAGGCGATGGGTGCCGAAGTCGTGCTCACGCGCTCGGACGTGGCCAAGGGCCATCCGCAGTATTATCAGGATCTGGCTGCGCAGATCGCCAAGGACACGCCCGGCGCGTATTTCATCAACCAATTCGGCAACCCGGATAATCCGCGTGCGCACGAGGACGGCACCGGCCCGGAAATCCTCGCGCAGATGGACGGCAAGCTCGACGCCATCGTGTTCGGTTGCGGCTCGTCCGGCACCATGACCGGGTTGTCGCGCTATTTCGCCAAGGCAGCGCCGAATCTGGAACTGATCCTGGCCGATCCGGTTGGCAGCATCCTGGCGCAATACATCAACGAGGGCACGCTGTCGACCAAGTCCGCGTCGTGGATGGTCGAGGGCATCGGCGAGGATTTCCTGCCGGATATTTCCGATTTCAGTCGCGTGAAAAAAGCCTACGCGATCAGCGACAAGGAAAGTTTTCTCGCCGGTCGTGAACTGTTGGCCAAAGAAGGCATCCTCGGTGGCTCCTCGACCGGCACGCTGCTCGCCGCGGCACTCAAGTATTGCCGCGAGCAGAGCCAGGCGAAGCGCGTGCTGGTGCTGGTGTGCGACACCGGCAACAAGTATTTGTCGAAGATGTACAACGACTACTGGATGCTCGACAACGGCTTTCTCGACCGCACCCCGTTTGGCGACCTGCGCGACTTGATCCTGCGTCCGTACTCGCAGCGCGACACCGTCGTGGTCGGCCCGGCCGAGCCGCTGACCACGGCCTATCAGCGCATGAAGCTGTACGACGTATCGCAGTTGCCGGTGATGGATGGCGACAAGATCGTCGGCATCGTCGACGAATCCGACGTGCTGCTGCATGTCTATGGCGACGAGTCGAAATTCGGCGATCCGGTGTCTACCGCAATGGTCAGTCGCCTGCAGATGCTTGAAGTGAAATCGCCGATCGAATCCTTGCTGCCGGTATACGCTGCCGGGCGCGTGGCCATCGTCGTGGATGGCGAGAAATTCCTCGGCCTGATCACGCGCATCGATTTACTCAATTACCTACGCAGACGAGTGCAGTAATGAAAACGTCGAAGAAAACCCATGGACTCGGCACGCGCGCCATTCACGCCGGGCAGAGCCCCGATCCTTCAACCGGCGCGATCATGACGCCGATCTATGCGACGTCGACGTATGTGCAGCAAAGCCCCGGAGTGCACAAGGGCTACGAGTATTCGCGCACGCAGAACCCCACGCGTATGGCGTACGAGCGTTGCGTGGCTGATCTGGAAGGCGGTCGCGCCGGGTTTGCGTTCGCCTCGGGTTTGGCGGCGGCCGCCACGGTACTGGACCTGCTCGATTCGGGGAGTCACGTTATCGCGATGGACGATCTGTACGGTGGCACGTATCGCTTGTTCGAGCGCGTGCGGCGGCGCAGCGCGGGGCTGGATTTTTCCTTCATCGACTTGAACGATGGCGCGGCGCTGAAAGCAGCTCTCAAACCCAACACACGCATGATCTGGGCCGAGACGCCGACCAATCCGATGCTCAAACTGGTGGACTTGGCCAAGGTCGGCGCGTTCGCGCGCAAACACGGCTTGATCCTGGTTGTCGACAACACGTTCTCGTCGCCGATGCTGCAACGCCCGCTCGAATACGGTGCGCATCTGGTGTTGCATTCGGCGACGAAATATTTGAACGGACATTCCGACATGGTCGGCGGCATCGTCGTCGCCGGCGACGATGCGGAACTCGTCGGGCAAATGGGTTTTCTGCAAAACTCGGTCGGCGCGGTGGCCGGTCCGTTCGATGCGTTCCTGGCCATGCGCGGCTTGAAAACCCTGCACTTGCGCATGCGCGCGCATTGCGCAAGTGCGCAAGAACTTGCCGGCTGGCTGGAAAAACATCCCGCCATCGAGCGCGTGATTTATCCGGGCCTGAAATCGCATCCGCAATATGTGCTGGCCAAACGCCAGATGGATGGCCCCGGTGGCATCATCACGATCGTGGTCAAGGGCGGATTGCGCAAGGCGCGCAAGACGCTGGAGCGTTGCCACCTGTTCGCGTTGGCCGAGTCGCTCGGCGGCGTGGAAAGCCTGATCGAGCATCCGGCCATCATGACCCACGCCTCGGTGCCACTGGCCAACCGCAAACGCCTCGGCATCAGCGATGGACTGATCCGGTTGTCGGTGGGCGTTGAGGATGTCGACGATCTCAAAGCTGAACTGCAATACGCGCTATGTTGATTTTTCGCTTTCGTCGTCAATGCGCCTATAGTGCGGGCCAGGCCGGGTTCGAGTGGCATCACTGGCGGTACGCATCTGCATAAGTCACAATGATTGTCTACCGGGTTTGCGTAGCGTCCCATGAGCATCGAACGACTGAAAACGGTTTTGTCCGGCGACACCGATATCGATCTGGCCATCGTGTTCGGTTCCGTCGCGCGACAAACGGCCGACAGCCAAAGCGACGTGGATATCGC
>JBOHYL010000123.1:0-1500 GCA_050737915.1 Rudaea sp.
CCTTCACCGAGATCGGAAAAATCGAATCCCTGACCGTCGCCGAAGTTGGGCGGCGGATGACACTCCTCGCCGGGCCGGTAGCCTTGCGCGCGCAATTGATCGTAGGCGCGGCGCTTGGCCGGATCCTTGAGCGCCTCGTAGGCTTCGTTCACGCCCTTGAATTTGTCCTCGGCACCGGCTTCCTTGCTCACGTCCGGGTGATACTTGCGCGCGAGCTTGCGGTAGGTGGACTTGATCTCCGCTTCACTCGCGGCGGGCTTTACGCCGAGGACGTCGTAGTAATCCTTGAATTGCATGGTCGCTCACTCCCTTCGCGCACAGCCTAGCGCGCGCGACGCGCGAAGTCGAAGCGCACACCCCGCCTGAATACGACACCGCGTCTGTGCGAGACAGCCGCGGTGTCGTTGCAGTGGTTACGCGCTCAGTGCCGGATTTCGATCTTGCGCGGCGTGGTCTCCGCCTTTTTCGGTATGGAAATTTCCAGCACGCCATGCTTGCCGCTGGCGCTGATGGCATCGGCGTCGGCGCTGTCGGGCAGCGCGAAGCGCCGGTAGAACGAACACCACGACCGCTCAACGCGCGTGTACTTTCCGGCCTGCTCCTTGTTCTCGGCGTTGCGCTCGCCCTTGATGGACAAAATGCCCTTGTCCATGCTGACTTCGATGTCCTTGGGATCGACCCCGGGAATGTCGGCGAGGATCACGAAACGCTTTTCATCCTCGCGGATATCCACGCGCGGCGCCCACTGGCTGGTCACCACGTTGGACTGATCGCCGTTTTCGCCGAAGAACTGGCCGAAAACCTGTTTCATCTCATCCTGGAAGCGGTCGAAATGGCCCCAGGGCTCATAACGTACGATTGCCATGATTGTCTCCTTTTTGGTGGATCGGGCACTGCGGCCCGCATGGCCACCACGTGCGGGCGCCTCTCCCGCTTTCAAGGGTGTCGCCAACGCCGTGACGCCGCTATCATGGACGTTTCCCCACCATCGAAGGCACAGCCCATGACGATCAAGGTCGGCGACCGCATTCCCAACGCCACGCTCAACTACCTCAAGGACGGCGTACAGGCGATCAACACGGACGAAATCTTCAAGGGCAGGAACGTGGTGCTGTTTTCCGTGCCCGGTGCATTTACGCCGACCTGCTCGGCCAAGCACCTGCCCGGCTACGTGGAAAACCTCGCGAAGTTCACGAACAAGGGCATCGACGTGGCCTGCCTTGCGGTCAACGATGCGTTCGTGATGGATGCCTGGGCAAAAAACCAGAAAGTGCCGGAGAACCTGCGCATGCTCGCCGACGGCAACGGCACGTTCTCCAAATCGCTCGGCCTGGAAATGGACGGCACCGCGTTCGGCCTCGGCATGCGCGGCAAGCGTTTCGCGCTCTATGCCGAGGACGGCGTGGTCAAGCAACTCCACATCGAGGCGCCGGGCGAGTTCAAGGTGTCCAGCGCCGACGCGATACTGGCGGCGCTGGGCTGAGAGCGTGCCTCCCGCCT
>JBOHYL010000124.1:0-15393 GCA_050737915.1 Rudaea sp.
CTCGGCTTCGAGCCGATACAAACTTCCGTCGGCAAGCTCGGCGTGCTGGTGTGCTGGGACCAGTGGTATCCGGAAGCCGCACGCCTGATGGCGCTTGCCGGTGCCGAAATCCTGCTCTATCCGACCGCCATCGGTTGGGACCCGGCCGACGACACCGCGGAAAAATCGCGCCAACGCGACGCCTGGATCACCGTGCAGCGCGGCCACGCCGTGGCCAATGGCCTGCCCTTGCTTGCCTGCAATCGCACCGGTCACGAATCCGCGCCGGACTGCGGGCGCGGGATCGATTTCTGGGGATCGAGTTTCGCCGCCGGTCCGCAGGGCGAGATGCTCGCGCAAGCCTCGACGGAAAAACCCGAGCTGCTGATTGCCGATATCGACCGCGCACGCAGCGAAAGCGTGCGCCGCATCTGGCCGTTCCTGCGCGATCGCCGTATTGATGCCTACGGCGATCTACTCAAGCGCTTCCGTGACTGAGATGGATGTTCCCGCACCGGTGCTTGCCGGCCAACCGCACGCGCAGACGACCCGCGACGGCGTCGAATACACCTTGCTCGGCACCGCGCATGTTTCGCGCGCAAGCGTCGATGCGGTGCGCGCGGCCATAGAAACCGGTAACTACGACGCCATCGCCGTGGAATTGTGCGAGTCGCGTTACCGGGCAATGCACGATCCGGAAGCATGGCGCAATCTCGATTTGTGGCGCGTGATCCGCGACGGCAAGGCCGGCATGGTCGCCGCGAATCTGGCACTGTCGGCCTACCAGCGCCGCCTTGCCGAACAATTCGGCATCGAGCCCGGCGCGGAACTCAAGGCAGCCGTGGATCTGGCCAGTCATCGCAACTTGCCACTATGGCTGATCGACCGTGAAATCAGCGTTACCATCAAACGAGCCTATCGCGCAGTGGGCCTGCGCGATAGGCTCGGCATCATCGGCGGACTCGCCGCCAGCCTGTTCGAGCGCGGCGAAGTGAGCGAGCAAGACATCGAAACGCTCAAGCAAGGCGACATGTTGCAGAGCGCATTCAGCGAATTCGCCGCGCAATCCGAGCCCTTGTACCGCAGCCTGATCGGCGAGCGCGACCGTTTCATGAGTGCGCGCCTGCGCGAAGAAAGCGGCAAGCAGCCCGTGCGGCGTGTTCTCGCTGTGGTTGGCGCCGGCCACATTGCCGGTGTCGAGCGTGAACTGACGGCGCAGACCGCAACGCCGGGGGGGATTCTCGCTCCGTTGAATGTCGTTCCCCCGGGCGCGCGTTGGCCGAAATGGCTGGGCTTTGGCGTGCTGATCGTGATCGCCGCCGCAATTGGCTATGCCTTCAGCCGCGGAACCGGCAGCGGCACGCAGGCACTGCAGGACTGGATCGTGTTCACGGCGTCCGGCTGTGCGTTGGGCGCACTGGCCGGTGGCGGGCATCCGCTGAGCGTTCTGGCCGCCGCGATTTCAGGGCCGCTGAAGCCGTTTCGCCCATTCGCGCCCTCCGGTGCGTTCAGCGCGGGTGTGGAAATGTGGCTGCGCCATCCACGTGTGGTGGATTTCGAAACCTTGCGCGACGACGTATTGCACTGGACCGGCTGGTGGAAAAACCGCGTCTCGCGCACCCTGCTCGTTTTCATGCTCACCAACATCGGCATGATGATCGGCGAGTGGACGGCGGGTATTCGTATCCTGCACCGCGTCCTGTAACGAAATGCCCTGTGTTTATGTTTCACGCGTGCGTAGCCGCGGAAACGCGCGCGTGCGTGCATCGCGCAACACGCGCCGCGTTGCCAAGCGCGCATCGTCGAGCAGTGCGTAGATCACAGGCAGCGCAGCCAGCGTGACCAGGGTCGAGAACACAAGACCGCCAGCGATCGCGCGTGCCATCGGATAGTACGGCGTATCGCCGCCGCCGATCGTGGCATCGCTCATGCACAGCGGCACCATGCCGAGAATGGCCGTTCCCATCGTCATCAGGATCGGCCGCAGCCGGTCGCGCGCGCCCTGGATCAGCGCCTCATTGCGGGTCAGTCCCGCGTGCCGCAACTGGTTGATGTGCACGATCATGACGATGCCGTTGTTCACAACCACACCCATCAGGATCAATACGCCGATCGAGGCCATGATCGAAAATGTGGTGCCGGTTAACCAGAACAGCCAATACACGCCGAGGATAGAAAATACGAACGTGGTCAGGATCGCAGCAGGATAAATCAACGATTCGAACATCGCGCACATCACCACGTAGACCAGCACCAGCGCGATCAGCGTATTGAACAGCATCTGCTGACCGGCCTCGTTGGCGAAATCGAAGTTCTGGCCATAGCTCCAGCGATAGCCGGGCGGCAGGCGCAGTGCATTCATGGCCGCCTCGAGCTTCGGTTTGACATCGTCGAGCGTCGTGCCGGGAGCGAGATTCGCCTGCAGCGCAAGCGAGGTTTGCCGGTTCTCGCGTTCGATCGCCGAGTCGGCATCGCGATTTTTCAGGTCGACCATCGACAGCAGCGGAATCATCGTGCCGTCAGCTGCGCGCAGCTTGTAATCGGACAAATCCGCCAGACTGCGCGTGTCGCCACCGCCAAAACGCAGCCACACCGGGATTTGGGTGCCGTTATCGTGGAACTCGTTGAGTGGCAGGCCGCGCAGCGCGATCGCCACGTATTGCGCGATTTCATTGGCGGAAAAACCATAGGTGCGTGCGCGCACGCGATCCACGTGCACGGCCAGCTCGCGGTCGCCGCCATTCTGCGCAGTGCGCACGTCGCGCAGCCCAGGCACCTGCTGCAGCGTCTTGATCGCAGCCGCGGATAGCTCGCGCAGGGTTGCGCCGGAATCGCCGTTGAGGAATACCTGCACATTGGTATCCGGATTTTGCGACTGCTGATCGAACCCAATGCTGCCGATCGGCACCTTCGGCAGGCCGGTACGGATCTTTTCCATGATGGCCTGCGAATTGCCGCGTCCGGCGGTGTCGTCGGTTAGCAGGACGTTCGTCATCGCCTGCCCTTGCTCGTCGAAATAACTGTAGACGTTCTTGATGTGCAATTGCGTGCGATGCGCTATCAGCCAGCCTTCGACCCGGTCGATGGATTTTTCCAATTCGCCAAGCCGATACACGCCATTCAGGTTGTATTGCAGGTGCAGCTCGCCGGACTGTCCGGGTGGGAACATGTCGGTTTTGGCGCGCGTAATCGGCACGAAGCTGAGCGCGAACAGGGCGATCAATGCCCATACTGTCATCTTGCGATGGCTGAGCGTCCAGGCGACGGCGGATGCGTACGTGCGCTGTAAGCGCGTAATCAGGGTGTCGCGACCGATGAAATGCGGCGGCGGCAATTTTGCCGACAGCATCGGCACCAGACTCACCGCAACCAGCCACGATGCCAGGTGCGCGATCGACATGGCGATCGCGATTTGGGTCAAAAAAATACTGATCTGGTTCTTCGCCCCGAAAATGTTGGGCAGAAAGACAACGATGCTCGTAAACGTACCCGCGGCAATCGCGATGCCAACGACCTGGGTGCCCTGCACCGCGCTGTACCAAGGTTTGCCTGGATATTTCTCGCGGTATTGATAGATGCTCTCCACCGCCACCACGGCATTGTCCACGAGCATGCCGACCGCCAGCAGCAGACCGAGCAGGGACAGAATATTCAGCGTCATGCCGAGGAAATACATGCAACCGAGCGTAATCACCAAACAGACCGGAATCGCCAGTGACACCATCAGCGTGGATGGCCAGTCGCGCAGGAAGAAATACAGCACGAACACCGAAAGCAGGATGCCGATTCCACCTGCTTCGCCCAGCTCGGTGAGGCTGTCCGTCACCGCCTTCGCGTCATTGCCGAGAAAGTACAGTTGGATACCCTGCATTTCGGGATCGCGTGAGACGCGGTCGATTTGCGCAAGCACGCGGCTGGCGACGTCGACCAGGTTCGCATTGCGTTCCTTGGAAATATCCACCGCGATCGCCGGTCGGCCGTCAAGGTGCCGTCGGTAATTCAGGCGCGAAGGCTTGAGCGTGATCTGAGCGATGTCGCCGAGCTTGAGCCCCTTGTCGTTGACCGGCGTGGCACGGATTTCGTCGAGGCTGCGCCATTCGCCCAGCGGGCGTACCTGATAGCGCACGTTGCCGTCGCGGACCAATCCGGCCGATGCGGAAAAATTCGCATTGGACAGCTTCTTGTACAAATCGTTAAGGCTGACGCCAGCGGCGGTCAGGCGGTCCACGGAAATCTCGATCTGCACTTCCGGCGGCGCCACGCCCTGGATCTGCACGCGCGCCACCCCCGGCAAGCGCTCCAGTGGACGCTTGAGTTTGCGCTCGAGCAAATCGTAGGAGTTGGAAAGATCGTGGTCGCCGGAGATGCGCAGCTGCAGCATCGGCTGATCGGTGGTCGCGAATTTCATGACTTGATAGCGTTGCAGATCGCTCGGCAGTTCACTGCGGATCGCATCGATTTTTTCGCGCGCCTGCACGGCCTTGACTGCCGTATCCTCGCCCCATTTGAGCTGCAGGAAAATCTGCGCACCGTCGGCGCGCGAAAGCGAGCTCATGTGCTCGATGCCGGTGAGTGTGGACAGCGCGTCCTCGACCGGACGCGTGATCGTGCGTTCCACTTCCGCCGGCGTCGAACCGGCGTACGGAAGATCGACCATCATGAACGGAAACTGCACATCGGGCAGGCCTTCCAGCGGCAAGCGAAACGCCGCGATCGCGCCAACCACCAGCAGCGACACAAAAAACATTACTGCTGTGACCGGTCGCTTCAGGCTGAGTTCGGCCAGGGTCACGGTGCCACGCCTTCGGTCGCCAGTTGCGCGTCCGCGTTGCGCGGGTTGCGCCTGCCGCGCTCGCGGTACCATGCATCAGCGCGCCGATCCAGCAGATTGTAGACAACCGGAATCACCACCAGTGTCAGCAACGTCGAAACCGCCAACCCACCGATTACGGTGATCGCCATCGGTGCGCGCACTTCCGAACCGTCGCCAAAACTGAGCGCCAATGGCAGGAATCCGATCAGGGTGCACAACGTCGTCATCGTAATCGGGCGCAGGCGCGACTCGGCCGCCTGCGTGATCGCGGCGAGCTTGTCCGTGCCTTCCTCACGCAACTGGTTGATGCGGTCGATCAGTACAATCGCGTTCTTGACCACGATGCCTGCAAGCATGATCAAGCCGATGAACACGACCACGCTCAATGGCGTGAACGTGATTTTCAATGCCAGCACCGCGCCGACCAGGGCCAGAGGTATCGAGAACATAATCACGAACGGATGCAGCAACGACTCGAACTGCGATGCCATCACCAGGTAGACGAGGAAAATGGCCAACCCCAGCGCGAACAGGAGCGAACGCGTTGAAGCATCCAGTTCCTCGCTCTGCCCGCCAATATGTGCGCTCACACCGGCAGCGAGCGGATTTGCCCGCAGGATATTGCGTACTTCCGCCACTGCGCTGCCCAAATCGCCCTGACGCAGGTTTGCGGTGACTATGGCGACGCGCTCCTGACCGATACGGTTGATCTCGTTCGGACCGGTGGTAACGGTCACGTCGGCCACAGCGGACAGTCGCACCGGCGTCGCCGCGCCGGGATTGACGATCAGGTTACGGATGTCGTCGATGGAAGTCCGCTCGCCCGCGGCAGCGCGCACCAGCACATCGATCTTGCGGTCGCGGAAGTTGTATTGCGTTGCCACTGTGCCGCGTACCTTGTCCACGATCTGGTCGGCAATCTGCCGGGAGGTGAGGCCAAGTGCGGCGGCGCGATCCTGATCGAAACGGATGCGGATTTCCGGCGAGCCACCCTGGGCACTGGATTTGACGTCGGCAAAACGCGGCGATGCGCGCAACAGATCGGCCAGCTTGTTGCCGGCCTTGCCCAGCGCCGTCAGGTCGTAGCCGCGCAGATCGACCTCCAGCGGCGTGTCAAAACTGAAAAGTTTCGGCCGCGAAAACTGCACGTCAGCACCAGGATGGGCAAACATGTCGGCGCGCAAAGTATTCATCGCACCGCTCTCGCCGTTACGTCCCACGCCGGGTGCAAGCACCACGAGCAGGCGCGCAATGTTCTCGCCGGACTCGGTCGGGTTGGCGTCAAGGCGCGTGCCGGTGCCGCTGACACCGTAGATCATGCGGATCAACGGATTTTTCGCGTTCTTTTGTTGCAACTCGCGTACCAACGCATCGGTGTCCACGAGCGGAGTTCCCGGCGGCAGCTTGACAGTCATCTCAAAGCGCCCCTGCGCCAGCTGCGGGATCAGGTCCGAACCGAGGGTGGGGATTAATGCCAGACTGCCGACGAAGGCAGCTGCGGCAAAGCCCAACACGCGCCACGGGTGCGCCAGGGCCTTCGGCAACATGCGGTGATAGGCGGTGGCGGCGCGGTTGTACGCCGCAAGAATTTTTGTGCCAATCGCACGCAGCACGCGCCCGACAACAGTGCCGACAAACCGGCCCAGGGTGAAACCGATCCAGCCCAGCACGCGCGGCATCCAGCGGAACAATCGCCCGATGGCGGTCATGCCTCTGCCGACACGCGTGCGCGGCGGCACGCGCGCGGGCGCTGCTTCATCGGCGAACGCCAGGGGTGCCCTGCCCTTGAGCGATGCCAACATCGGAATCAGGGTCATTGCCACGATTAGCGAGATCAGCATGGCGAAGGTGATGGTCAGCGCTTGATCGCGGAACAACTGTCCGGCGATGCCTTGCACGAATACCAACGGAAAGAAAACCGCCACCGTGGTTAACGTGGATGCGGTCACTGCCATCGATACTTCGCGCGCACCCGTGACCGCGGCTGCGACGATGCCCATGCCACGCTCGCGCAGGCGCGCGATGTTCTCCAGCACGACAATGGAGTCGTCCACCACCATTCCGGTCGCCAACGCCAGACCGCCGAGCGACATCACGTTCAGGCTCAATCCGGCCTCGCCCATGAAGAAGAATGTGGCAATCAGCGACACCGGCAACGACAGCGAGATGATGAAGGTGCTCCACGAATCGGCGAGGAAAAAGAAGATGATCAGGATTGCCAGTACGCCGCCAATGATGGCGTCGTCGCGCACATCGTTGAGCGAACCGCTGATGAACACCGATTGATCGTCGATCGTGGTCAGCCGGGCTTCGGGCGGCAGGATCGACGCGCATCCCGGCGGCTGGTTCGTGCAGGTGAATCGGTCCAGTTGCTTGCGCACCGCGGCGGCTACGGTCACGGTATTGGCGTCGCCCTCCTTGTAGAGGGCGATCTCGACCGCTTCGTGTCCGTCCACCCGCACCACGCCCTCTCGCTCCTTGTGTCCCTGGTGTACGTTGGCCACATCCTTAAGCCGGATCGGCACGCCCTTGTCGACCTTGATCAGCAAATCGCGCATCTGCTGCAGATCGGTGAACTGGTTGACTGTGCGCACCAGATAGCGCTGTGCGCCATCCTCGATGCGGCCGCCGGACACGTTCACGTTTTCGTCGCCGAGGCGCTTGATGACGTCGGCGACGTTGACGTTGAGCTGTTGCAAGCGTTGCTGATCGATATCGACGTCGATCTGATCTTCCAGCCCGCCGCCAACCTTGACCGCAGCAACTCCTGCGGTCGGCTCCAGTCGTTTGCGCAGCTCGTCGTCGGCGAAGCGGCGCAACTGCTTGAGCTCGGCGTTTTCCACGTTGCCCGTCGCGGCCGGTCCGGTCAGCGCCAAGCGCAGGATTGGGTCAGTCGCTGGATTGAAACGCAGCAGCACTGGCTTCTTCGCCGCCAGCGGCAGCTGCAACAGATCGAGCTTGTCGCGCACGTCGAGACTGGCCTGATCCATGTTCGTGCCCCAGGCGAATTCCAGGATTACGTCGGACTGTCCGGCCTGCGAAACGGAATGAATCGTGCGCACGTTCTTGACCACGCCGAGCGCTTCCTCGACCGGCTGTGAGATCAGGGTTTCGATCTCCGCGGGCGCCGCGCCCTCAAAACTCGTGCGTACGGTCAGCGTGGGATAACTTAGATCCGGCAGCAGGTTGACCTTGAGGCCAGACAGTGCGATCAGGCCGAACAGCACCAGCGTCAGTGTGACCATGCCGACGGTGACGCGTCGGCGCGTGGCCAGTTCGACGAGACTCATGCCTTGGTGTCCAGCACCAGTACTGCGGTGCCGTCGCGCACGGCGTTGCGGCCAACCGTGATCACGCGTGCACCCGCGCCGAGTCCGGAAAGAATCTCGATCTTGTCGCCATCGCTATAGCCAATTTTTACCGGCTGGCGGTGCGCCACCAGACCGTTGCCAGGGGTAGCAGCCGGCGCTTTGGTGCCCGTTTTTGTGCTGGCGTTCTTCGCCGGAGCCACCGGTGGTGCCTTGTCGACGACGAACACCGAGGTTTCGCCGTCTTCTTCGACCAGTGCGGAGCGCGGCACGACCAGAGCATCGCGACGCTGGTCGTAGACGATATCGATGCGCGCGAACATGCCCGGACGCAGCACGTCACTGGCGTCATGGAATTGGCAAGTGACGCGGAACGTACCGCTGGCTGGATCCACCACCGGGGCGATGCGCAGGATCGCGCCGGTGAAACGCTTGCCGGGCAGCGCGTCGGCCTCCAACTGCACCGTCTGCCCCGCCTTGAGTATGCCAAGCTGGCGCTCGGGTACGTTGAGCACAGCTTGCAACGGATTCATGCCGACGATGCGGAACAGATTCTGATTGACCTGCACCAGATTGCCGAGCTTGATAGAGCGTTCCGCGATCACGCCGTCGACCGGCGCCACGATACGCGTGTACGACAGTTGGATCTTCGCTGCTTCGTACGCCGCGCGCTGGGCAGCCAGATCGAATTTGTCCTGTTCGTATTCGTATTCGGGAATCAAGTGTTTCGGAATCGCCGCCTGCGCGTGCGCGAACGTCGCCTCGGCCTTGTGCATTTGCGCCTCGGCCTGTTTGGCTTTGGCCATCGCGTCGGCGTCATCGAGCTCGGCCAGCAATTGCCCGGCCTTTACCGTCATGCCCTCTTCCACGTAGAGCTTTTTCAGGACACCGGAAACTTTCGCCGTCACCTGCGCCTCGTGGTCGGCCACCAAGGCAGCGGTGCCGCTATAGCTGGCACTGATCGGAGCATGAGCAGCGAGGGCCACTTCGACCGGCACAGCATCCACCTGCGGGGCCTTCGTCTGAGCAGCGGCGCCATCGCTATTGCAGGCCGACAAGGCACACGATGCCGCGATAAAGACAAGGTAAATCAACAGGTTTTTTATCTTTTCTTGTGACATGGGATGTGCGTTTCCGAGGGCCGCGAAATCGTTGGTTAGGTGTTATACTAAACTATATCACCAAATTACTCAAGCCCCGTCCCCGAGCTGGTGTGGAAACTACCGGTAAAGGCGAAGTTTCGACAGGGCCGGTAGTCACGCAACGGACAGACAAGTGTCATAGATGCTGTCAGGCCGCATCAGGTTGCAGTGGCGTGTACGAACGCGCAATCAGGCCAAAGCAAATGGCGGCTGGCGACGAGCGCGCCGGCCACGTTATACTTTGGCGGATGTTCGCCACTGCCACGGATTACCGGATCGAATCATGCCAACAACCAAGTTTTTCACCCGCGCGGCCTTCGCTGCCGCTGTCGTTTTTAGCACTTCGGCCTTCGCTGCCGATGCGGACCATGGCGATCCGCAAGCCGGCAAAGCGCTGGTGTATACCTGTGGTGGCTGTCACGGCGTGACCGGTTACAAGAATGCGTATCCGAACTATCACGTGCCGCGCATTGCCGGCCAGAACTACGATTACATCGTGGCCGCGTTGACCGAATACAAGAAAGGCGAGCGTTCGCATCCGACCATGCGTGCGCAGGGTGAAAGCCTGTCCGATCAGGAAATCCGCAACATCGCCGCGTACCTGTCCAGCCTGAGCCCGCGCAAATAAGGAAAGCCCACATGAAACTGATTCGACTGACGGCCCTTGCCGTCACCTTGCTCGCGTTCAATGCTGCTGCCGCCGATACCGGCAGCGCTCCGGGCCGATCGGCAGCGGATCTCGCCAAGACCTGTGCCGCCTGCCACGGTGCCGACGGCAATTCCACCGCGCCGATCTATCCGCGCCTGGCAGGCCAATATCACGATTACCTGGCACGCGCCCTGCGCGAGTACAAATCAGGCGAACGCCAGAACGCGATCATGTCGGGCTTTGCCAAGACCCTGAGCGATGCCGAGATTGATGCGCTAGCGCGCTACTTCGCCGTGATGCCGGGCAAACTCGACGACTTGTCGCACGACGAACAAGGCGACTGATCAGCGCATCGCGCTGCGGCCTTCCTGGCCGCGGTAATACGGGCTGTGCCCGCTACTGTGGTCGGTGGCGTCGCGCACGGCGGAGATTTCCGGAAAATGGGTGCGCAGGGTACGTTCGATGCCCTGCTTCAAGGTTACGTCGGCCATGCCGCAGCCGTGGCAGCCGCCGCCCAGGCGCAGCACCACGGCGTTATCGGCTGTCACTTCCACCAGGGTCGCACGCCCCCCATGCGCGGCGATCTGCGGGTTGATTTCAGTATCCAATACATGGCGCACGCGTTCGGCCAGACTCGCATCGACCGGGGGTGGACTGCCCTTGAGTTTCGGCGCGCGCACGATTAGCTGGCCACCGGTCGTTGCGGCCGCATAGTCGATCAGCGCATCTTCCAGATACGGCATGCTATCGGCGCTCACATAGAGCGTGAAGCCGTCGCAGGCAAGCGCCCATTCGTTGCCAGCCAGATCCGCGGGCTCGCAGAACTCCAGACGACAATCTGCCTTGGGTGTGCCCGCATGCACTGCCTGCATACGCACGCCGAGACCCGCGATGCCCTGTTGTTCAATCAGGTGTCGAAAATGGTTTTGCGCGTTGTCAGTCAGTGTCAACATGGTGACTCCATCAATACCGTACGATTCTAGTCCTGAATCGAGCCGTGGTCACGCGGCGGATATACTGGCCGAGGATTCGGGAGTACGCCATGAACATCGAACAACTTCGCGCGCAGCATTGCATGCCACTCAAAGGCAAGCAGCATCAGGTTTCCGGCGCACGTGCGCATGAGCTGGTTGGGCAGCTACCGGGCTGGAAACTCGGTTTGGCAGACGCGCACATCCAGAAGCAATTCCGGTTTGCCGACTTCGTCCACGCGCTCGCTTTCGCCAACGCACTCGGCTGGATCGCCGAATGTGAGAATCACCATCCGGATCTGGAACTGGGTTGGGGGCACTGCCTGGTCAGGTTCTCCACGCACGACGTCGGCGGCTTGTCGATGAACGACTTCATCTGCGCAGCAAAGGTCGAGGTCTTGTCTGCGAACTGAAATCGCCCGATGGGGTTTTCTCGTCACCGCGCGTAATGCGTTGATCGTCGGCGTTTTGCTGACTGCAACCGTCGCGGCCCTGCAAAAGCTCGCGCAACATCAATTCAACGCCTGGCTGCGCCACGAGGCTGCACACGAACTGGTCCTCGCAGCGACCGGCAAGACGCCATACCGCTGGGGCTTTCGTCCCGATGACATCGTGGCCGGGCGCGTCTTCAGCGCCGCGAATTTCGATTTTACCGGCAATGCGTTACTGGCGACCTCGACCGGCCAGCCCTTCGAAATCGGCTTGCGTCTACTCCGCCTGTTGCCCTTGCGCGACTTTCCGCGGCTACGCCTGGATGCGTATGCGCGCACCCCTGCACAGGTGCAAATCGTCGCTCGCGAAACCCTGGATGGCGGCGAATGGCACAGTGTGCGGTTTACGCTTGCCGGCAACTCAACCGTCACACAGGCCGCGCTCGATCAAATTCAATGGTTCGCACCTTCCGGAGAACGAGCGGACATACCGCCAAAGATCGCGATGCTACGCTTTCGTTTCTACCTCGCGCAAGGAACAGCGTTGCAATTTCACGGTGCCGAACTCGCCAGCACTCCGGCGGAAACTGTAGGCGTCACATCAATTCATGCTTTGCCTGCGGACGCCGCGACGCGGAAAGCAGATATAGCATCGATTGCGGTAGATTCCACCAACCGGCCCATGCCTGTGCTGCTCTTGCCGCAACAAGGTCGCGTCGAACAGCAGATGCTTGCACTGCACGAAGTACAAAACGCTTTGCCGGCGGCCATCGTGATTCCGCAGTCCGAATACGTGGCGACCCGCAATCATGCCGATGCAAAAATCGCGCGCGAAGAGGCTTCCGGAACCAACCCTCTATGGGGCTGGATTGCGCTCGGTATCTTCGGCGCGCTGCTCATCGCCGCACGCCTGCGGCCGCCACGCGTTCCGCGCCTGCGTGCGCTCCTCGAAATCGCGCTCGTGCTGGCCGTACCGATGTGGTTGATCATCGGCGATCGTTTCACCGGCGAAACGGACGCACGCCAGGAGCTGCTGATCCTGGTGAGCGCCATCTACACGTTCAGCCTGGCATGGCCGCGATCTTGGCGCTGGAACGGCAGCCTGGGCGCATGGTGGCTCTCTGCTGCTGTCGTCGCCATCGCCGTTGGCATCGGCTTCGCGTTGCATCCTGCACACACACCACTGCGAGCTATTGGCACCGGCCACATCACGCGCTACCTTGCCTGGGCGCTGTTGCAACAATATCTGATCTGCGTGGTATGTACCGAGCGCTGGCGCACTTTCACCGGCAACCGCGCGGCCGCCGTCTATCTGGGCGCACTCGGATTCGCCTTGTTGCACACACCAAATGCAACGCTGATGTTGGCCACGTTCGCCGGTGGCCTGTGCTGGTGCGCCTTGTATCTGCGGGAACGCGCGCTGTTGCCATTGGCGGCTTCGCATGCAGCCAGCGCGTTGCTGCTTATCGCCTTGCTGCCGCCGGATATCCTGCTCTCGGCCGAAGTCAGCGCGCGGTTTTTCCAATAACCTTGCGTGGAAGCGCATCAAGCACAGCGGCCAGATCCGGCGCCAGCGGCGCCGAAAAACTGTACGTCTTGCCCGCCAATTCGAACTCGAAACGTGCCGCGTGCAGAAACAAGCGACGCAATCCAGACACGCGCAATTGCCGATTGACCTCGCGCAGCCCGTATTTTTCATCCCCCGCGAGCGCATGTCCCGCGTGTTGCGCATGCACGCGAATCTGATGCGTGCGGCCGGTATACAAAGTAACTTCGGCAAGGCTGGCGGCGGCGAACGCGTCGATTACGCGAAATGCAGTTAATGCGGGTTTGCCCGTATCATCCACACGCACCATGCGCTCGCCGCCCTGCAGTACCGACTTGCGCAGCGGCACGTTGACGTCGAATCGGGTGCGCGCAGGATGACCGCTCAACAGCGCGAGATACTGCTTGGTGATTGCGCCAGCGCGGATCAGCGTCTGCAACGCGGTCAGCGCCGCACGCCGGCGCGCAAGCACGAGCACACCGGAAGTATCGCGATCCAGCCGGTGCGCCAGTTCCAGGGTTTCGTCCGGGCGCGAGGCGCGCAACAATTCGATCGCACCGAAATCGATTCCGCTTCCGCCGTGACTGGCCATGCCAGCGGGCTTGTCGAGCACGACAAAATCGCGGTCCTCAAACACGATGGCGCGCAGCGCTCGCTGCATCTGCGCAGTCGATGGCTCTCCGGTAGCGTTGGGCGCGGCGGTACGTACGGGGGGGATACGCACTCGATCGTCCGCCGCGAGACGCGTATCAGCCTTGGCACGTTTGCCATTGATGCGTACCTGACCGGTGCGCAGCAAACGGTAGATCAGGCTTTTCGGCACGCCCTTTAGCTGGGTGGCGAGGAAATTGTCGATGCGCTGGCCTTCGCGCTCGGCCGCGACTGTGACCAGACGTACGCCCGTGTTGGAGTCGGTTGTTGCAAGGTTCATCGAAGTTCGCGTAAGTATTGGAAAAATTTCCCCATGTGGTACACTCGCTCCGCGTTTCGCGTTCGGCGCCGTGTTGCGGCGCAAACAACGCATCTCGCACGCTGCGATTGCGACTGTCCGTACCAGACTCCGGGAGGAGACGTTCGGCCGTCGCCCCATCGTAACGGGTTGGATCGCGGATTGCCCACCGCCGGCATGGCGGGCGGGAGTCGCGGCGACGCAAAGGGCACCTATCAACAGCCAGGCGCACACAATGCGCCGGCAGCAACAAAGCGCTCCCGTGGCTGCGTGCCATGCCCACGGCTTGCGCGATTCCGCCGCCGCTTTGGGCGCGGAATCGCGACGCGGTCTGCGGTCGAGCGCCCGAGGATGTAAAAATGAAGCGTATGCTGATCAACGCAACTCAGCGTGAAGAGTTGCGCGTGGCCATTGTCGATGGCCAAACCCTGTACGATCTCGATCTCGAGATCCCCTCCAAGGAACAGAAAAAGGCCAATATCTACAAGGGCCGCATTACGCGCGTGGAGCCGTCGCTGGAGGCGTGTTTCGTCGAGTACGGCGCCGATCGCCACGGTTTTCTGCCGCTGAAGGAAATCTCGCGCGACTACTTTCAGCCCGGAACCGACCACAACAAGGCCGGCATTCGCGAATTGCTCAAGGAAGGCCAGGAACTGCTGGTCCAGGTCGAGAAGGAAGAACGCGGCAGCAAGGGCGCCGCGCTGACCACATTCATCTCCTTGGCCGGCCGCTACATGGTGTTGATGCCGAACAACCCGCGGGCCGGCGGCGTATCCCGCCGCATCGAGGGCGATGATCGCGCCAACCTGAAGGAAACGCTCGACCAGCTCAAGATTCCGGACGAAATGGGCCTGATCATCCGCACCGCCGGCACGGGGCGCGAGACCGAGGAACTACAATGGGATCTGGACTACCTGTTGCAGTT
Organism: Rudaea sp.; assembly: GCA_050737915.1. GTDB lineage: Bacteria > Pseudomonadota > Gammaproteobacteria > Xanthomonadales > Rhodanobacteraceae > Rudaea. The sequence continues at coordinate 14,714 of JBOHYL010000124.1, forward strand.
GTGGACTGCCATCGACGAAGCCGGCAAGGCACGCCCGGCGCCGTTCCTGATCTACCAGGAATCGCGCCTGATCATCCGCGCGTTGCGCGATTATCTGCGCAACGACATCGGCGAGATCCTGATCGACAGCGAAGAACTCTATAGCGACGCGCAGCAGTTCGTGCAGCAGGTAATGCCGCAAAATCTGCGCAAGCTGAAGCTCTACAACGATACCGTGCCGCTGTTCTCGCGGTTTCAGATCGAGACACAGATCGAGAACGCATTCGACCGCAGCGTGCGCCTGCCGTCCGGCGGCGCCATCGTGATCGACCAGACCGAAGCGCTGACCGCGATCGACATCAACTCGGCGAAGGCGACCAAGGGGGGCGATATCGAGGAAACCGCATTCAACACCAACTGTGAGGCCGCGGTGGAAGTTGCGCGCCAGTTGCGTATCCGCGATGCCGGCGGCCTGATCGTCATCGACTTCATCGACATGGATTCGCCGCGCCACCAGCGCGATGTCGAGGACAAACTGCGCGACGCCCTGCGCCATGATCGCGCGCGCGTGCAGATCGGCAAGATTTCGCGTTTCGGTCTGCTCGAGATGTCGCGCCAGCGCCTGCGCCCAAGCCTGGGCGAATCGACGCAGTCGGTATGCCCGCGCTGCGAAGGCCATGGCCGTGTGCGCAGCGTAGAGT
>JBOHYL010000125.1:0-47629 GCA_050737915.1 Rudaea sp.
GATACACGCCATGCAATCCGCCCCAGACGACAAAGGTCCAGTTGGCGCCATGCCATAGACCGCCGAGCAGCATCGTTGTCATCAGTGCTGCGTACGTGCGGCGCCGGCCGTGGCGGTTGCCGCCGAGCGGAATGTACAGGTAATCACGCAGCCACGACGACAAGGTGATATGCCAGCGCCGCCAGAAATCAGAGAAGCCGACCGCGGCGTAGGGAAAGCGGAAGTTGTCCGGCATGGCAAAGCCCAGGCAAAGTGCGGCGCCGATTGCGGTGGTCGAATAGCCGGCGAAGTCGCAGAAGATCTGGCCGCTGAAGGCCAGCGTCGCCGCCCAGGCGTCGAGCGCACCGGGAATCTTGTCCGCATCGTAGACGTGCTCGGCAATCGGTGCGAGAAAACTGTCGGCCAGTACCACCTTGTTGAACAGGCCGAGCGTCATCAGTGCCAAACCGAAGCGCAACTGGTCGGCGCTGGCCCGACGCGGCTGCTCGAACTGTGGTACCAGCTCGGTCGGACGCATGATCGGGCCGGCGACGAGATGAGGAAAGAACGTCACGAACAGTGCGTAATCCAGAAAGTTGCGTGCAGGCAGCGCGCGGCGCAGGTAGACATCCAGGGTGTACGACAAAGTGGCAAATGTATAAAAAGAGATTCCCACCGGCAGCACGATGTCCTGCGGTGCCGGATGGTAGGCGACGCCGAGCGAGGCCATCAACGCGCTGAAGTTGTCGAGCAGGAACTGACCGTACTTGAAATAGCCGAGCATGCCGAGATTGGCGACGACCGACAGCAGCATCCACGCGCGACGCGCGGCGGCGCGCTCGGATTTGACCAGGCCCTGCGCGGCGTACCAGTCGACCACGGTGGAAATCCACAGCAGGATCACGAAGGGGGGATTCCACGCCGCATAGAACAGATAACTCGCGATCAGCAAGTTGATCTTGCGCGTGGTCCAGCCCAGCGGCAGATTGTGCACCGCCAGCACGCAGGCGAAGAACGCCGCGAATGTAAGTGAATTGAATACCATTCCCGGCCTCCCCCGGAAAGGGCAACGGCGCGCAGCATGACAGGGCCGGGTCGGCGGCGCCAGCGGTGCGGGAGGGAGTCGGACGGCTGGTAGAATAAGCATCCGCCTGCCTGTTCGGTATCACCATGTCGGTCCCCGCCGTAAAACTCGATCTGGATTACACCCTTGAGCACAAGTACACGCGCGAGCGCGGTCGTATTTATCTGTCCGGTGTACAGGCCCTGGTGCGGTTGCCGCTGATGCAGCAGATGCGCGACCGTGCCGCGGGTTTGAGCACAGCGGGATTCATCTCCGGCTATCGAGGATCGCCACTAGGCGGCTTCGATCTGGAATTGTGGAAGGCGAAAAAACACCTTGCCGCGGCGAGCATCGAATTTCAGCCGGGCCTCAACGAAGACCTTGGCGCGACCATGGTCTGGGGCACGCAGCAGGCAAACCTGTTTCCTGGCGCCAAATACGACGGCGTGTTTTCGATGTGGTATGGCAAGGGTCCTGGGGTCGATCGTTGCGGCGATGTATTCAAGCATGGCAATGCCGCAGGTACGTCCAGGCACGGCGGCGTGTTGGCGCTCGCGGCCGACGATCATGCGTGTCGTTCCTCGACCTTGCCGCACGGTTCGGAACTCGAATTCGTCTCGGCGATGATGCCGGTGCTCAATCCGGCCGGGGTGCAGGACATTCTGGACATGGGGCTGCTCGGCTGGGCCATGTCCCGTTTCACCGGACGCTGGGTGGGTTTCAAGACGATCGCGGAAACTGTGGAGTCCTCGGCTTCCGTCAACGTCAATCCGCATCAGCTGGATATCGTGCTGCCGGAGGATTTCGCTGTGCCGCCGGGCGGGCTCAATATTCGTTGGCCCGATCCACCGCTGGATCAGGAAATGCGTCTGCACCAGTATGCGGTGAAGGCAGCCAGCGCATTTGCGCGCGCCAATCGGATCGACCGCGTGGTGATCGATTCGCCGAAGGCGTGGCTGGGCATCGTCACCACCGGCAAGAGTTACCTGGATGTCTTGCAGGCACTTGAGTATTTGGGCATCAGCGCCGACGACGCGCGCGCGATCGGCATCCGCGTCTACAAGGTTGGCATGACCTGGCCGCTGGAGCCGGTCGGCATTCGCGAATTCACGCGCGGGCTCGAAGACATCATCGTCGTCGAGGAGAAGCGTTCCTTCCTCGAATCGCAGATGAAGGAGCACATGTACAACTGGGACGCGCGCCCGCATATCGTCGGCAAGTACGACGAGAGCGGCAACTGGATTCTGCCTTCGACGAACGAACTGACCCCGGCGACGATCGCGCTGGTGATTGCCAAACGCCTGTCGCGCTTTTTCAGCAGCGAGGCGATGAGCGCACGCGTGGCGTGGATCGATGCGAAGGAACATGAACTCACCTTGCCGCGCGCGAACTTTCCGCGCGTGCCGCACTATTGTCCGGGCTGCCCGCACAACACTTCAACCGCGGTGCCGGAGGGCTCGCGCGCGCTTGGCGGCATTGGTTGTCACTACATGGTGACGTGGATGGATCGGCGCACGGACACCTTCACCCAGATGGGCGGCGAAGGCGCGACCTGGTGTGGGCAGGCGCCATTCACCGAAACAACGCATGTGTTCCAGAACCTCGGCGATGGCACGTACTTTCATTCCGGTTCGCTGGCGATTCGCCAGGCAATCGCGGCGAAGGTGAATATCACCTACAAGATTTTGTACAACGATGCCGTGGCGATGACTGGCGGCCAGCCGGTGGACGGCACGCTTAGTGTGCCGGACATCGCGCACCAGGTGCGCAGCGAAGGCGTGCAGACCATCGTCGTGATGAGCGACGACATCGAAAAGTGGTCGAATCCGTCAATCTTTCCCGAAGGCGCGGAATTCATCCATCGCGATGAACTCGACTTCGTGCAAAAGCGCCTGCGTGAAGTCCAGGGTACCTCCGTGCTGATCTACGACCAGACCTGCGCTACCGAAAAACGGCGCAGGCGCAAACGCGGAAAACTCGAAGATCCGAAGAAACGCGTGTTCATCAACTCATTGGTCTGCGAAGGCTGTGGCGACTGTGGCAAGGAATCATTCTGTGTTTCGGTAATACCGAAAGAAACCGAATTCGGACGCAAGCGCGAGATCGACCAGAACAGTTGCAACAAGGATTATTCCTGCGTCAAGGGTTTCTGTCCAAGCTTTGTCAGCATTCATGGCGGCGGCCTGAAAAAGCGCATGCCGTCGGCAAAAGTAGATTTTTCCGCGATACCGCAGCCGGTGTTCGCAACCGAACTCGCGCAACCCTGGAACATTCTTGTCACCGGCATCGGCGGCACCGGCGTGGTTACCATCGGCGCGCTGATCGGCATGGCCGCGCATCTGGAAGGCAAGGGCAGCACCGTGCTCGACCAGACCGGGCTGGCGCAAAAAGGCGGCGCGGTCACCTGTCATTTGCGTATTGCGCAATCGCCGGACGACATTCACGCCGTGCGCATAGCGGCGGGCGAGGCGGACCTGGTGCTTGGCTGCGACATGGTCGTGGTCAACGATTACTGGTCGCTGTCGAAGATCCGCGGCGGTCGCTCGCGTGTCGTGCTCAACAGCTACGAGGCGATGCCCGGCAGTTTCACGATGAAGCCTGATTTGAATTTCCCGGCCAACGGTATCGTGGATGCCGTGCGCACCGCGCTCGGCGGCGCGTCACCGGAAATTGTCGATGCCACTTCGCTGGCAGTGGAATTGCTCGGCGATTCGATCGGCGCGAATCTGTTCATGCTCGGCTACGCCTGGCAGAAAGGCTGGGTACCGTTGTCGCAGGATGCGCTGCTGCGCGCGATCGAACTCAATGGCGCTGCTGTGGCAATGAACAAGGCCGCGTTCGACTGGGGCCGCATGGCCGCGCACGACCTTGCTATAGTGCGTGCAGCGGCAGATGCAACGAGCGCTGTCGCCGACGGCAACGTCTTTGCGCTCAACGATTCAACTCTCAGCACCACGCTCGACGAACGCATCTCACGCCGTGTTGCATTTCTCACGGCTTACCAAGATGCGATCTATGCCGCAAAGTATAAATTGCTGGTAGACCGGGTTCGTGCCGCGGAGCAACAAAAAACACCGGGTGCTGCGGCCCTCACCGAAGCGGTCGCGCGCTATGCCTTCAAGCTGATGGCCTACAAGGACGAATACGAAGTCGCGCGCCTGTACACATCGGGCGATTTCGAAAAACGCGTCCGCGAGCAATTCGACGGCGACTTCACGCTGCACTTCCATCTCGCACCGCCGCTACTGGCGCGCCGCGACAGCGAAGGCAAATTGCGCAAGGGCGAATACGGCCCGTGGGTGTTCACTGCGTTCAAGTTGCTCGCGAAACTGCGTGGCCTGCGCGGCGGCGCCTTCGACATCTTCGGCTACACGGCCGAGCGCAAGCAGGAACGCGCACTGATTGCGGACTATTTCGAGCTGGTTGATGAGCTGCTGGCAAAACTCGATCGAGAGCATCTCGGTCTGGCCGTGGAACTCGCCTCGATCCCGGAACAGATCCGCGGTTACGGTCACGTCAAGCACGCGCATCTGGAAAAAGCGCAAGCGCGACGTGCGCAATTGCTCGTTGCCTGGCGCAATCCGCAGGACGCAAAAGTGGCGGCGTAACCACGCAGCGTTTGGCCAAAAATCAACCGAGGATCGTCCATGTACACACTCTACTATTCCCCCGGCGCGGCAAGCATGGCGGTGCATCTGGCCTTGCTCGAACTCGGCGCACCACACGAGTTGCGTGCGGTCGATCTGGAGGCCGGGCAACAGAAAAGCGCCGAATACCTCAAGCTCAATCCCGCCGGTGTCGTGCCGACCCTGGTCGTCGATGACCAGCCGCGCAGCGAATGCGCGGCGTTGCTGCTGTTGCTGGCCGAACGTCACCCGCAAGCGCAGCTGGCACCAGTGCCCGGTGATTCGCAACGCGCACTGTATTTGCAATGGATGCTGCATCTGGCCAACACAGCGCAGCCGGCGTTCCGGCAATGGTTTTATCCGTTCGAATTCGGCGACGCCGAACAGGAAACGCAGGTCAAGGAATTAGCACGCAAACGCATCGAAGCCGTGTGGGATCGGCTTGACGCGCATCTGGCTGCGCACGGCCCGCATGTGCTGGGCGAGAAACTGAGCATCGCCGACTTGTACGTCACCATGCTGATGCGCTGGTCGCGCAACCTGCCCAAGCCGGCGACGCAGTGGCCGGCGCTGGCGCGTCTGGCGGGCATCGTCAAGGCGCGACCAAGCTGGGCGCGCCTGTATGCAGCCGAAGGCTTGAGCGAATGGGCGTAATGGCGCGTTCTTCAATGCGCGCCGAATAGTTTCATCACATCGCGGCGCAACGCCGCCTGACTGTCGGTGCGTGAGTAGAACATGTGCCCACCGGCATATTCCTTGACCTGAACGCGGGTCGGGTCGCCCATCGCCGGCATCTGGTCGACGATCAATACCGAGGCCATGAACGGGCAGGACAGATCATCCCAGCCGTGCGCGATCAGTACGCGCAGATTCGGATCGTTGGCTACCGATTCGCGCAGTTGCGACACCGAGCCTTCGCGCGCGTCGTCGTCCTCGTGCCACAAGCGATTCACTTCGTAGCTGAGTGCGTTGTAGCGGCCGTCGTATTTCCAACCGACAGTCTGGGTGACGAAGTTGACCATCGCCGTGGTGGTCGGCGCGATGATGCCGTTCAGGATCGGATCGCCGCTGCGCTGGTGCGGCGCGTAGGGATATGGATCCCAGGCAGTGAAGTTGGAATCGTAGCGACTGCCCAGTTTACCTTCGGCGCGATAGACCTCGCGCAGGTAGGCCTGGGTTTCGATGCGCCCACCCGAACGTTTGACGAACAGTGGATCCAGCCCGGTCAGTTCGGTGACTTTCTGGATCACCCGCTGCGTGGCCTGCGGATCGGAGCGGCCTTTCAGCAGATCGGTGGCGTATTCGCCGCGGGTGTATTCGATGATCGGCGCCATCGTGTCAGCGCTGAGTTTGTGTTCGCGCTCCAGATGCGCGGCGGCGATCGACGGCAGGGTCAGCATCCATGGCAGCGGCGACACATTGCCATCGTCGGACGCACCCGGGTCCAGATACGGCGACAGCAGCACCACGCCGTTCATCGCCACGCCGAGTTGGGTTTGCAGATAGTCGGTGATGCGCGGGCCGCGAAAGCCACCATAGCTTTCGCCGACCAGATATTTGCGCGATTCCAGGCGGCCGCTCTTGACCAGCCAGTCGTAGATGATGCGCGACAAGTATTTGATGTCGCTGCCGGTGCTGTAGAAATCCTTGGTCGCCTGCTTGTCGTCGACCAGCGCGCGACTGTAGCCGGTGCCGATCGGATCGATGAATACCAGATCGGTGAAGTCCAGCCAGGTGCCGGGATTGTCGTGCAGCGTGGCCGGATCGGACGGAGTGTCGCCTTCCGCGCCGAAATTCACCTTCTTCGGGCCGATCGCGCCGAAGTTCAGGTACACCGACGATGCGCCGGGGCCGCCGTTGAGAGCAAATGTGACCGGGCGATCCTTGCCGGTGATGGTGTAGGCAGTGAACACGACCTCGGCGGTGATTTTTCCCTTTTCATCGCGCACCGGCAGCGAGCCGACAGTGGCGGTGTACTTCAAGGTCTGGCCGTCGACCTGTGCTGTTTGCGTGACATGTGCATCGGCCGGAAGCGGCGGCAAGTGAAAGTCGGATTTGTCGCCGGTATTGGCAGGAGCGGACGCCTTGTGTGGGTCGGCGGCGAATGTCGGTGCGGCCATTGCCGTCAGCACGCAGACAAGCAATACGGTGTGCAAATTGATACGCATGAGACGATCCTGTCGATGGAAACGCGGATACTTTAACAGCGCCGTCGCTGCTGGCCGTGTGCAGAAAGGCATGGATCGCCAGGCCATGGGTTTCAGGCCTCGATCAGGCCGATTCGATCAAATCCACGTATTGGAACCGATCCTCGCGCAGCACGCGCTCACCGCGCACGAGCCGGATGGGCGCGGAAAACAGCGGACTGGCGTGGACGCAGGTGTGAAATTCGCCGTTTTCGCCGCAGGGATCGCACGCCGCCGGCAGATCGGCAAGCAGTGCGGCGTCGTAATCACGGCCGCAGAAATCGGCACCTAGTCGCAGTGTATCCACGCAAGTCAGGATCGCTCGATGGCCGCGCGCGATGAAATGCCGCGCGAGCTGTGCGGTGTCCTCACCCCACAACGGATACACGCCACGCCAACCCAGCCGCGTGAGCAGCACGTCGCGATAGGCGCGCACATCGGCAAGGAACAAATCGCCAAACGCGATATCGGCAACTCCCGCATCGTGAGCGCGTGCTTGGGCAAGTGCGGCTGCGAAGGCGGCTTCGTAGACATCATTGGAAGCCTGCGGTGGAATTTCCGCCTCGAACAATGGCAATCCCAGCGCCGCGGCTTGGCGATGCAAAATCGAACGGCGCACACCATGGATCGCGATGCGGTCGTATTCCGCCGTCACGGTGGTGACGAGACCGGTAACGCGCCAGGGTGGATCGTCCCGCAGACGTTCGAGTGCCAGCGTGGAATCCTTGCCGCCGCTCCAGGCAAGCAGAATCGGTGTCGTCACGGTGCGGTACGCTGCCACAAACGCAGGCGGTTGTTGGCTGGCATGGGGACGTCGTCAAGCAGCGCGAATCCCGCTCGATCCGCCAGCGCATCCACTTCCCTTGCATCGCGGATGCCCATGTGCGCCGCGCGAGTACGCAGCGAGGCATCGAACGCCGCGTTGCTGTCGCTGGTGAAGCGGCCGTCGAAATTGAATGGCCCGTAGATCGCCAGTTTGGCTGCGCGTGTTGTCGTCTGGGGCAACGCGGAGAAAAAAGCTTCAACCTCCGACCAACTCATGATGTGCAACGTGTTTGCGCTGAACACGGCGTCAAACGATTCGCGCGGCCACGAGCCCGTTGCCACATCAAGTTCAATCGGTGCCGGCGTGTTTGGCAGCGCCGCCTCGGCAAGCCAACTGCGAATGTCCGCAAGATGCTCGACGCGATCCGAAGTCTGCCACGTCACAGACGGCAGCGCCGCGGCAAAATGCACGGCGTGCTGGCCGGTCCCGCTGCCGACTTCGAGCACATGGCGGCGATCGGCCAAGAACTCGCGCAACACGCCAAGGATGGGATCGCGATTGCGTTCGCTGGCGACGGAGTACGCTTTGTCGGGCATGCCAGCCAGTGTGCCTCAGATGACCATCATGTGCGATGCTTGCGTCATTCCGACTGCATGAATGCGCATGCTCAACTGGCTCTGGCTCGGTTTCTTTTTGATCGCGGCGTTGGCCGGCCTTGCGCAATGGCTGATCGGTGGCCATGCGGAGGTATTCGCGGCAATCGTCGCGAGTCTGTTCGACATGGCCAAGCTGTCGGTCGAGGTGATGATCCTGCTGTTTGGCACGCTGGCGCTGTGGCTGGGATTTTTGCGCATTGCCGAACGTGCAGGCTTGGTGGATCTGCTCGCACGCGCGCTTGGCCCGCTGTTTGCGCGGTTGATGCCAGAGGTGCCGCGCGGGCATCCCGCGCTCGGCCTGATCACTCTGAACTTTGCCGCGAATGCGCTGGGCCTGGACAATGCAGCCACGCCGATCGGCCTGCGCGCGATGCGCGAATTGCAGACGCTCAATCCCAGCACGGATACGGCCAGCAACGCGCAAATCCTGTTTCTGGTGCTCAACGCCTCCTCGCTGACCCTGCTGCCGGTCACGATTTTCATGTACCGCGCGCAGCAGGGCGCGCACGACCCAACCCTGGTGTTTGTGCCGATTCTGCTGGCGACCAGCGCCTCGACCCTGACTGGCTTGCTCAGCGTGGCGCTGGTGCAAAAGTTGAAACTGTGGCATCCGGTTGTGCTGGCGTGGCTGGGCGGATTCGCGCTGCTGCTGGCCGGCTTTGTCGCCGTGCTGGCATCGTTGCCGGCCGCGGCGTTGGCGGCATTCTCATCGCTGCTCGGCAACCTTGTGTTGTTTGCCATCGTGATCTCGTTCCTGCTGGCCGGCGCCTGGAAAAAAGTGCCGGTGTACGAAAGTTTTGTCGAAGGCGCCAAACAGGGATTCGAAGTCGCGCGCGACCTGTTGCCGTATCTGGTGGCCATGCTGTGCGCGGTCGGCGTGCTGCGCGCGTCCGGTGCGCTGGAGTTCGCGCTGGATGGCATCCGCTGGCTGGCAACGGCCGCGCATCTGGACACACGTTTCGTCGATGCCCTGCCCACGGCACTGGTCAAACCGTTTTCCGGAAGCGCCGCCCGCGCAATGCTGATCGAAACCATGCAGCATACCGGCGTGGACAGCTTCGCCTCGAAGCTGGCGGCCACCGTGCAGGGCAGCACCGAAACCACGTTCTATGTGATTGCCGTGTACTACGGCGCAGTCGGCATCCGTCGCGTGCGCCATACCGTGGGCTGTGCCCTGCTGGCCGATCTGGCCGGCGTGATCGCCTCGATCGGCGTGTGCTACTGGTTCTTTGGCTAGACCCGCACGGTTCCCAGCAAGCGTCCCGGCAGCGAGCGGATGCGGTTGAGCAACGCGGTGGGCAGGCGCAATGCGGAATGGGCGCTTTCCGCCGACGGTGCCGCCGCGGTAAAACGCCGCGCGGCCTGCGGATTCAGTTTGAGCTGCCAGTAACGGCCGATCGCCGAATCCACGCTTAACCGGCAGGTACCCATGCGCACCGGCTTGATCAGCATTCGATAGACCTGGCCTTCGTTGATCAACTCGATCGCGGTCGCGGCGTTGGCGCGCTCGGTCACTACCACTGTGGCGATGTGCGGATGGTGCAGCTTCAACGCCTTGAGCAGTGCGGTCAGATCGCCGCGTCCGGCTTCGGTTTCCGAGATCACCACGCCGGTTTCGTTTTGTTCCATGATCTGCAAGGCGCGCTCGGCGTTGTTCGCAAAGCTCACCTTGTAATACGGTTGCAGGATCTCGCGCAGGCGTTGCTGCACGGCGGAATCGTCCTCAATCACGAGAACGCCGACCTGGGCGCGCGCGCGGTCGTGCTCAGCTTGTGGCAGCGCATCGCGCGCGATCACTGGCGCCTCGCGTGCGATCTGTCCGGCCGTGGCGACGAGCTTGCGCAGCTCGGTGTTGTTCCAGGGCTTGTTGACGAAACGGAACACTTCGCCTTCGTTGACCGAGCCAAGCACGGCTTTCAGATCGGAATAACCGGTCAGCAGGATGCGCAACGCGCGCGGATGCGATTCACGGATTTCGCGCAATACCTCCACGCCGGTTTTCTCCGGCATGCGCTGGTCGCAGATGACCACGTCCACGTCGTGCTTGCGGGCCAGAGCCAGGGCTTCGAGCGGATTGGTGGTAGCGAACGTGGTGTGCTCGCGCAGCAGCGCGCGCAGCGCGCGCAGGATGCGCGCCTCGTCGTCGACCATCAGGATACGCAGGCTGGCAGGCATGGCGGCTTCGGCAGACATGGCCATCACCCAACCTGCGCGGCGTTGTTCGTGCCGTTCACGGGCAAGCTGACGATGAACGTGGTGCCCTCGTTTGGCGTCGTACGCACCTTGATCGAGCCGCCGTGGCCCTTGACGATCTTGTGTACGATGGAAAGCCCGAGCCCGGTGCCTTCGCCGACCGGTTTGGTGGTGAAGAACGGATCGAAAATCTTCGGCAGCACGTCGTCCGTAATGCCGCTGCCGGTGTCGGTGAAGCTCAGTTGCACGTGATCGCCGTCGGGGCGGCTGTCGATGGTCAGGGTGCCGTCGCCATCGATCGCTTGTGCGGCGTTCGTAATCAGATTGAGAAAGACCTGATTGATCTGCGACGGCATGCAGCGCACCTTGGGCAGCGGTTGCAGATGCTTGACCACTTTCACGCGGTCGCGCAATTGGTGCTGGGCGATCATCAGCGTGCTTTCCACGCCTTCGTTCAGATCCATCGAATCCATACCGTCGCGGTCCACTCGTGAGAAGCCTTTCAGATTCAGCACCAGTGCGGAAAGCTGGCTCAAGCCTTCGCTGGCGTCGCCGAGCAGCTCCTTGGCGTCCTTTAGCAAGGGACTTTTCTCCACCGCTGCACGTGCCTCGAATAATTTGCGCCGTGCTTCCTCGACATGCTTGACCAGTTTGTCCAGGCTCGCCTTGTCGGCGCCGAAGAGCAGGTCCACCGGTTGCAGGCACAATTGCACCGCGGCATCGTATTGCTGGACCAGTTTGCGGTAATCGTCGAGCAGATCGCCGATCACCTCGACATTGCTCTTGACGAAACCCAGCGGCGTGTTGATCTCGTGCGCTACGCCCGCAACCATCTGGCCGAGCGAAGCCAGCTTGGTGGTATGGATCACCTGCGACTGGCTGGCCTGCAAGCGCTTGAGTTCTTCGGCGGATTCGGCTTGCCCGGCGCGCAGCGCCACAGCCTCCCGGCGTGCGCTCATCGTCACGAAGCCGAGTCCGGCGCAAGCTGCCAGGAGCACCAACAAAACGACGATCAGCATGGACGCCACCTCGTTCGGATGCGCCGAGTATAAACGCACAACGGCAGCCAAACAGCCGCTGAATCCGCCGTTTGCCGCCGGATCCATGCCGTCAACCGGCCGCGGGCCCGCGCGTTGGACCGCTTCGCTAGTCCCGCTAAGGAACCTCTGATTAACCGTCGCGAGCGCAGCAGGATAATCAGAGGTTCCCTGGCAGGGGCACGCCAGCACCGGTTCGGATTATCATGGCATCCTTGCGCGGTCGCGGCATTTCCGCCGCCGGCCAGGATTTTGCAGGGAGGACGCATGGCCGAACTCAAGCAAGCTACGGTGCCGGACATCGGCAACTACACCAACATTCCGGTGATCGAGGTGCTGGTCAAGCCGGGCGATACCGTGGCCAAGGATCAGGGCCTGGTCACGCTGGAATCGGACAAGGCCACGATGGAAGTACCGGCGCCGTTCGCCGGTGTGGTCAAGGAAGTAAAAGTCAAGGTCGGCGACGAAGTTTCCGAAGGTGCGGTGGTTGCGCTGATTGAGGCGAGCAATAGTGTCCCTTCCCCCGCCGCAGAGCGGGGGAAGGTGCCGAAGGCGGATGGGGGCGCGGTGGCCACCACCGCCGCGGCGCTTCCACAAGAGCCGCCCCCTTCAGCCCTGCGGGCAGCTTCCCCCGCAAGCAGGGGAAGCGAGAGTATTGCGCCACGCCTGCCGCCGATCGCGTTTGGCACCGATACGGTAGTGCCCGGCAAGTTGCCGTTGGCCAGCCCGGTGGTACGCAGGATCGCGCGCGAGCTGGGTGTCGACCTGACCCAGGTGACGGGCAGCGAGCGCAATGGTCGCATCACCAAACAGGACGTGCGTGCCCACGTCAAACGCATTCTCGAAGGCGGCGGTCCGGCGCGGGCGGGCGGTGGCGGATTGAACCTGCTGCCGTGGCCGAATGTGGACTTCGCCAAATTCGGCGAAGTGGAAACGCGGGCGTTGTCGAAGATCAAGAAGATTTCCGGTGCGAACCTGGCGCGCAACTGGGCGATGATTCCGCATGTCACCCAGCACGACGAGGCCGATGTCACCGAACTGGAAGCGTTGCGCGTCGCACTGAACAAAGAGAACGAAAAGGACGGCATCAAGTTCACGATGCTCGGTTTTATTATCAAAGCCGTCGTTGCGGCGCTGAAAAAATTTCCCGACTTCAATGCCTCGCTGGATGCGTCCGGCGAAAATCTGGTGTTGAAGAAATATTTCCATATCGGCTTTGCCGCGGATACGCCCAATGGACTGGTCGTGCCGGTGCTGCGCGATGCCGACAAGAAAGGCATCGTCGAGATCACCCGCGAAACCGGTGCGCTCGCCGCGAAAGCGCGCGAAGGCAAGCTTGGTCCAGCAGAGATGTCCGGTGGCTGCTTCTCGATTTCCTCACTCGGTGGTATCGGTGGCATCGCGTTCACGCCGATCGTGAATGCGCCGGAGGTGGCCATCCTGGGCGTATCCAAATCGACGATCAAACCGGTCTGGGACGGTAAGGCATTTCAGCCACGCCTGCTGCTGCCGCTGTCGCTCAGCTACGATCATCGCGTCATCGATGGCGCCGCCGCGGCGCGCTTCGCCGCCCATCTGGCGCTGTTGCTTGCCGACATGCGCCGCAGCCTGTTGTGATCGAACCGGGATAGACGTCGTGGACGAATTCACCGATATCGTCATCGTCGATCTGGACGTTAACCGCACGACGTGGTCGCGCGTGCACTCGTCCATGCGCACCCTGCACCTGAAACTCAACCGCGATCCGAACGCGGAATGGACGCGTTTGTTCTTCGAGGAGCGCAACGCACGCGTGGAACTCAAACGCCACGGTTTGTGGATCGAAGACGGGTACATCGTCTTCGACTGTTTGCTGATCGATGTCGACGATTACCATCTACCCGACATCCGCCAGTCGGTCGACTATGCGAACGCGCGCTCGCGTGTGCTCGTCGAGGCGCGTCACGCTGAAGTCGAACGCCTGCGTGACGAGGCGCAGAGCGAGCAGCACATGCTCACGTCGCTGCGCGCGTCGATCCGCGATGGGCAGGCACAATCGCCGGAGCCGGCGCCGGTGACGGCAGAAGATGCCGTGCCCGCGACCTTGGCGGAAGAACCAGCAGCGGAAATCGATGAATTTGTGCCGCCGGAGCCGTCCGCTGAGCCGGTGCATGCTGAACGCGAAGCGGTGCTGGAGCAGCGGCGCCATGACTGGCGCGCGCGCTTTCGCGCGGCGTTCCATCGCAAACAATAACGGGAGTACGCCGTGGCGTCGACGGAAGTCAAGGTTCCGGATATCGGAAATTATACAAATATACCCGTGATCGAAGTGCTGGTGAAACCCGGCGATACAGTGACGAAAGATCAGGGTCTGGTCACGCTCGAATCGGACAAGGCGACGATGGAAGTGCCGTCCAGTGTCGCCGGCACGGTGCGCGAAGTGAAAGTGAAAATCGGCGACGAAGTCTCCGAGGGCAGCGTGGTTGCGGTGGTCGAAGCCGAAAGTGCAAACCCTTCCCCCGCTCCGCGGGAGAAGGTGCCGAAGGCGGATGGAGGCAGTTCGTCCGAGCAAACGTCAAAGTCTGCGCAAAGTCTGCCCCCTTCAGCCCTCCGGGCAGCTTCCCCCGCAGGCGGGGGAAGCGAAAGCGCGGCACCGAAAGCCGCCGCAAGCTCTGGCCGCATAGCCGATATCGAATGCCAAGTATGCGTGCTTGGCTCCGGACCTGGCGGCTACACGGCGGCGTTTCGTGCTGCCGATCTGGGCCAGAACACGGTATTGATTGAGCGCTATCCCACATTGGGGGGCGTGTGCCTGAACGTGGGTTGCATCCCGTCGAAGGCGCTGTTGCATGCAGCGAAAGTGATCGACGAAGCCGCGCACGCAGCCGATATCGGGATCGCCTTCGGCGCGCCGAAGATCGACATCGACAAACTGCGTAGCTTCAAGGACAAGGTCGTCGTGCAGTTGACCGGCGGCCTCGCCGGCATGAGCAAGCAGCGCAAGGTTACGGTGGTTCAGGGCAACGGAAAATTCGTCTCGTCCAACGAAATCGAAGTCGATGGCAAGGACGGCAAGAAGCTGGTGCGCTTCGAGCGCTGCATTATCGCCGCCGGCTCGCAGGCGCTGAAGCTGCCGGGTTTTCCGTGGGACGATCCGCGCCTGCTGGATTCGACCGATGCGCTGCTGCTCGCCGACGTGCCGAAGAAATTGCTGGTCGTCGGCGGCGGCATCATCGGTCTGGAAATGGCCTGCGTCTACGACGCGCTCGGCTCGCAAGTCACCGTGGTCGAACTGCTCGATCAGCTCATGCCCGGCGCGGATGCGGATCTGGTCAAGCCGCTCGCGCAGCGCTTGTCCAAGCGTTACGCGGGAATCCATCTCAAGGTGAAAGTCGCGAAAATCGAAGCGCAGAAGAACGGCTTGAAAGCAACTTTCGAGGGCGACAAAGCACCGCCGCCGCAATTGTTCGACCGTGTGCTCGTCGCCGTTGGACGCTCACCCAATGGCAGGAAGATCGATGCGGACAAGGCCGGCGTCACCGTCACCGAGCGCGGGTTCATCCCGGCCGACAAACAAATGCGCACCAACGTGCCGCACATCTTCGCGATCGGCGACATCGTCGGCAATCCGATGCTCGCACACAAGGCCACGCACGAGGGCAAGGTTGCGGCCGAAGTGTGTGCGGGCCAGAAGAGCGAATTCGTCGCGCGGGTGATTCCGAGTGTCGCCTATACCGATCCGGAAGTGGCCTGGGTCGGCGTCACCGAGGCCGAGGCGAAACAGGCGGACATTGCCTACGGCATCGGCAAATTTCCGCACGCCGCATCCGGTCGTGCCATCGGCATCGGCCGCACCGAAGGCTTCACCAAGCTGATCTTCGACGAGGCCACACACCGCATCATCGGCGCAGGCGTCACCTGTCCGAACGCGGGTGAATTGATCAGCGAACTCGCACTCGCCATCGAGATGGGCTGCGAAGCCGGCGATATCGGCCTGACCGTGCATCCGCATCCGACCTTGTCCGAATCCATCGGCATGGCCGCGGAAGTCTACGAAGGCACAATCACCGATTTGTATATTCCGAAGAAAAAATAGCCGTTATTTGCGTTTCTTCGCCGGCGTGGAAGCTTCCGCGACCGGCGAGATTTGTTCCGCCACCTCGTAATGCCGTACCAGCGGTTCCATCTGCAACAGATATTGATCGTCTTCGGGATAATAGACGGACTGGTCGGGATTCTCGCCGGCGAACGCGCGCACGGCGTCCATCGAATCCCAGAAGGAAACCAGCATGAACTCGCAATGCTCGCCCTGTTCACGGCGCAACACGCTGACGCCGCGGTTGCCGGGTGTGCGTGCGTAATCCTTGAGTCCGGTTTCCTGCAAGTAGGCCAGATAGTCGCCGGCCTTGTCCTTGCGCGTGATGCCGCGCCAGATGCGAGCGATCATGGCTGTCTCCGCTGGGTCGCAGGCAGCATACCCGAGCCGGATGCCTGGTGCGCGTGCCGGGCCGGTTCAAGCGTCTGCGATGCCCGCGCGGCCGCGCAGGATCGCGGCGAGCACGTCCGGTGCGTAATCGAACGAATCGTAGAACAGCCGGTCTTCCGGCAGGCCGGCATCGACGAAACGGCGGCGGCCGGCATCGATCAATGCTGGCGGGCCGCTCATGTAGACGTCGAACGCCGCAAGCTCGGTGTGATCCTTCAGCACTGCCTCGTGGACCAAGCCGGTGCGCAGGCCGGCGGCGTGTTCGACATCCGATACCACCGGTACGAAACGCAGGCTCGGCGCTACCGTCGTCCAGATTTCCGGCAGTTTGCGCAGATACAGTTCTTCCGGCGTGCGTGCACCCCAGTACAGCGTCATCGCGCGACGCGTGCCCAGGTGCAGAAAATGCTCGATCAGCGCCTTGACCGGCGCAAAGCCGGTGCCGCCGGCGACGAACAACAGCGGACGTTCGGAATCCTCGCGCGGTACGAAGGTCCCGAGCGGGCCTTCCACGCGCAGGGTCGTGCCGGCATCGAGTTCGGCGAACACGCGCCGGGTGAAATCGCCGCCGGCGACGTGACGCACATGCAATTCGATTTCGCTGCCGGTGTGCGGCGCATTGGCGATCGAAAATGCACGGCGCTTGCCACCCGGCAGCAGCACGTCCAGATATTGTCCTGGCAAGCGGTTCAGCGCTTCCCCGCGCGGTGGCAGCAAACGCAAGCGCATCACGTCTGGCGCGAGCTGCGTCTTTTCCAGCAGCTTCAATGTCAGCACGCGCTTGGGCATCGCCGCCACCGAGGCCACCTCACGCGCAGCAATAACCAAATCAGTGCGCGGCACGGCCTGACACAGCAAGACCTGATGCTGTGCCAATTCCGCGGCGTTGAGTGCGCTCGGCGGATTGCGTGGATAGTGGCATTCGCCGGAAATCAGCGTCGCTTTGCAACTGCCACACACGCCGGACAGGCACGAATACGGCAGCGCCAGTCCGACGCGACGCGCGGCATCGAGCACGCTTTCGTCCGCCTCGACGTCGAAGCGCTTGCCGCTGGATTGCAATGTCACGCGAAAGCTCACCGCCGGATTGTCGCCGATATTGCTATGCTGGAGCGAGTCATCGGAGAGCCGCCATGCCGCTGTGGAAACAAACGGTCGATCTTGACAGCATCAATGCCGCCAGCCGCAACACGCTGATGCAAGCGCTCGGCATCCGTATCACCGAAATCGGCGACGACTATGTGCGTGGCACGTTGCCGGTGGATGCGCGCACGCACCAGCCGTACGGATTGCTGCACGGCGGCGCCTCGGTCGCGCTGGCGGAAACATTGGGTAGTTTCGCCGGCATGCTGACGCTGGATCCAGCCGCCGAAGCGGCAGTGGGTCTGGACATCAACGCCAACCACGTACGCGCGGTGAAATCCGGCACCGTCACCGGCACCGCACGGCCCGTGCATCTGGGCCGTTCGACGCAGGTGTGGGAAATCCGCATCGAGACTGAAGCACAAAAGCTCGTCTGCATTTCGCGCCTGACCCTGGCGGTAGTGCCGCGGCAGGTAGTGAACGCGACCGGCGGATGAAAACTTCGGCGACACCGTATGCCAATCTGAGTCCGGATGCAGTGCTCGCTGCGGTCGAGTCGGCCGGCTTGCGTACCGACGGACGACTGCTTGCACTGAACAGTTTTGAGAATCGCGTCTATCAGGTCGGCATCGAAGACGACACGCCGCTGGTCGCCAAGTTCTATCGCAGCGGCCGCTGGAGCGATGCGGCCATCATCGAGGAACACGTCTTCGCGCAGGAACTGGTCGATGCCGAATTGCCGGTCGTCGCGCCGTTGGCATATGCAAATTCCACGTTGCTGCAGTGTGGAGATTTCCGCTTTGCCCTGTACCCGCGTCAGGGCGGGCGCGCACCGGAGCTGGAATCAGCCGACAATCTGGCCTGGATGGGTCGCCTGCTCGCGCGTCTGCACGGCGTTGGTTCGCGTTCGGCGTTTCGCGCGCGCGGCACGCTCGACCGCGCAACCCTGATTCAGTTGCCGTCGGATGCCGTGCTCGCCTCGACTTTGTTGCCGCCGACTTTGCGCGAGCGCTACGCGCAGATCATCGAAACACTGGACGTGCTGATTGCCGCGCGTTTCGCCGCGGCCGGTGCGATCGCACACATCCGTTTGCACGGAGACTGCCACGCCGGCAATGTGCTTTGGACCGACGCCGGCCCGCATTTTGTCGATCTGGACGACGCGCGCATGGGCCCGGCGATGCAGGATTTGTGGATGCTCGCGCCGAATCCGCGTGCCCTGGACTGGCTGCTCGAAGGCTACGCCGAGTTTCGCGACTTCGACCACCGTGAACTCGCACTGGTTGAATCGCTGCGGATCATGCGCCAGATCCATCACGCCGGCTGGATCGCCCAGCGCTGGGACGATCCCGCCTTCCCGCGCGCCTTCCCCTTCGCCGCCGAAGCGCGCTGGTGGGAGCAGCACGTGGAGGATTTGCGCGAGGCGGCGGAGCAGTTACAGGATTCGTGAATCATTTTGACAGTTATCAGCATGTTGCATTGCGGCGAAATGCGCGGCCCGCTACCATCGTCCCGATGCGCCCTACGGTCGAATCCATTCCCGCGCCCCGCGACTGGTGGCGCCCGTTGCGCTATCTGTGGCGCGCGCCGCAATTGCTGCTGCATGCGCTGGTTGCGTTTCCTCTGGCGCTGATCGCGTTCAGCCCGCTCGGGCGCGGGGTGCGGGTGCGCGGCGAGCGGCTGGACTACACGATGACGCGCTGGTGGTCGGGCCGGATCGTACGCATTTTCGGTTTCCGCATCAGCCGCACGGGCGAGGCGCTGCCGGGCGCGGTGTTGTTCGTGGCCAATCATGTGTCGTGGCTGGATATCGAGCTGATGCACAGCCAGCGCATCATGAGTTTTGTGGCCAAGGCCGAGATCGAGCGCTGGCCGCTGGTCGGCTGGCTGGCCACGCGCGCCGGCACGATTTATCACCGGCGCGGGAGCGGGCATTCGCTCAATGCGGTGATGCAACGTGTGGTCGAGTGCTTGCGTCGCGGCATGGCGGTTGGCGTGTTTCCAGAAGGCGGCGCCGGGCCGGGCGATCGCGTGCGCACGTTTCACGCGCGGATTTTCCAGGTCGCCGTGGATGCGCAGGTGCCGATTCAGCCGGTGGCGCTGTGCTACGGCAACGGCGGACACATGGATTTGCGCGTGCCATTTGCGCCGGACGAGAACTTCTTCGCCAACTTCATGCGCCTGCTCGGCGAACCGGGCCGCGACGCGCAGGTGCGCTTTCTCGAGTCGATGCCGGCGCACGGCGATGGCCGTCGCCAGATCGCAGAAGGCGCGCGGGCCGCGATCGCCCAGGCGCTGGGGTGCGCGCCGGAATGAACTCCGAAAAAATCGCCCTGTCGCGCGTTCACGCAAGATTGATGTTGCCGCAGCCACACTGGAACGCGTGCGACGCGCAATTTTTCCAGGTCCCATGAACACCGCTTTCGATCCGCCACGCGGATTGCGCAATCGCCATGTGCAATCGGTGTTGTCATCGAGTTTTCTGCGCCGCGCACTGTTTCGCCGACGGCGCGTGCAGCTCGAACGTGCGACGGTCGAACACGTTCTTGATTGCGGCAATGGCGTGCGCCTGCAGGGATTCCATTCCGTGCAAAGTGTGCTTGCGCAACCGCGCGCACTCGTGGTGTTGCTGCACGGTTGGGAAGGCAGCGCGCAGTCCAATTACATCTTGCATACCGGCGCGCATCTTTTGGCCGAAGGCTGCGACGTGTTTCGGCTCAATTTCCGCGATCACGGCCAGACCCATCACCTCAACCGCGAGCTGTTCCATTCCTGCCGGATCGAAGAGGTTGTTGGCGCGGTGGCCGAGATCGCGCAGCGCTTTCCGGCGCGTCCGCTGGTCGTCGGCGGGTTTTCGCTGGGCGGCAATTTCGCCTTGCGCGTGGCTCTGCGCGCGCCCGCAGCGGGAATCCCGTTGACATGGGCCTTCGCTATCTGCCCTGTGATCAGTCCGCGCGCGGGCTTGGCGGCGATCGAAAACGCGCCGTGGTTCTATGAGTTCTATTTTTTACGCAAGTGGCGCGATTCGCTGCGTCGCAAACAATCCTTGTTCCCCGAGCGCGAATTGTTCGCGCCGGACGAACTGCGCGGCGGCCTGCGTGATCTGACCCGTAATCTGGTCGAACGACACACGCAGTTCGGCACGCTGGAAAATTATCTGGATGGCTATTCCATAGCCGGCGACAAGCTCGCCGCACTGACCATTCCTGCGAGCATTCTTACCGCCGCGGACGATCCGGTGATTCCGGTAGTCGATTTCCATGCGCTGAAACTTTCGCCGTCCACTGAGCTGACCATCGTGCCGCACGGCGGCCACTGCGGTTTCATCCGCGATTTTTCGCTGCGCAGCTGGGCTGAGGATTTCATCCTCGCGCAGTTGCAGAGGCGACTGACAGCGGCGCCTACACCCGGCCCGTTACCGGCAACAGAGCCCCGGTAATTGCACTCGCGCGGTCCGACAGCAAAAACACGATGACGCCGGCCAATTGGGCCGGCGTGACCCAGCGCGAGAAATCGGCCTTGGGCATGTCGGCACGGTTCGGGGCCGTGTCGATGATGCTGGGCAGCACCGCGTTGACAGTGATGCCGCGATCTTTCAATTCCTCGGCCAGCGCCTCGGTCAGGCGCGCGACGCCGGATTTCGATGCGGCATACGCGCCCATGCCTGCGGCGGCCTTGATCGACCCGGCCGCGCTGATGTTGACGATGCGTCCGGCGCCGCTTGCCGCAAGATGCGGGATGGCCGCCTTGCTTGCGGCGACCGCGGTGCGCAGGTTGATGCGATAGAGCAAATCCCAAGTATCCAGACTGCCGTCGACGAGCGTTTCCCAGCGGAACGTACCGGCGATATTGACCAGGCCGTCGAGTCCGCCAAGCGCCTTGGCGGCGTCGTCGATGGCTGTTTTCGCAGCAGTGCTGTCGGCCAGATCTACATTTCCGATTGCGGTGACGCCGGCCCTGACGGAGGTGGGCACAGCGGCGCGATCGATCGCCGCCACACGCGCGCCCGCGGCGACCGCCGCTTCCACCATTGTCACGCCGAGCGCGCCAAAGGCACCGGTGACGACGATGCGTTTGCCTTGCAGTTCCATGACGTTCACTCCATCCGATTCGTCATGGACATTGTCGCCGATTGCAGCGCGGTGTGCTCAGTGGGTCGGCAGTGGTGGCATTACCGGATGAAAATCCGGATACGCCGGGACCGGATACTGCGGTGCCGGGTGTTCCTTCAACGCCTGCATCAGTTCGGCCACGCCACGTTCGAGTTGCGGATCGTGGCCTTGGCGCGTCTGCGCCGGATCCTGCCAGACCTCGATGTCCGGCGCGATGCCGTGGTTTTCCACTTCCCATTGACCGTGCAGGCCAAAAATCGCCCAACGCGGTGCGGTGACGCTGCCACCATCGAGCAGTGACGGATAGCCACCGATGCCGACCAATCCGCCCCAAGTGCGCTCGCCGATTAGCGGGCCGACCTGCTTGCGCTTGAAGTACCACGGCAGTGCATCGCCGCCAGAGCCGGAGAACTGGTTGATCAGCATTGCCTTCGGTCCGAAGATCGCTTGCGTCGGCTCGGTGTAGGTTTGGCCTTCGCGCGTCAGCACTCGCGCCATCGGCGGCCGCGACAGGTAATCGACGATGTAGTCGGCGAGCTGGCCGCCGTGGTTGTAGCGTTCGTCGATCAGCGCACCCTGCTTGTCGGTCTGGGCGAAAAAGTAGCGGTTGAAATTGGTGAAACCGCCTTCGGCCGTATTGGGCAGATACACGTAGGCGAGCTTGCCGCCTGACAAACGCTCGACCTCGCGCCGGTTGTGCTCGATCCAGGCCAGATGGCGCAAGCCTTTTTCGCTGGCAACCGGTACCACGGTGACGTCGCGTGCGCCGCTGGCGTCGGCGTTCGGGCCAACTCGCAGCACGACCTGCTTGTCGACGGTCTGCTGGAAAAATCCGTACACATTGTCGCCGGCGCGCAGCTCGCGACCGTTGACCGCGAGCAGGTATTCGCCGGCACGCACGTTTACGCCGGGCTGGGTCAGTGGCGCCTGCAGTTTCGGGTTCCAGTTTTCTCCATCGTATACTTTTTCAAACCGGTAGCGGCCGTTGTCGACGGTGTAGTCGGCACCGAGCAGTCCGACTGCGATCTTCGGCAGATCCGGCTGGCTGCCGCCGCGCACGAACATATGCCCGACCGACATGTAAGCGAGCATCTTGCGAAACAGGAAGTTCAGATCGCCGCGGCTGCCGACGCCGGCCAGATACGGGCGAAAACGCTTTTCCGCGGCGGCGAGGTCGAGGCCGTGGTAGTGCGGGTCGTAGAAGAAATCGCGTTCGATGCGCCAGACCTCGGCGTACATCTGCGCCCATTCTTCGCGTGGCACCACGTGCACTTCGAGTGCCGCTGTATCGATCTTGCCTGCGCCGTGCTTGACCGGCTTGTCGGCGGCGGCGATGGCCCAGTCTTGCTTGCCGGTGCGCAACAATACCTTGTTGCCGTCGGCGGACAGCGCGAAAGCGGTCACCTCATCGGCCAAGGTTTCGACCTTGCGCTTCTTCAGGTCGAAGCGCTTGAGCGTGACGGCGTCGTCCTCACTCGCCACTTGCGGCGCCTCGAGCAGGTACAACTCGCCGGTTCTGCCGGCGCTCATGCCGGTGAAATTGGCCGGCGGGATCGGTAATGCCAGCGTGCGCTGGAGCAAGCCGTCGAAGTCGATGGTAACGTCCGCGCCACCCGGATTGGGTTTGTCCTTCCCGGGTTTGTGCTCGTCACCGGATTTGTCCGCCGCGGCCGATGCCACGCCTTTGTCCTCGTCGCTTTCGGGTGCGAGCGGCGAGGGCAGCTTCTTGCGCAGCACGGCCACGTACACGCTGCGGGTGACCGGATGCGCCTCGCTGGTCATGTCCAGCCAGCCCGCACTCAGGCCGGTGTCGGTACTGGCAGTGAAATACAGGTATTTGCCGTTCGTGTCGAACTGCGGATACAGACAGTCGCTCATGCCATCCGTGACCTGGGTGGACTTGTGCGCGTCGAGCGAATACACGAACACGGCGTGCAGATGATTCGGCAATTGCTTGGTGTAGGTGATCCAGCGGCTGTCCGGCGACCAGGCCTGATCGAATTCGTGCAGTGGCGTGTCGAACAGGTCAGTGTCGAGCTTGACCGGCTTTGGATCGACCAGGTCGATCACCCACAGGTTCAGGCGCTTGTCGCTGTAGGCGATGTGCTTGCCATCCGGCGACCAGCGTGGCGCATAAAAGAATGACGGCGGTTGGCCCAGATCGATGCGGCGCGGCGTCTTCAAACCATCCTGATCACGGATGTAGAGGGCATATTCGCCCGTGGCGTCGGAAAAATACGCCAGGGATTTGCCATCCGGCGACCACGCCGGATCGCGTTCGGCGGCGTTTTCGGTGCGGGTCAGATTGCGCATATCACCTTTATCGGCGGGCACGCTGAAAATGTCGCCGTGCGCTTCGAATACCGCGCGGGCGCCGGTCGCCGAGATGCCCCAATGCTCGATTTCCTTGGCCACCTTTTTGAAATACGGCACGGTCTGTGGCAGCGGGCCGTCGATCGTCACCGGCACGATGGAATTGTTGCCGCTGGCCAGATCCAGCAGATGCAGCTCGCCCATCTGCGTGTACACGATGGCACCGGCGCCGGCACTTGCAGCGTCGATCGGAAAGCCGTTGTTGGTCACGAGCTGGGCGAGCTTGCCGCTGGCGGTGTCGTAATCGAACAGCGTTGCCGGGCCGTTGCGATCGGACAAAAAATACACATGGCCGCCCAGCCACATCGGCTCCGAATCGTTGGAATTGCCGCGCGGGATTTTCGTTACGCTCGAATCGGCCAGGCGCGCGATCCAGATGCGCGTGGTTTGGCCGCCTAGATAGCCGCGCCAGTCCGGTTCCCACTGGAACACCGGATTGTAGGCGATGCGTTTGCCATCGGGCGAGAATGCGCCTTGCTCGGCCATCGACAGAGGCAGCGCCTGCGGCAGACCGCCGGACAGGGGCAGCAAATACAGTTTCGAGGAATCGTTGGCGGCGTCGCGGTTGGAACGAACCAGTACCGATTTCCCATCCGGCGCCCAACCTAGCGCTTCATCGCCGGCCGGATGCCAGGTCAGGCGCCGCGGCGTTCCGCCCGTCGTTGGCACGATGAATACGTCGGCATTGCCGTTTGCGGCGTCGGTGTAGGCGACCCAGGCGCCGTCCGGCGAAAACCTCGGCCCGCCTGCAGTGCCCGCGCCACCGACCAGCAGTTGCGCGGCGCCGCCGCTGCGCGGCACTGTCCAGATTTCGCCGCCATAGGCGAAGGCGATGCGCGTGGACGACACGCTCGGCGTCTGCAACAGCAAGGGCGCTGCTGTGGCGCTGCCCAAACAGGTCAACAAACCCAGTGCCAACAGCCGGTGCCAAGCGCGCATGCAATTCTCCATTCCAGGCGGCAACGTCGCAGTCTAGACGCGGCGTTGCGCGGGGATATCTGCCATTGGTAACGCGTCATTGCGCCCTGCGGCATAATAGCGGTCCGTCCACTCGTTGTTTTCCTGTGACCGAACTTGAAAACGCTTTGAAGCTGCATCGTGCCGGCGACCTCGTCGCTGCGGAGGCCGCGTATCGCGCGCTGCTGGTCGACAGCCCGGACGACGCAGATGCGCTACATCTGCTGGGCGTGCTGTTGCATCAGCGCGGTGAGGAGGCGGCGGCAGAAGAGTCGATCCGCGCAGCGATCGTGCTGGATCCGCAATGCGCGCAATTCCATCTGGCGCTGGGTGGCGTGCTCATGCACCTGAGCCGCGACGACGAGGCCGGCGCCAGCTTCGAGCGGGCGCTGACGCTGGATCCGAATTCACCCGAAGCGCACGCATCGGTCGGTTATCTGCACGCGCGCGACGGCGATCTGGATGCCGCCGAGGCGCGCTTCAAGATCGGCCGTCGGGCCGAGGCGGACGATCCACTGCTGTTGCTTGGCTTGGGCAATCTGTATCTGGCGCGCGAGCAGCCGGACAACGCGCTCAAGTTTCTCGCGCGCGCTGCCGAGCGCAAGTCCGAGGATGCGACAATCCAGTTCAGTCTGGGGCGCGCGTTTTTCGAGCAGGGCAATTACGCGTTCGCCGACAAGTCATTCGAGAATGCGCTACGCCTGCAACCGGATCTGTCGCGTGCGCGCCTGTACCGCGGCCGCGTGTGCGTGCGTGAGAAACGCTATGCGGATGCGCAGACGATCTACGAGGATCTGCTCGCGCGCAAGCAACAGCAATTCGGTGCGACCGCGGGCCTGGGCGACGTGGCCCGTCATCGCGGCCACATCGTGCGTGCGCTCAAGCATTACCGCCGCGCGCTTGCGCTGGAGCCGGAAAATCCCGGCGCCGCGAATGCGTGCGCCTGGTGCATGGAACAGCTTGGCGATCTGGCCGGCGCCGCCGAGTATCTCTCCGGCGCCGTGCAACGGACGCCGGACGCAGCCTGGTTGCGTACGCCACTGGCTGGTCTGCTCGATCGCCTCGGCCGCGGCGAGGAAGCTGAACGCGTGCGGGCCGGCTGATGCGCACGCGCCTGCTCGTGGCGGGTCTGGCGCTGTATGCGGCAGCGCTGGGCGCGCGTGAGCTGCCGCTGGACGAATTGCACCTGCCGCCCGGGTTCCACGTTGCCGTGTTCGCGCAGGTGTCAAATGCGCGCGAGCTGGCGCTCGGCGCGCACGGTACCGTGTTTGCCGGCTCGATGAGCGCCGGCAAGGTGTATGCGATCACACCGTCGGCGGATGGTACGCGTGCGGACGAAGTGCGCACGATTGCACACGGATTGCGCATGCCGGTCGGCGTTGCCTTTCACGATGGCGCGCTGTACGTGTCGGCGGTCAGTCGCATCTTGCGATTCGATGCGATCGAATCGAGTCTGGAGGACCCGCCGAACGCGCACGTCGTGACCGACCAGCTACCCGGCGAGGCGGCGCATGGCTGGCGCTTCATCGCGTTCGGTCCCGACGGCAAGTTGTATATTCCGATCGGCGCGCCGTGCAATGTGTGCGACCGGCCCGGCTTCGCCAAACTCACGCGCCGCAATGGCGACGGCAGCGGCGTCGAGGATGTGGCGCTGGGCATTCGCAACACGGTCGGGTTCGATTGGCAGCCGGGCACTGGAACACTGTGGTTCACCGACAACGGCCGCGACTGGTTGGGCGACGATGTGCCGGCGGACGAACTCAATCGCCTCGATCGACCCGGCGAGCATTTCGGTTTTCCATACTGCCATCAGGGCGATCTGCCTGATCCGGAATTTGGCATTGGGCATCCGTGCAGCCGCTACACGCCGCCGGCGCTGAAACTCGGCGCGCATGTGGCTGCGCTTGGCATGCGCTTCTACACTGGCAAGCAGTTCCCGCCGGAATATCGAAACTCCATTTTCATCGCCGAGCATGGATCGTGGAACCGCACGCACAAGGTCGGCTATCGCGTGGTCAATGCGCGCGTGAACGTCACGCCCGCCAACGTCCCGAGCACCTTCATCAGCGGTTGGTTGCAGTCCGATCAAGGCGTGTGGGGCCGACCCGTCGATGTGCTCGTCATGCCCGATGGCGCGTTGCTCGTATCCGACGATCTAGCCGGCGTCATCTATCGCATCAGCTACTCCAAGCCATGAATGCCAACGCTCTCGGCAGCAACGACCCGGCCCTGCAGCAGGCACGACAACTGTCCGCGCAGGGGCAAAGCGAAGCGGCCGCCGCCGCGTACGCTCGCGTGCTCGCCGCGCACCCGGAGCATGCCGAAGCATTAAACTTTATCGGCACACGTGAACTGGCGCTGGGGCGTGCACAACAGGCCGTCGATCTGCTGCGCCGCGCCGCAGCAGCCGACACGAGCGAGCCGCAGATTCTGCTCAATCTGGGCAATGCGCATGTGGCCGCCAGCCAGCTGGACGAGGCCTGCGCGGTGTTCGCCCGCTGCATCGGCATGGCGCCCAAGGCGTTCGTGGCACGTCTGCAGTATGCCGGCGTGTTGGAGCAATCCGGCCAACCGGATGCGGCCTTGCCGCACTATTTCGCTGCAATCACCCAGGCGCAGGCGCAGGGCCGCTGGCTAAGCGATGCCACCACGTCGCCGCCGCTGCGTGCGCACGTCAAGCACGCCATGCGCTTTACGTTTGATGGCCGCAAGCGGCTGTTTGACGCTTTACTCGCGCCATTGATCACACGGCATGGCGAAGCGGCGATGACGCGCGTGGTGAAATGCCTGAAGATCTACCTCACCGAATTGCCGGCCGATTATCCCGATCCACGCCAGATCCCGAAGTTCCTGTTCTTTCCGGACCTTCCTCCGACCACCTATTTCGACCGCGCCTTGTTCCCGTGGTACGAAATCCTGGAAAGCAGTGCCGCCGCGATCCGCGAGGAATTGAACGCAGTGGTGGATCAGCCGGATGAACTGGCGCCGTTCCTCGGGGACCACTCACCCGAGGCGATGAAGAGCTATCTCGGCGGGGTAGAAGCCCCGGTCTGGGACGCCTACTTTTTCTATCGTCATGGTGTGCGCTTCGACGCGCATCACACGCGTTGTCCGCGTACCAGTGCCGTGCTGGAAGCCTTGCCCACGCTGGTGCGCATCCGCGAGCACGCGCCCGAGGTGTGTTTTTCCGTGCTCACACCCGGCACGCACATCCTCAAGCATCGCGGCGTGACCAATACCCGCCTGGTCACGCATCTGCCGCTAATCATTCCGGACCATTGCGCGATCAACGTCGGCGGCGAGGAAAGGATCTGGCGCGAAGGCGAATGCTTCAGCTTCGACGACACCTTCGAACATGAAGCGTGGAATCGTAGCGAGCGCACCCGTGTAGTCATGCTGCTGGATGTGTGGAACCCCTACCTGACCCAGGCCGAGCGCGAAGCCGTCATCACCTTGGTCGAAGGCATCGGCGATTTCAACGAAGCAGCTGGCATCGATCGCAATTGAAGGCGCCAAAACCGTGCATTGGCACGAAAAAGTGCATCTTTTTGGTGCAATTAGATGAACCCTAGGTACCAATGTTCTTTGCAAGTGGTTGATTTTATTGTCGGCAGATCGGTGGCATCGGCCTTGCTATATTGCGGTGTTCCCTGCATTCATGGAGTTCGCCCATGTCCACCGCCAAGGTTTTCGATCTGATCAAAAACAACAACGTGGAATTCGTCGATCTGCGTTTCGCCGATATGCTCGGAAAGCAGCATCACGTTACCTTTCCCGCCCATGCAGTCGATGCGTCCACGTTCGAGGACGGCAAAATGTTCGACGGCTCCTCGATCACCGGCTGGAAGGGCATCAACGATTCGGACATGGTGCTGATGCCGGATGCGGACAGCGCCGTGCTCGACCCGTTCGCCGCGCATCCGACCCTGATCCTGATCTGCGACGTGCTCGAACCGTCGACGATGCAGGCATATTCGCGCTGTCCGCGCTCGCTCGCCCGGCGCGCCGAGGCGTTTCTGAAATCCACCGGTGTTGCTGACGTCGCGTTCTTCGGACCGGAACCGGAATTCTTCATCTTCGATTCGGTGCGCTGGCACAACGACATGCACGGCGCGGGGTTCACGATCGAATCCGATGAGGCGGCGTGGAGTTCCAACCGCAAAATCGAGGGTGGCAATGCCGGTCATCGCCCGGGCGTCAAGGGCGGCTATTTTCCGGTCGCGCCAGTGGATTCGCTCGGCGATCTGCGCGGCGAAATGTGCAAGACGCTTGAAGCGATGGGGCTCACCGTCGAAGTGCACCACCACGAAGTCGCCACCGCCGGCCAGTGCGAGATCGGCACCAAATTCAGCACGCTCGTGCACAAGGCCGACGAACTGCTCACGCTCAAATATGTGATCAAGAATGTCGCTCACACGCATGGCAAAACCGCTACGTTCATGCCCAAACCCGTCGTTGGCGACAACGGCTCGGGCATGCACGTACACCAGTCGCTGGCCAAGGGTGGTACCAACCTGTTCGCGGGCGATCTGTACGGCGGCCTGTCGCAGACGGCGTTGTACTACATCGGCGGCATCTTCAAGCACGCACGCGCAATCAATGCGTTCACCAATTCCACCACGAACAGCTACAAGCGCCTGGTGCCGGGTTTCGAGGCGCCGGTGATGCTGGCATATTCGGCGCGCAACCGTTCGGCGAGCTGCCGCATCCCGTTCGTGCATTCGCCCAAGGGTCGTCGCATTGAAGTGCGTTTTCCCGATCCGATGAATTCCGGATACCTCGCCTTCACTGCGCTGATGATGGCAGGGCTCGATGGCATTCTCAACAAGATCGATCCGGGCGCGCCGATGGACAAGGATCTGTACGACCTGCCGCCGGAAGAGGAAAAGCACATTCCGACCGTGTGCAGCAGTCTGGATCAGGCGCTCGCGGCACTGGACAAGGACCGCGCATTCCTGAAGGCCGGCGGGGTGTTCAGCGACGATGTCATCGACGCCTACATCGAGACCAAGCTAACCGAAGTTACGCGTTTCCGTGCGGCGACACACCCCGTCGAGTTCCAGATGTATTACAGCATCTGATCAGCGCAAATACGCTTACCCAATACAGGCGTATTCAGTCGCGTTGATGCGCGGCTTCGGCCAGGCGCTTGAACTGACGCTCACGCTTGAGCCATAGCTCGTTGTGCTCGGCATCGCGTTCGAGCCCGGGATCGGGAATGGATTGGAACGGAATGCGCATCGGTGCGGATTCGAGCGCGCTGCGCATGCCGCTGAAGTACAGCGTGTTGCCGCCGTAGCGGCGGTTGACGCGATCGAGGACACCGTTCAACGCGCAATTTTTCGTCTCATCGGCGAACAGCGAACCGGTACTCGCGTTGCGTTGTTGCAGACGATGGAGAGTTACGCTGACCGCCAGTGGCAGCGGCTTGCCGCCGCGCAACGGCAGGCGCTGCGTGTGTCGATCGCGTTGATCCAGCGCGCGCGCAAGCTGGCGCAGAAATTCGCGGCTGTCGTCGGTGGCGTCGAAACGGATTTCTGCGTTCCAGGCATCGGCGCCCAAATGACGCACGCGCACTGTCATCGCCGCGGCGACGAAACCTTCGTGACGCATCCGCATCGCCGCCTTGACCAGCAATTTTTTCAGGACCGCACGCGCGCCGTCGGGTGTGCGCCATGCCGGGCCGAGCACATGCGAGTGACCGAGGCTGGCGCGTGCAAATTCGCGATGCGCCTGCCATTCGCCACGCAGGGCTGCGTGAAAGCGCTCGCCCTCGATGCCGCCCCAGATTTCGCGCAGTGCGGATGCGTCCAGCGCGCACAACTGCTCCACACGGTGGATGCCGTGCGCGTGCAGGCGTTGTTCCATCGCCGGGCCGATACCGCACAGGTCGGCCAAGGCCAGCCGATACAAGGCATGCGGCAAGTCGGCCGACTCCAGCACGACCAGCCCATCGGGCTTTTGCATGTCGGTTGCGGTCTTGGACAGAAAATGATTCGGCGCGATGCCGATCGAGCA
Organism: Rudaea sp.; assembly: GCA_050737915.1. GTDB lineage: Bacteria > Pseudomonadota > Gammaproteobacteria > Xanthomonadales > Rhodanobacteraceae > Rudaea. The sequence continues at coordinate 30,515 of JBOHYL010000125.1, forward strand.
ACGCAGCCAATCGCCGACGCCACGTACCGCCGTCTTGATGTCACGCGCGATCGCAATGGCATTGGCGCGTACGCGCTCGCGTCCGATCAACTCGCAGCCGACCTCGTCGATCGAGCCGACATAGTCGATGGGAATGCAGGTCTCGATCGCGGTCTTCAGGCGATGGTGAAAATCCACGTACAGCGACGGCTGTGCCGGTACCAGGACGATCTGCGGGCACAGCCTGCGCGCCTCGCGCACCAGCGTACCGGTGCGTACGCCGAAGGTTTTCGCTTCGATGCTGGCGGCGATACAGCAGGTCGTCTCAGCCACCACCGGCACCACGCCCACCGGCCGGCCGCGCAGCGCCGAGGCTTGTTGTTGCTCGACCGAGGCGAAAAAGGAATTGAAATCGACGAACAGGCTGCGCAGCGTCATGGCACGTTCCCCGGCGGTTCGCGTGCCGGGAGTAGAGCCTACTCCGATCTCAGCGCCGGAGACAAAACGGCAGCATGGGTACCCCAACGATTCATTTCGCACTAAACTGGTGCAATGGTGATTGCCATCCCGACTCCGGAAATTGCCGCAGACATGGTCGATGTGCTCGATCCGATGGCGACGGGCATTGCCATACTCGACGAAGACCTGCGCGTACAGCATGCCAACCCGGCCTTTCTCGAACTGATCGGGGCGAGTCGCTGGCGCGGATGCCCGCTGCCGGTGCTGGGCGAGTCTGCCGTGGTGCTCACCCAATTGATCGAACGCATGCGGGCCGCGCATGCGCCGTTGCTCGTGCGTAGCTGCGAATTGGTCGCGCACACGCCGCTGCTGCGCGCCGATGTCGCCGTGGGACCGTGGCGTGGCAACGGCGTACTGCTCGAAGTGCATGCACTCGGGCCGGACGTGGCGACTACTGCGGCGCCAATCTCGCAGTCCCTGCGCGGCTTGGCACACGAGGTCAAAAACCCGCTTGCGGGTCTGCGTGGCGCCGCGCAATTGTTGCGCCGCCGCGCCGCAGAACCGGACCAGCAGCGTCTGGCCGAACTCATCATTGCCGAAGCGGATCGCTTGGCGGCGTTGACCGACCGGCTGCTGCATCCATCCGGCAAGCCGCATCTGCGCGTGGTGAATTTGCACGAAATCGCCGAACGCGCGCGTGCGCTGATCGCCGCCGAGGCGGCGCCCGAGGTGCAATTGCAGCGCGATTACGACCCCAGCCTGCCGGCGTTTCGCGCCGACGCCGATCGTCTGTTGCAACTGCTGTTGAATCTGTTGCGCAACGCGTTGCAGGCTGGCGCCGCCTGTATAGCGCTGCGCACGCGGGCCGAATACGCCGCGCTGATCGCCGGCCAGCCGGTGCGTCTGGCTGTGCGTTTGGACGTGATCGACGACGGCCACGGCGTACCCGAGAGCTTGCGCGCGAGCGTGTTCGCGCCGCTGGTTTCCGGACGCACGGACGGCACCGGCTTGGGCCTTGCGCTGGCCCGCGAGATCGCCCGCGAACACGACGGCGCGCTGGATTTCCGCAGCCGGCCGGGGCACACCGTGTTCACATTGATGTTGCCGTTGGAGTCCACGCATGCCTGAAATCTGGATCGCCGACGACGACGCCTCGATCCGTTTCGTGCTCGGCGAAGCCCTGCGCGAGGATGGCGCGACCGTGCGCGAATTTGCCGATGCCGAAAGCCTGCTTGCAGCGCTGAATGTCGGCGTGCCGGACGTCGCGGTCAGCGACGTGCGCATGCCCGGTGCCAGCGGTCTGAAACTCCTCGACGAGATCAAGACGCGTGGTTTGCGTGTGCCGGTGATCGTGATGAGTGCGTTCACCGATGTGACCTCCACGGCGGCCGCGTATCGCAACGGCGCATTCGACTATCTGCCCAAGCCATTCGATCTGGACCAGGTGCGTGAAGCGGTCGAACGCGCGCTGGCGCAGAGCCGTCCGCCGCCCGCGCCGTTGCCGGCAACCGAGCCGGAATCCGAGCTGATCGGTCGCGCGCCAGCCATGCGTGAGCTGTTCCGCAACATCGGCCGGGTTGCGGCAACAGATCTGAACGTACTCGTCACCGGAGAAACCGGCACCGGCAAGGAACTGGTCGCGCATGCCCTGCATCGACACAGTGCGCGCGCCGCCAGGCCTTTCGTGGCGATGAATACGGCGGCGATCCCGGCCGAACTGCTTGAGTCGGAACTGTTCGGCCACGAGGCCGGCGCGTTCACCGGAGCGCTCAAGCGCCACGCCGGCCGTTTCGAGCAGGCGCAGGGCGGCACCTTGTTTCTGGATGAAATCGGCGACATGCCGCTGGCCCTGCAGACGCGCCTGTTGCGCGTGCTGGCGCAGGGCGAGTATTACCGCGTCGGCGGCCGCGAGCTGCTGCGTGCCGATGTGCGCGTGATCGCGGCGACGCACCAGCAACTGGATGCCAAGGTCGAGCGTGGCGAATTCCGCGCCGATCTGCTGCATCGGCTGGATGTCGTGCGCCTGCAACTGCCGCCGCTGGCCGAACGACGCGAGGATATCCCCGTGCTGGCCGCGCATTTTCTCGCCCGCGCCGCCGTCGACATGCGCCTGGAGGCGAAGGCGTTTTCGCCGGCCGCGCTCGGCGCGCTCGCGGAAATGGCGTGGGCAGGCAACGTGCGCCAGCTCGCCAACCTGTGCCGGCGCCTGGCGGTAATGGCGCCGGGTCGTGAAATCCGCGTGTCCGATCTGCCGGCGTTGCCGGTTGCGGCCGGCAGCGACGCGGACTGGTGCGCGCCATTGCAGCGCATGGTGCGCGAGCGGCTGGCGCACGGCGAGCAGAAAATCTATCCTCATCTGCGCGCCATTTTCGACCGGACGCTGCTTGCCGCGGCGCTGGCCGAACACGGCAATCGCCGTGGGCGTGCGGCGGAGCAACTGGGATTGGGACGCAACACGCTTACACGCAAGGTCGGTAGCTCGCGTCGGCGCCGCAAGAAGGAATGATGGCATGACCTACGCAGTGCGCATCCGCGATGCGGCAATCACTGATCTCGATGTGCTGATCGAATGCAACGCGGCGATGGCACGCGAGACGGAAGACAAAGAGTTCGATCCGGTCGTGCTGCGTGCCGGTGTCGCGGCGGTGCTCGCGCAGCCGGCGCGCGGTTTCTATCTGGTTGCCGAACGCGACGGCGAGGTCGCTGGCTGCCTGATGATCACCTACGAGTGGAGCGACTGGCGCAACGGCGACTGGTGGTGGCTGCAAAGCGTCTACGTGCGTGCGCAACACCGGCGCCACGGTGTGTTCGGCGCCCTCTACGCCGAGGTCGAACGCCGCGCGTCCCTACGCGTCGATGTGGTGGGCGTGCGCCTGTACGTGGACAGTTCCAACACGCACGCGCAGCGCACGTACGCCACGCTCGGCCTGCGCGAGGATCATTACCGGATGTATGCAAAACCATTGCGTTGACGGCGCGCGCATTCTGAACATACACCCGGTGTATCATCGCCTTCCATTTTCCGCTGGTGTTTCCCGATGACCGATCCCTTATATTCTCCGAACTACAAGACAATGTGGGACGCCAAGGCGGCCACTGTCAAAGGCGCGATGCTGGCGGTGGATGGCAGCGCCAGCGAAGATGTACTGCGCATGACGGGAAGCTACACCGCGCAACAGGTCAATGCCGCGCTGGCGTTGAACGCATCCGATCGTGTGCTCGAACTCGGGTGCGGTGTTGGACGAATCGCGCGCGTCATCGCGCCACAAGTCGCGCACTGGGAAGGAGCCGACATATCGGCCAATATGCTCCGAGTGGCGCGCGAGCGGCTCGCAGGTTTGTCGAACGTGGGCCTTACGGAACTTGCCTGCAGCAATCTCAAGCCACTGCGCGACGCGAGCTATGACAAGGCGTATTGCATCGCCGTCTTTATCCACATGGATAAGGAGGATTTTTACCTCTATCTTGAGGACATGGCGCGCGTACTCAGGCCAGGCGGCCTTTTTTTCTTCGACACGTGGACTCTGAGCAGCGCTATCGGCTGGCGCCGCTTCTGCCTGGAGTTGAGCCAATATCGGGATGTCGTGCCAAAGCATCGCAAGGAAGTCGCACGCAATCAGTTCACCCATCCCGAAGAAGTGCGCTTGTTTCTTGATTACGCCGGCTTCGATATTGTTGGCGAATTCGCAGATTCACCGTGGCTGCAGGTCGTCGCGATGCGTCGTGGCGGCGATGTGCAGGCCGAACGCGAGCGTGTGCGCAAGGATGCGACGCGCATTGCATATTCACCGCTGTGGACGGAACTTTACGAGATCATGATCCACAAGGTACTCATCGAGGGCACGATGACGCCGCAGCAGGCGCTGGACACCATGAAGGATGACACTCGTGGCCCCGAGATTCCGCTATTTCGCGCTGCGTTTATCGAAATGTGGAGGTTACGCCAAGAGACTTGGGGGTCGGTGCCACGCGGCTAACGTGCCATTAGTATTTGCGAAGATGCAGGTAAAGTGCTATATGAGCGTTGAAGTTTCCCGCGCAATTATCCAAGAGGAAAAATATGCGAATCTTTGCAATCATAATTGCTTTGATGTCAACGAGCGTAATGGCAACGACAACGATCCGCACCATCAACTATGGTAATTGGAAATTTGTCCACAGTAACCAGCAAAGTCAGGTTCTTTCCCCATCAAATGTGCAGATTTCTGCCGATGCACTCCCGTCCACGACGACGCCTGGCGTTGTTGGGGTTGATGCCATTGGTGTGCCTACAGGGAATCTTCCGACTGGCGCAAATGCGATGTCGATAAGTTTTACACTTGTGTCACAAGGCTTCTTTTCGGGCGAGCTAGCGCATTTGGAGTTTGGTGTAGGTGCGAATTGGCATAAGGGAAACTCGTGGATCCCGGAGGATGGGCTCGAAGAAGGACGTGGCATTGAGGTTGGATATGATTATGGTACTCAGGGAGGTTGCAGTAGCAGTAATTCACCTGCAGCCCAAGTTGAATCGACTCGTGGAAGTGCGAATCCGGATGTTGTGTTGTATCCCGCTACGTGTAGTCCGAAACTTCAAGATAATGTTGCGTATGTAATCACAATTTCCGCAGACACGTCTGGCAACGTCAGTTACCTATTGAAACAGGGCGCGACAATTTTGGCAAATTACGCGGTATTGGATGCTACCTCTTCCATACCAACTGGGTTAGGCGGTTGGTATGCCTTTCATATAGGAACGGATACGAACCCCACATTTGCTAATTCAATATGGACTGTGCAGTTGAACAATGTTGTAGTTACCTATTACCACACTTAAATCCTAAGTTAATCGCGAGGAGACAAAATGATGGTTACTAAGGGTGGGATTTCGACTGCTATTCTGTTCTTTGGCCTGACAACTTTCGCATATGCTATTCCCCCGCCGGTGTCCTATGGGACGTGGCAAATCGTCCACAATTACGGATCGGCACAAATTATCTCTCCCCAAGGGGCTACGACGGCCGCAAGTCCGTACCAGGAAAATGGGAGCGGGTTTGGTACGGATGCTTTTGGCATGCCCACGGGAAATCTGCCAGCTGGCGCATCCGGTATGGAGTTAAGCTTTACCTTTACGTCGACTAATTTTTTTGCAAACGAGCCCGATGCGCACGTGGCCGTGGGGGTTACGGCAAAATGGAACAAGGCAAATTTGTCCGGGAATAATGGTCTGTTGGAAGGGCGGGGTGTGATTTTTGGGAATGTGGAAGGCGCGCCGAACGGATGTGCGTCGGGGCCTTCGGCAGAAATTGAATCATGGAGGAAAGATGGAACTATTTTGCTATATCAAGGTTCTTGTAGTGTTCGTCTGTTAACTGATAATACTGCCTATACTGTAATTATAGAAGCCGACAAGACTGGCGACGTGTATTATAGCGTTCATGCCGGGTCGAATATTATAGGTAGCTACAGTTTGGTAGATTCAACCAATTTAATTGACTCGGGATTAGGCGGGTGGTTTATTCTTTTTGTATTTGCCGACCAGACTAAGATACAGGCAGAATCAAATTGGACGTTGACATTTTCAAACGTCACTGTTTCCTACTACTGAAAAGCGCGGCACACGCAGTAGGAATGCTGACTTTGAAAGCGATCAATTGTTGATCTGACAATCGGTCCGAAGGTGGCTCGGCGCGCTATTTGTGGCTATCGATTTGCATCATGATGATTAGGTCCCCGCGTGTCGCCATCCTTGGCGGAGTCCGCATCCCGTTCTGTCGCAACAACACCGCGTACGCCGATGTCGGCAATTTCGGTATGGCGGTCAAGGCACTTGGGGCATTGGTCGAACGCTTTGATCTGCACGGCGTGTAACTGGGCGATGTCGCTTTCGGCGCGGTGATCAAGCATGCTTCGGACTGGAATCTGGCGCGCGAAGCGACACTGTCCTCGGGCCTGGCGCCGACTACGCCAGGCATCACCACCGCGCGCGCCTGCGGCACCTCGCTGGACAACGCCATCATCATCGCCAACAAGATCGTGACGGGACAAATCCAGGCCGGCATCGCCGGCGGCGCCGATACCACCAGCGATGTGCCGATCGTCTATAGCCGCGCGTTGCAGCAGCGGCTGCTCCGCGTCAATCGCACGCGAGGCGCCTGGCAAAAATTCAAGACCGTTCTGAGCGGATTTTCCCTCGCCGAACTCAAGCCGAGTTTTCCCGGCGTGATGGAACCGCGCACGGGCATGTCGATGGGCGATCACTGCGAATTGATGGCCAAGCAATGGAAGATTTCGCGGCAGGATCAGGACGCGTTCGCGCTCGGCAGCCATCAGAAGGCGGCGGCGGCGTATGCGCGCGGATTCTTCAGCGATCTGGTTGTCCCGTTTCGCGGTGTCGAACGCGACAACATTCTGCGCGCGGACACCACACTGGAAAAGCTCGCCACGCTCAAACCCGCCTTCGACAAAACCTCCGGCCTGGGCACGCTGACCGCGGGCAATTCGACCGCGTTGTCGGATGGCGCGTCGGCGGCCTTGCTGTCGAGCGATGATTGGGCTGCCGCGCGCGGCATCAAACCGCTGGCGTATCTGACCCATGCCAAGGTCGCGGGCGTGGATTTCGTCCACGGCGAAGGTTTGCTGATGGCGCCGACAATTGCCGTGTCGCGCATGCTCGATGCGGCCGGATTGACCTTGCAGGATTTCGATTTTTACGAAATCCACGAAGCCTTCGCCGCGCAGGTGCTGTGCACGCTGCACGCGTGGGAAAGCGCGGACTATTGCAAGAACCGCCTCGGCCGCGACAAGCCGCTCGGCAGCATCGATCCGGCGAAGTTGAACGTCAACGGTTCGAGTCTGGCGCTCGGTCATCCGTTCGCCGCCACCGGCACGCGCCTGATCGCGACGATGGCGAAACTGCTGGCGGAAAAAGGCGCCGGCCGCGGCCTGATCTCGATCTGCACCGCTGGCGGCATGGGCGTCACCGCGATTGTGGAGCGGTCGTAGCCCCTGCGCGTGTCCGGGTCAGCAGAGAAACGTTGCATCCCCTGGACGATCACTGCCGCGCTGCTTGCGCTGGCGTTGAGCGTATTGCGGGCGTTTTATCTAGAGCAATATATCGGCGCCTACACGTCGTGCCACGGCTGCTTTCTGATGCCGGCGTTGGGTCACGATGCCTGGCTGCTGGCCGCCGTGTTTCTGCTGCTCGGATTGGCAACCGGGGTGAAACCTCGCTGGCTACGGATATTGCTCAGCGTACTGGCCGCGTTGACCATCCTTGCCCAGGCGGTCGACCTGAGCGTATTGCGTCTGTTCAACCAGCGGCTGTATTGGGCTGATTTGCTGCGCTTCTCCGGCGATATTGCGGCCGGATGGAGTGTGGCGCGCGCGCAGTTTTTTTCAGCCAACGCCACGGTCTACGATGGTATTGCGGCGTTCGTCATCGTGGTTTTGGTCGGCGTTGTCGCCGGCGCGCGCCGCTCGTTGCCGCAAGCGCGAACCCTGTTCTTGATGGCGGTCGCCGAGACAGTATTCGGTGTGATCATGTTGTGGGCGCCTTTGCGTTACGTTCACGACCAGTTTGCATGGAACGTGATCGGAGCGAATCTGCCGCAAGGTCGTGCGCAAGAGTTTTCGCCTGCGTTCGCACAACGCGAATGGCGGTTGGGCATTGCCCAGCCGAAGATTTGCTCTACAGGTACTCGAAGCGGCCGCAATATCGTCATCGTCATCACCGAATCGCTGTCGGCGTACCAGAGCGCATTGCTTGGCGGTCCCTACGACTGGTTGCCGCGGCTGGACGCCATCGCACGCGCCAATCACTACTTCACCCATTTCTATGCCAATGGATTCACCACTGATGGTGGTGAAATCGCAATCCTGACCGGGCGTCCGCCGCTGATTCCGCCGGGAACGCTGATGTACGCGATGTCCGGCTTCGGCCCGGGAGAAGATACTCTGCCCAGCATCGCGCATCGCGCCGGTTACGCCACGTACTACTTCACCGCTACCGATTTGTCGTTTGAAGATTCGGGACCATGGCTGCGCAGCCTCGATTTCGACGGCGTCGAAGGCAACGAAAGTCCGTTCTACGCAGGCATGCCGCGTGGCCAATTTGGCGGCATCGAGGATGGTGTACTGTTCGCACGCTTCGAGCAATGGCTGGAGCGACGTCAGGATCCGCGTCCATTCGTTGCCGTGCTGCTCACCATCAGCAGTCATCCGCCGTTCGTGGATCCGCGCACCAGCCGAATTGATCCGGCCGGTTCATTCGGGTATGTGGACGCGCAGCTGGCCGATTTCCACGATGCCTTGGCCAAGCGCAGCTTTTTCGCCAATGGCATTTTATTGATCACCGGCGACCACCGCAGCATGACGCCAATCCTCGGTGCCGAGTACCGTCGCTTCGGCGAGCGTGCCTTCGCTCGCATTCCGCTGATTGTGAGCGGTGACGTGAACATGCCCAAAGTCGTCAATGCTGCATTCCAGCAAACCGACTTTGCCGCATCGCTGGCGCATATCATGGGCGTGGATTATTGCCGCACCGCGTTCAACGGGATTTTTCTGGATGTCCACCCGCAGCCCGCGCAATATGTCACCCAGGCGCGCGGCGACGATCGCAACCGCGTCGATGTATATTTCGACGATCGCATTGCTGGTTATCTCGAGGATGGCGACGCAAGTCGCTGGATCGGCCCGCCACCAGCCAATGCGTCGGCTTTGGCCGCATGGATCAATGTGCAGCGCATCAGGAATACCGGCACGATACCGGCACCGCGTTGAGTCGCCTCAGGTGAACTTGAACCGCGGCGTCCAGTTGCCGCTGGGCGCGTAGGAGCCGCGGCGCTGGCGCATGCGCGCCTGCAGTTCAGCGCGACGATCCTCCAGCCATTCCTCGCGACCGAGTTTGTCGGCGTCGGCGCCGCGGCGTTGCGCTTCTTCGCTGCGGTAGTTGCAGAAATCGGCGTAGGCGTCGATTTCCGGTTTGAGCACGCCCTGCACGACTTCGATCATGATCGCGTCGTCCAGATATCCCAGCACCGGCACGTTGTCCGGAATGAGGTCTTCCGGATCGGAAAAATACGTCAGCGCCGAAACCACGCGGCTGCGATCCTCGGCCGCCAGCCCCCAACCTTCGTCGGCGGCCATCGCGATCAGGTTCTCCACGCAGGCCAGTCGCGAGCGCACGAACTCGGGCATCTGCTGCGCCTGCGAGCCAGCGAAGGTTTTCGCCGCTTCGTCCAGAATCTGCTGGGCGCTCTTGCCGGCCGCGCGTTGCTCAGCACGTTTCATCGCCTCCATGAAGTAGGGCAAATCCTGATCGGACAATTCGACGGAAAATTCGATGGCCATGGCGGCATCCTGAAGGCGGTTGGCGGTTCGCGCAGACTAGCCAGCCCGGGCTGGCGCGTCAATGCCGGGCCGAGTTTCTTGGCACGGGCAAGTGCCAATGAACCGGCGACTTGCGGCCGATTCGACGAGTGTGGCGCGCCTTTACCGTATCCGCTTGGTGGACAACTGCGGCAGGATACCCGGCATGTCCACCATCAAATCAGAGAATCGAATGCAGGCTTGCGCCAAACGCCGTCACAATGCGGGTGTAGATGGTCTTGAGCGGCAAATCGACTTCAGGGAAGTCGCCGACATCCACGTAGCAATCGTAAAATCCGGGCGCGCCGGGCGGCACCGGTTTGCAGCCGGGCTTGAGCGCAAAACTGGAGGCGTAGCGGTACGGCCACAGGTCGAAGATCGGCAGCGACGCGGAAATATCGCCGATGCGACGGTTGAGTCGACTCAGCCAGCCGTTGCCTTGGCGCCGGGCAATGGTCCAGGCGTTGCCCGGTGCGCAATCGCGCAGGATCGAAGCACGCAGCGCTTGCGCGAAGGCGCGGTCGTGGATAATGAAACCCGACTCGGTGTTGTAATGGTCCGAGCGCGGATCGAAATTGTGCGATCCGATCAGGGCGATAACGCCATCGATCACCATGGATTTGGCATGCAAGCCGATGCGCACGCCGTGTAGTTTCAGCGGCGCGCGGCCGTATTTGCGATAGCGTGTCACCTCACCGTCGCTGTCTCCCAGGCTGGTGTAGTTTTCGATCAAGCCGGCCGTGTCAGTGGGAAATGGCTTGAATTCATGGATTTGAAAACCGAGCTTGAGATAGCGTTTTTTGTATTTGTACGACAACGCGTAGACGTAAAACGCATCCGTCGCCGCGAGTGAGTTGGTGGATACGACGATGCGCAAATCCGGCTTGGCGCGATGCTGCGCGGCGAATACTTTCCGCGCGGTACGGCTGAGTACCAGATACGGCGTCTGCATCACGATTTCCGATTGCGCGCGTTGAAACAATTCCAGGATGTGCAGGCTCAATTGATCGTCGCGCGGCTGATCGGGTTCGTCGAACTTGTCCGGCGCATCGGAAAAGTATTCCACCTCACCAACGCGGAACGCCCGTTCGGCGAAATGCGTGCGGATGAAATCGGCGTCGTTGGCGTGGCGCGACAATGCCGCCACGCGCTGCGGACCGCGGTAGGTGTGCAGCGAGTACGCCGGCGCTTTCAGGCCGTCGGTGAGGATGCGCGCGGACACATCGCGCAGGCGCGACAGCGGCACGCTGCGGCGGTCGCGCCAGAACTTTTCGAAGGAAGCGCTCATTTGTGTGGCGGCGGGACCGGCGACCAGCACGTCGCGATCGCGGTAGTCGAAGTCGTCGTCCCAGTCGAAATACCGATCCTCGTAATTGCGCCCGCCGGCGATGCCGATGCGATCGTCGACCAGAAACAGCTTGTTGTGCATGCGTTGGTTGAATTGGAAAAAGCAGCAAAGTATACCAGCGGCGAAATCCAGCGGTGGCGTGCGCGCCTTGTGAAACGTCGGGTTATACACGCGCAATTCGAAATTGACATGCGCGCGCGCGAGTTGCGCGAGCAATTCCACGTCGTCCAGCGAAAACAGCTGATCGACGATCACGCGTACCTTGACCCCGCGCCGCGCCGCCTTGATCAGTTCGTCGAGCATGAGGTAACCGGCATCGTCCTTGGCGAAGATGAAAGTCTGGATGTCAATGCTGCGGCGCGCGGCGCGGATCAGGTGCACGCGCAGCAACAGCGAGTCCGCGCCCTGATCCAGCAGATTCACATACTCCACCGGCGCGCCGGGACGTGAGTCGCGCAGTGCCTGTGCGGCCAGATCCTGATACGGCGAGGCGATCGCGCAGGCATCGGCGGCGGTGCAGGTGAGCGTGTGATCCTGCGCGGAGGCGGCAGTGGCCGCAGCGCGGCGGGCGTGGATCGGATCGACCGCGCAGCCGCCGAGCAGCGCAGTGGCGGCCGCGAGCGACAGGACGGCAGTGCGCATCATGGCGGCGTCGCGTCCTGCGGCGCGAAGAAAATGCGCATGCGCAATTCCACGGTGTTGGCCAGTGTGCCGCGGCGCGAATGCATGCCGAAGTCGTCGCGCTCGATGCGGCCTTCGGCGCGCACCGAGCAGGCGCCGGATAGCGGCTCGGCACATTCAGCCGGCTGTATGCGCAAACGTTCGGGTTTGGTGATGCCGCGCACGCTCAGCACACCATCGACCACGCCGCCCGTGCGCAGCCGTACAAGCGGGAAATCGGCGGAGACAAAGTGGATTTGCGGATACTGTTGCGCGTCGAAAAATTCCGCCGACCGCGCCCAGGCTTCATAGTTCTTGCTGCGCATATGCAAGGTGTCAGTGTCGATCAACGCATCCACGCGAGCGGTGCCGCGGAAACGATCGATGGCGAGACTGCCGCGCAATGCGCCGAACTCGCCATGCAGGCCGATCAGCCACAGCACCTTGACGGTGAATCCAGCCTCAGAGCGCGCCGGATCCAGTTGCAGCGCGGCAAAGCGCGGTACTTCGGCGCCGGCATTGACCGTGGCCAATCCAAGACACAGCAACCATGGCTGTATCCAGATCCGGCGCATGCGTGACGCCTTCCTATGGGGACCAGAACGCTTTCAACGTTCCCGCCCCGGGTTCGGCATTGCCATCGATTTCGAACCAGGCGATGCCGCCCGGCGGCATGCCGCGGAAATCGCCGGACTGACCCGTGGCGAGCAGGGCGACGAAGGTTTCGAAGCCGGGATTGTGGCCGACCAGGAGCAGGCGCGGTGCGTCGGTGTGTTCGTCGATCAGCGCGTCAAGCTCGCCCGCAGTGGCGTCGTAGATGCGCGGCTCGATTTGCGCGTCGATGTTGCCGAGCGCCTGTTCCAGTGTTTGCTGCGCGCGCTGCGCAGGCGAGCACAGGATGCGCGCTGGCAAAGCACTTTGTTCGCGTAGCCAATGGCCGGCGGCGCGCGCTTCGGCGATACCGCGCAGGCTCAAGCCGCGCGCGGCGTCGTCCTGTCCGACAGCGGAATTTTCTGCGTGGGCATGGCGCAACAGGACGATTTCACGTTTCATCTGCGTTTCAGCCCTGCCGTTTGGCCCAGCGTAGCAATTTGCCCCAGTCTTCCTGGTGGCTGCGGATCAATTCGGAGTTGTAGTCGAAGATGCTCTTGCCCAAGCCCGCAACCAGCATGTAGCCTTGCGTGTCGCGCAGTTGCGCGACCAGTGGGAACGGCAGACGCTTGATTTCCTCGACCGCGTCCTGCGAGGCCGTGGTCCAGGGTTTGAGCCGATTGGCGACGATGCCGACCGCGAGCGAATCGCGCTTGACCCGACCCAGCCGCGATACCTCCTGCAGGAACGCCGCGCTGGCTTCCAGATCGATGCGCGAAGGCAGCAGCGGAACCAGCAGGACGTCGGCATCGTGCGCGAGTTCGGACAACTCGCCGCTGCGGATGCCGGCAGGACCGTCGATGATCACGTACTGCGCGTCCTGCGGAATCTTCTCGTGCCAGCCGGCACGCAAACCGGACAACGCCAGCACCGGCGCCGGCAATCCGGCGCGCTTTTCCGCCCAGTGCATGCTCGAGCCCTGACGGTCTGCATCCACCAATACGGTGCGCTTGCCGTCCTGCGCGAAATGCGCGGCAAGATTGGTCGCAATCGTGGTCTTGCCGCAACCGCCTTTGGAACTGGCCACCAGAATCTTGCGCATACGCGTAACTCCCGATCGGCAAAGTCGTGCAAGAGTACAACGTCGCGCCGGTTTCGCAAACGCTGCCAGGCAGCTGGTTACTCTGCCGTGGCGGCAGGTTGCCAGCCCGCCGGCGGCTCCAGCGGCAGGCCCTGGCTGTGCAGGACCGCATCGACCGCGTCGATTTCGCGGCCACTGGCGGCGAGCGCCTGGGTGTAGATGCTGGTGACGCGGCTGTCGTCGGCCAGACGATCGGCAAGTCCGCCAATACTTTGCAGGCGCCAGGCGAGTGCGCGGGCCTGAGCTACGGCACTGTCGTGTTCGGCACTGGCCGGGAGTAGCGACAGCAGCAACTGCGCACCGAATCCACGCGCCGCCAGACTGCCGCTATCGGCCATTCTCTGCGCCACGGCTATGCAGTCTGTAGCCAGACCGGGGTCTGCGGATGCGTTGGTGCAGGCGGCGCTGAGCGAGTCGCGGTAGGCTTGCGGCACGGCGATGGCAACACCGGCGGCATAGGTCAGGCGAAATCCGGCCTGGCCGACGCCGGGCTGATTGCTCGCGCGCAGGATGGCTTCATCCACAGGCAGGATCGCCGTCGCGCGGTACACCAGTGCGGTCAACGCGCCGAACTGGTCGTCGAAGCGTGTGGCCTGCGCAGCGCTGATCAGCGCCGCGCGCGCGCTGACGGCATTTCCCGCTTGCTGTGCACGGTGCAGCGCCCACAACCATGCTGCGGCGTTGCCGGGATCGAATTTTTCCAGTTGCGCCAGGGTCGCTTCGGCCGGACACACCTTGGCCTTGCCGCCGCACTCCAGCGCGGCACTGACCCACCATACCAACGCATCCGCATCGTCGGTTTTCTGCGCGCGCGCGAGCAGGGCGGGCGACTTCAGTACGGCAGGCCGAGTCGGATCGTTTGCATCGGTCTGCGCCATCAACGCGGCGGCGAGCAGCGAATGCGCGTCGGCGCGCAAGGCCAGCAGGTTGATTTCGTCGTGATGGAACTGCGCCAGGCGTTGCGCCGGCGGCATTTCCGGACTGAGCGGCGCGCTCGGCGTGGGCGCGAGTGATTGTGCGAATGCGGGCAGGGTGGTCAGGGCAAGCAGAAAAAGTATACAACGCGACATGGTGGACGATCCTCGCAGAAGCAAGCGCAGTGTAGGCATTCGGCGCGTGAGCGCAGGCTTAATAGCCCGCCGCCTGCCCGTCCTTGCGGCCCTCCGAGGCGCCGATATAGACGCGATCGTTCGCATCCCATTCAATCGCCTGATAGCCACCATAGGGGCCGTGGGCGAAACGCACGCTGTGGCCCATTTCCATCAGGCCGCGTACGGTCTGGTAGGAAAATCCCGATTCCAGATCGACCCAACCGCCGTCGGTCATTTCCGTTGCCTGACCCTCGGGCGAGGTCGAACCTTCATGCTGGATGCGCGGCGCATCGCCGGCTTCCTGCAGGTTCATGTGCCAGTCGATCAGGTTCTGCACGATCTGCACATGACCTTGCGGCTGCATGTCGCCGCCCATCACGCCAAAGCTGATCCACGGCTTGCCGTTTTTCGTGATGAAACTCGGAATGATGGTGTGGAATGGCCGCTTGCCCGGCGCGTAGGTGTTCGCGTAGCCGTCGCGGAGCACGAACAACTCGCCGCGATCCTGCAGGATAAAACCCAGACCCGGCGGCGTCATGCCGGAGCCCATGCCGCGGTAATTGGACTGGATCAGCGACACCATGTTGCCCCACTGGTCGGCCGTGGTCAGATAAATCGTGTCGCCGTGCAGTTTCGGTTCCTCGCCCGCCGCGACCGATTTCATCGCGTGATCGGGCGAAATCAGCTTGCGGCGCTGCGCGGCGTACTCTTTCGAAATCAGCCACTTCAGCGGCACTTTGTAAAAGTCCGGATCGGCGTAAAAATGCGCGCGATCCTCGTAGGCGAGTTTTTTCGCCTCGACGAACAAATGCACGTGCTCGGCGCTGTCAAACGGGATTTTGGAAAAATCGTAACCTTCCAGAATATTGAGCATCTGCAGCGCGGCAATGCCCTGACCGTTGGGCGGCAATTCCCACACGTCGTAGCCGCGATAATTCGCCGATACCGGTTGCACCCATTCGCCGTGATGGCTGGCCAGGTCGTCGTAGCTCAAGAACCCGCCCTGCGCCTTCATGTAATCGGCAATCGTGTGCGCAATCTTGCCCTTGTAGAACGCATCGCGGCCGCCGCGGGCGATGGCTTGCAAGGTGTTCGCGAGGTTCGGATTCTTCCAGATTTCGCCTTCCGCCGGCGCATGACCGTTCAGCGTCATCTGCTCGGTAAAGCCGGTGAATTTGCTCAGCCGCGGTACCGATAGTTTCCAGTAATACGCAATCAGCTGCGTCACCGGAAAACCTTCGCGCGCATAGGCGATCGCGGGCGCCAGATCGTCCTTGATCGGCAGTTTGCCGAAACGATCGTGCAACGCGAACCAGCCATCGACCGTGCCCGGTACGTTCACCGGCAGTGGCCCGAGTGGTGGCACGGCCTTGTAATCGTGATCCTGAAACCATTTCAGCGTGAGTGCTTTCGGCGAACGGCCAGAGCCGTTGTAGCCGTAGAGTTTGTGCGTATTCGCATCCCAGACGATCGCGAACAAATCGCCGCCGACGCCGTTCGACACTGGTTCCATCAGGCCCAGCGCCGCGTTCGCGGCAATTGCAGCATCGACCGCACTGCCACCTTTTTTCAGCACATCCAGACCGATCTGCGTGGCCAGCGGCACCGAGGTCGCGACCATGCCGTGCGTGGCCAAAACCTGCGAGCGCGTGGCGAACGGCGCTCCAGTGATGCGGTCGCCGGCGTGGGCGGTGCAAGCCGCCACAGCGAGACATCCGGCCATGAGGATGCGATTCATGTTTTACTCCGGGAACCTGTCTGGCTCAGGATACATCCAATGTATATATGGGGGTTTGGAAAATAGCCATGTTCGCCCGCCTGCGTCGACATCTGCGCGCGTTTCTGAATGCTCGTAGTGGCACGCGCTTTCGCGCCCATCACCGGCGCGTGAAGGCGCGACCGCATGTGGTACGTACGACACTAATGATCGCCGCCGGCATCGTATTGATCCTGCTTGGCGTCGTGCTGCTGTTTCTGCCCGGTCCGGGTCTGCTCATCGGCGCGCTCGGCGCCTTGCTGATCGCCGGCGAATCGCTGATCGTGGCGCGATTGCTGGATCGCGCGGATTTTTGGGCCGTGCGCTGGTTCAGGCGTTGGCGCAAGTAAACGGGATTACTACTCCAACGCTTCCTTCAAAAATTCCGGTAGCGCCAGCGCGGCCTTGTGAATTTCCGCGTTGTAGTAATGGGTGAGGAACTGTTTCATTTCGGCGCCGCGTTCGCGGAATTCGGTCAACTCGATGCCCTTGCGCGCGAGCGTAGCGCTCCACCAGCCGGTCGGGTAGCACGGCTGGGGAAAGGTGAGCGTGCGCAGGGCGTGGAAGCCGGCCGCATTCATCGCCTTGCGGATGTTCTTGAGCAGCGGCAGGTGCGCAAGCGGCGATTCGCTTTGCTGCACCAGAATGCCGCCGTGACGCAGCGCTTTCAGACACGAACGGTAGAACGCCTCATTGAACAGGCCTTCGGCCGGGCCGATCGGATCGGTCGAATCCACAATCACGA
>JBOHYL010000126.1:0-2150 GCA_050737915.1 Rudaea sp.
CACGAGTCCGCTGCGCGACCGCTTCGGCATCGTGCAGCGCCTGGAGTTCTATACCCCGGACGAACTCGGCGCGATCGTGCGGCGCTCGGCGAAAATTCTCGGCATCGCGTGCCAGGACGATGGCGCGAGCGAGATTGCCAATCGCGCACGCGGTACCCCGCGCATCGCCAACCGCCTGCTGCGCCGCGTGCGCGACTTTGCCCAGATCAAGGCTAACGGCACGATCACGCGCGAAGTTGCGATCGCGGCGATGCAGATGCTCAACGTCGATGCCGAAGGTTTCGATGCGCTTGACCGGCGGCTGCTGAACACCATCATCGAGCATTTCGATGGCGGCCCCGTCGGCGTGGATTCGCTCGCTGCGGCGCTGTCCGAGGAACGCGGCACGATCGAGGATGTGCTGGAACCTTTTCTCATCCAGCAAGGCTTCCTCATGCGCACCGCGCGCGGGCGCATGGCAACGAACAAGGCCTACCGCCATCTGGGATTGAAGGCGCCCAAGCGCGCAGCCGCTGAAGACCTGTTCGAGGAAAAAGGGACAGAGTGATTTTCCCTGCTGACCAAGCCGGAAGGAGGGCGACGCGCGCCAGGGAAGCTCACTGCGGCCCCTTTTCCTGGCCTGTTCGCGTTTATTGGGAAGACACCGACGCCGGCGGTGTGGTCTATCACGCCGCCTACCTGCGTTTTCTGGAACGCGCGCGCACCGAATGGCTGCGCGCCCGCGGGGTCGAGCAGCAGCACGTGCGTGAACAATGCGGCGTGCTCTTCGTGGTCGCCGACCTGCGCGTGCGTTTTCTCGCGCCGGCGCGGCTGGACGAGGAGCTGCTCGCAATCATCGATACGTTCACGCGGCGTTCGGCCTCGATGCGCTTCACGCAATATATACTGCGCCCGGCCGATGGTGCGCGCCTGGTCGAAGCCGAAGTACGTGCCGCCTGCATCGACGCGCTCAACTACAAACCGCGCCGCATACCCGAATCCCTTCTGGCGGAGTCCGATAACGCATGAGCGACAGCATCAATATCCTGCAACTGACGCTCAACGCCAGCCTGTTCGTCCAGGTCGTCATGGCGATCCTGGTCGTGTTCTCGTTCCTGTCCTGGGTGATCATCTTCCGCAAGATGAATATCCTCAACCGCGCCATGCGCGGCGCCGACGATTTCGAGGAACGCTTCTGGTCGGGCGCGGATCTGGCCGGCCTGTTCCGCGATATCACCGCCAACGGCGACCGCATCACCGGGATCGAGAGCATCTTCGAAGCCGGATTCCGCGAGTTTGCGCGCCTGCGCCAACGCCGCCAGATGGATCCACGCACGATTCTGGAAGGCGCCCAGCGCGGCATGCGTGTGGCGCTCACGCGTGAGATCGACCGCCTCGAGCAGAATCTGGAATTCCTCGCCAACGTGGGTTCGATCAGTCCCTATGTCGGCCTGCTCGGCACCGTAGCCGGCATCATGGTTGCGTTCGTTGGTCTGGCCAACGTCAAGGAAGCCACCATCGCGATGGTGGCGCCGGGCATTTCCGAAGCCCTGATCGCCACCGCCATGGGCCTGATTGCCGCGATTCCCGCGGTGTGGGCGTACAACCGCTATTCCAACAAGGTCGAGCGGATCGTCACCCGCTACGACACGTTCGTCGACGAATTCGCTTCGATCCTGCAACGCCAGGCGCACCTCGATGAATCCTAACCCCCGCGTTCCGCGTTAGCCGTTGGAACCATCGCCATGCAAGTGTCCGGACGCATCCGCAAACGCCGCAAGCTCAAATCCGAGATCAACGTCGTGCCGTACATCGACGTGATGCTCGTGCTGTTGATCATCTTCATGATTACGGCGCCGCTGCTCACGCAGGGAATCAACGTCGACTTGCCGAAAGCGGCGGCACAGCCGATCGAGAACCAGAAGGACGAGCCGCTCGTTCTCAGTATCGACAAGGAAGGACGGTTCTTCTTGAACATCGGCGACAACCCCGAGGCGCCGATCGAGGAGTCGGCCGTGCTCGAGCGCGTGTCGGCCGTGCTGCGCCGCAACGCCGAGACTCCGGTGCTCGTGAAGGGTGATCAGAACGTGCCGTACGGCCGCGTCGTCGTCGGCATGACGCTGCTGCAACAGGCCGGCGCGCCGAAGGTCGGCTTCCTCACGGATCCGAAG
>JBOHYL010000127.1:0-6549 GCA_050737915.1 Rudaea sp.
GCACCAGTACGCGTAGGTGGCGCCGAAAATGTGCGACTCGCCCACGGCTTCGATGATCTGGTCCTTCGAGAAGAACCCCGAAAAGCCCGGCGTCGCCACCAGCGCCAGCGAGCCGATCCACATTGTGATCCAGGTGATCGGCATGTATTTGCGCAGGCCGCCCATGCGGCGCATGTCCTGCTCGTGGTGCATCGCCACTATCACCGAACCCGCGCCGAGGAACAGCAGCGCCTTGAAGAACGCGTGCGTCATCAGGTGATACACGCCTGCGGCGTAGGCGGATGCGCCGAGCGCCGCGCACATGTAGCCGAGCTGGGAAAGCGTGGAATAGGCGATCACCCGCTTGATGTCGTTCTGCACGATGCCGATCAGGCCGGTGAAGAACGCGGTGGTGGCGCCGACGATCAGCACCAGCGACAGCGCGGTCTCCGAATGCTCGAACAGCGGCGACATGCGCGCAACCATGAAGATGCCGGCAGTGACCATGGTTGCCGCGTGGATCAGCGCAGAAATTGGCGTCGGGCCTTCCATCGAATCGGGCAGCCACACATGCAGCGGCACCTGCGCGGACTTGCCCATCGCACCGACGAACAGACAAAGGCAGATTACCGTGGCTGCAGACCACGGCGTGGCGCCGAGAATGTCGAGAGTCTTGCCGTTCAAGCTGTCGGCGTGCGCAAACACGGTCGCATAGTCGAGGGTATGAAAGAAATACAGCACGCCCGCAATGCCGAGGATAAACCCGAAATCGCCGACGCGATTGACCAGAAACGCTTTCAGGCTGGCGAAGATCGCACTCGGCTTCTTGAACCAGAATCCGATCAGCAGATACGAAACCAGGCCCACCAGCTCCCAACCGATGAACAGTTGCAGAAAATTGTTCGCCATCACGAGCATCAGCATCGAGAACGTGAACAAGGCGATGTAGCTGAAGAAACGCTGGTAGCCAGGATCCTCGGCCATGTAGCCGACAGTGTAGATGTGTACCATCAGCGACACGAAGCTGACGACGACCATCATCAGCGCGGTGAGCCGGTCGATCAGAAAACCGATGTGCGTGGAGAAATTTCCCACCTGAAACCAGGTGTAGACGTTTTCGTTGAACGTCGACGCACCACCCCAGACCATCTGATACAGCACGTAAAACGACAATACGCAGCTCGCACCTACGCCAGCGATGGTCACGCTGTGCGCACCAATACGGCCGATCTGATTGCGGAACAGGCCGGCCACAACGGCGCCGACCAACGGCGCGAAGGCGATGATGAGGAGAATGTTTGCACTCAAACCCATACCAGTACCTTTTCCTATCGTTGCAACACAACTTCCCTTCCGTCATTCCGGCAGGGACTGCCGGAATCCAGACGCCAAGGATGGCAAGCCGATACGCAGCACCCTCCATGGCATCCATGCAGTCTGGATCCCGGCATTCCATGCCGGGATGACGAGCATTACCCCTTCAACTCATCGATCTCGCCGACATTGATCGTCGCGCGGTTGCGGAACAGCACTACCAGAATCGCCAGCCCGATTGCCGATTCGGCGGCGGCCACGGTCAGGATGAAGAACACGAACACCTGCCCGGATGCGTCGCCAAGGTAGCGCGAGAACGCGACAAAGTTCATGTTCACCGCGAGCAGCATCAACTCGATCGCCATCAGCAGCACAATGAGGTTTTTACGGTTGATGAAAACGCCGGCGACGGCGATGCAGAACAGCACCGCGCCAAGCACGATGAAATGCGCGAGCGTGATTTGATCGGTAACGATCATGGCGCGGACTCCCGTTTCGCAGCACTCGCCATCTTGACGATGCGCACGCGCTCGCTGGCCCGGACTGCAACTTGGCGCGACGGGTTCTGGTAATGCACGTTTTCGCGACGGCGCAACGTGAGCATGACCGCAGCGATCACGGCAACCGTCAGGATCACCGCAGCGATCTCGAACGGCAGCAGAAACCGGGTAAACAGCGCCAGCCCGAGCCATGCTGTGTTGGAGTGACCGGCGGGATCGGCCGGCGGCGCCACCGCCATTGCACGAATGCCGATCAGCGCAAGCATCTCGGCCAACATCACCGCCGCGACGAGAGCCCCCAACGGCAGATAGCGAATAAAGCCCTCGCGCATCGGCTCGATCTTGATGTCGAGCATCATCACCACAAACAGGAACAACACCATAACCGCACCGACGTAAACCAGCACCAGGGCAAGCGCGAGGAACTCGGCCTGGATCAGCAGCCACAGCGCGGCAGTGGTGAAGAAGCACAACACCAGCAGCAGCGCAGCATGCACGGTATTCTTCACTCCGATCACGCCGAGCGCGGCAAGCACGAGGATGGTGGCGAACACGTAGAACAGGATCAAGTTCATGCCATGTCCTCAGCGGTACGGAGCATCTTGCATGCGCGCGGCAGCGATCTGCTGCTCCCAGCGATCGCCGATGGCGAGCAGCTGCGATTTGGTGACGATATTCTCGCCGCGCTTCTCAAAATGGTATTCGTGGATATTCGTCTCCACGATCGAATCGACCGGGCAGGATTCTTCGCAAAACCCGCAGTAGATGCATTTGAACAAATCGATGTCGTAGCGCGTGGTGCGGCGTGTGCCGTCGGCACGCTGTTCCGAGTCGATGGTAATCGCGAGTGCCGGACACACCGCCTCGCACAACTTGCAGGCAATGCAGCGCTCCTCGCCGTTCGGGTAGCGGCGCAGCGCGTGCAGGCCGCGAAAGCGATTGGATTGCGGGATGCGCTCCATCGGATAGCGCATCGTGTACTTGGGTTTGACCAGGTACTTGCCGGTCAAGGCCAGGCCCTTGAACAACTCGATCAGCAGCAGGCTCTTGAAGTAGCGAATTACACGGCTCATGGCGCAGCCTCCGCCGGCGTGACGACACCGAAGTAAACCAGACAACCGGCGACGCCGATCCAGACCAAAGCGATCGGGATGAACACTTTCCAACCCAGCCGCATGATCTGGTCGTAGCGGTAACGCGGAAACGCAGCACGGAACCACAGGTACAGGAACGCAAACACGAAGGCCTTGGCGAACAACCACCACCAGCCAGCGACGCCAAGCAGGCCCCAGGACTGCGGGAACGGCGACAGCCAGCCGCCGAGGAAGAACGTCGGCACAAGGAAGGAAACCAGGATCATGTTTGCGTATTCGGTGAGAAAGAACACCGCAAACGGCGCGCCGGAATATTCCACATGGAAACCGGCGACAATCTCGGACTCGCCCTCGGCGACATCGAACGGTAGCCGGTTGGTTTCGGCGACGCCGGAAACGAAATAAATCACGAACAGCGGCAGCAGCGGCAGCCAGAACCAGGAGAACAACCCGTGCGGTCCAGCCTGCGCGCGCACGATGTCGGACAGGTTCAGGCTGCCGGCGCAGATCAGCACGCCAACCAGCGCCATGCCCATCGCGATTTCGTAGCTGACAACCTGCGCGGCCGAGCGCATCGCGCCAAGAAAGGCGTATTTGGAATTGGACGACCAGCCAGCGAGGATGATGCCGTACACGCCCATCGAGGTCATCGCAAGCAGATACAACAGACCGGCATTGACGTCGGCGAGCACCAGCTTTTGATCGAACGGCATCACCGCCCACGCTGCAAGCGCGGGTGTCAACGCAACCAGTGGCGCCAGCACGAACAGCAGCTTGCTTGATTTGGCCGGCAGCAGGTATTCCTTGAACAGCAACTTGAACACGTCGGCGAAAGTTTGCGCCAGGCCAGCCGGACCCACGCTGTTCGGACCCATGCGCACGTGCATCCAGCCCAGTACTTTGCGTTCCCACCACACGTAGAACGCAACAGCGATGATCACCGGCACCGCGATGGCGAGTATGCACAGCACCAGCCAACCGATCAGGCCGGGATCGCCGTATCCGAGTAGAAAATTGCGCACCCAGTCGAACACGCTCAGGCCCTCGTTACCGTCAGCGCCGCGCCGGTCGGCGGCAAGGCACGCGATTGCGGCCAGGTGGATTCGATCCACGCGGCGCCTTTGGGCACCGCGCGGGTGATCACAACCGGCAACACCGCCGCGGCGCCACCGCCCGCGATGTTGGCGGACGCATCCTGCGCCAGACCGAGAGCGAGCGCATCTTCCGGATGCAGCACGACCGCGGCCTTGCCGGTAAGCGGATGTGCCTGCAATGCAGGGCAACGGCGCAACACCTGATCGGCGCGGTACATCGGCACCGTGGCAACACGCACCAACCCTGCGTTGGTGGCAACACGTGGCGCCAATGAGCCCGACTGCACAATCGTGGGCTTCTTCTCGAGTACGGCAGTGACCAGTTCGCGAACCTGGGCGAATTCAGTGAACTCGAACCCGGCCACACCGAGTTTCGCGCCAAGCGCCCGCAGCACCTTCCAGCCCGACCGCGCATCCCCCGGCAATTTGGCGCCGGCGGCCAACGTCTGCTGGCGACCATCGACATTGACATAGCTGCCGTCAATCTCCGGCGGCAAGCCGATCGGCAGCACCGCGTGCGCGGTGCGCTTGACGCCGTTACAGGCGTACGCGCCGATGAAAACGCAGAAGGATGCGTTGCTGCGCGCCAGGTCGAACGCGGCGGAGGAATACGTATCCTGCGAACCAGCGTGATAGACGACGAGATGTTTGGGTGGTTGCGCAAGCAGCGCTGCGGCGTGCTTGCCGCCCGCGCGCGGCTGCGCCCCCACTCGCGCCAAGCCGATGTCGTTGGCGCCGGACGGAATTTCGTTGTACGCGCAGCCCGCGGCCCTGGCGACGAAACGCGCCGCCGCGCGCAGCCACGAAGCCTGCGCATGCTGCAGTGCCGATTCGCCGAGGATCAACACCTTCGACGTTGCCTCGCTCAGCGTCTTGAACAGCGCACGGGACGAATCGTCGGCGAACACGCCTGGGAGCGCCTGCGCGAGTTCGCCCGGCTCTGGCAGATGACCGGCATCGTTTGCGACCTTGGCGAGACGCAGCATCGCATCGAGCATGCCCGCGGGCGTTGCGATGGTTTTGCCCGCCAGCTCGAAATTGAACTCGAAATCGAGCGGATTGATCGCATGGACTTTGGCACCGCCCTTCCACGCCTTGCGGATGCGATGCGCGAGCAAGGGCATTTCGTGGCGCGGGTTGCAGCCGACCAGCGCGATCGCGTCCGCCTTTTCTATCTGCTCTACGGGCATCTCGAACTCCGCGCACGGTGCGCCGTCGGCGAAATCCAGCGTGCGCAGGCGATGATCGATGCTGTCGCTGCCAAGCGCACGCAAAATCTGCGCGAGCAGAAAACCTTCCTCGCTTGAGGTCAGCGGCGCAACCAGGGCGCCAAGATCACCATCGGATTTCTTCAGCCCGTCGGCAACGAACGCGATGGCTTCATCCCATTCCACCGCCACCAATTGTCCATTCTTGCGCACCATCGGCTGCACAGCGCGGTCCTCGGCGTACAAACCCTGGTGCGAGTAACGGTCGCGGTCGGACAGCCAGCACTCGTTGATCGCCTCGTTGTCGCGCGGCACCGTGCGCAACACTTCACCGCGACGCGTGTGCAGCCACAGGTTGGAACCAAGCGCATCGTGATAGCCGATCGATTCGCGCGCAATCAGTTCCCAGGCGCGTGCCTTGAAGCGGGATACCTTGTTGGTCAGCGCACCGACCGGACACACATCGATGATGTTGCCGCCCAGTTCCGAATCAATGGTCTTGCCGATGTAGGTGCCGATCTCCATATGTTCGCCGCGGCCCATGCCATCGAGCTCCGGCGATCCGGCCACTTCCGTCATGACGCGCACGCAGCGCGTGCAGTGGATGCAGCGCGTCATTTCGGTCGAAATCAGCGGACCCAGATCCTCGTCCGGCACGACGCGCTTGCGTTCGGCAAAACGCGACACCGAGCGGCCGTAGCCAAGCGACAGATCCTGCAATTCGCATTCACCACCCTGATCGCAGATCGGACAATCCAGCGGATGGTTGATGAGCAGAAATTCCATCACGTTGCGCTGGCCGGACAACGCGCGCTGCGACCGGGTGTAAACCTTCATGCCCTCCATCACCGGCGTTGCGCACGCCGGCTGCGGTTTGGGCACGGCCTTGCCGTTCATTTCCGTTTCGACCATGCACATGCGGCAATTCGCCGCGATCGGCAATTTCTTGTGATAGCAAAAACGCGGCAACGGGATACCGGCTGCATCGGTGGCCTGAATGATCATCGAACCCTTTGGCACCTGCATGGGCTTGCCGTCGATTTCGATATTGACCATGTCCGGCGCGGTATTGGGATTGGTCGGCTGGGCGCTCATGCTGCAACTCCCATCGGTGAATCCACGATAGAGCGCTTGTGCTCGATAAAATATTCGAATTCGTTCCAAAAATGCCGCAACATGCCCTGCACCGGCCATGCGGCGGCTTCGCCGAACGCGCAGATGGTGTGGCCTTCGATCTGGCCGGCGGCCTGCTTGAGCATGTTCACGTCGTCCATCGAAGCATTGCCTTCGACGATGCGCGTGAGCACGCGGTACATCCAGCCGGTGCCTTCGCGACAGGGTGTGCACTGGCCGCAGGATT
>JBOHYL010000128.1:0-4647 GCA_050737915.1 Rudaea sp.
GCACGCGGCGATAGCCCTGGAATTTGATGATGCTGCAGACGAAAAAACGCATCAGCAACATCGCCAACGCCTGCGGCACTTGCAGCAGCCCAGCCATCACCGCCGAGTAGCCAAAGCCGATCTGGAACAGCAAGGTCAACAAAAAGGAGATTCCGCCTACGCCCAGGCGCGTCGCGAAACCGCCGTTGAAGGCGATCCGGAAACTGCGGATGCGCAGCAGACGCAAATCCACGATCGGCGCGGTCACGCCGCGTGCACGGCGCCAGTAGATCGCCAGTGCCACAATGGCGGCAATGCCGAATCCGAATCCGCCGAAATAGGCGCCATCGCTGAGTTGTTCCAGCGCCCACGACAATCCGCCCGCGCCGAGCGCGATCAGGGCGAAACCAGCGACATCCAATCGGGCGTGCGGACCGCGGTAGTCGGGCATGTAGCGGCGCGCCATCCACAAGCCGATCAGGCCGAACGGGATGTTGACGAAGAAGATCATGCGCCAGCTCACGTACATGGCGAAGAAGCCGCCGAGAACGGGACCAATCGCCGGACCGATCAGGCCCGGAATCGTCGCCACACTCATGGCCTGCACGAATTCGGATTTGTCGAAGGCGCGCACCAGGGCGAGGCGCCCGACCGGCATCATCATTGCGCCACCGAATCCCTGCACCACGCGTGCGGCGACCAGCATCCACAGGTTCTGCGCCAATCCGCAGGCGAGCGAGCCCAAGGTAAACACGAGGATCGCCCACCAAAAGACTTCGCGCGTACCGCGGCGGTCGGCGAGCCAGGCGCTGAGCGGAATGAATACGGCCAGGCTGAGCACATAGCTGGTGAGCGCCGTGCGCAGATCCAGCGGCGCGATGCCCATGCTGAGTGCGATGCTCGGCGTCGCCGTGTTGACGATGGTCGAGTCGAGCATCTGCATGAAAAACGAGAACGCGACCAGCCAGAGCAGGGCGCGTTTGGCGCGCGCGTCCAGCACGGGCGGAGCGGTTACAGCATGTGCCGGTTCTGTCGCTGCTGCGGTGGCGTCCATCGGCCGCACACTATACGCGCGAAAGCTTTATGCGAGCTGAGCCTTGGCCCATGCCGCATCCAATGCTTGCATTGCATCGCGTGGCTTGCATTTGGCAGCCTTGGCGAAGGCCGCGGCGGCCGCATGCTCCGCCTTGTCGCCGTGCAGCAGCAATTGCGCGTTGCCGTATTCGATCCATGCGATCGGCGCATCCGGCGTCAGCTTGAGCGCTTCCTGCAGGTGTTTTTCGGACTCGCCGGTGCTGGCACCATAGGTAAGTCGGGCCAGCATGCCGCCGACCTTGCCGACGATCTCGGCGTGATACAGGCCCAGCGCGGTTCGCGCTTCGGCGTGCCTGGGGGCCAGTTTCAGAGTCGCATCCAGTGCCGACTTGACCTTGCCGGCGATGCCCTGCGCGAGCGCCTGCGTGATCGACAGGCACTGGCTGTAGCGGCCCAGCGCAAACGCGCGGCGATAGTGACTGTTGGCCTCGTTCGGTAATGCGGCAATCGCTTCCTCGGCAAGACTTGCCAACACCCCGTAGCGTGCGATCTTTTCCTTGTCGGATTGGACGAGGTATGCCGCATGGATGCCGCCGGCCTTGATTGCAACGGAAGCGCCAAGTGCACGAAGCGCAATGCCCGCGTCGTGCGCCTGCTGGAAATCGCCGCGATGAAAGGCGCGCCAGGCGTCCTGCAATTGCGCGGCGAGCTTGCCAGCGCCCTTGCCGAGTTTTGCATTTGATTTCAGCTGTCGGGAGACCTGGCTCTCATCCGGAAACGGTTCCAGGTCGCCAGCGTGCAGTTTCGACCAGGCTTTGGCCAACTTGTCGCCTGTGTAGTCGAAAGCCTTGTCCGGATGGGGAAACGGCGCCCAGTTGGGTTTGGTCATGCGGGTCTTCCTCTGATCGATGCGCAAGCATAGCGCGACTGCAGGTAAACTGGACCGATGAAATCGGACGCCAATGCCGACCGCGCCGCCGAGTTGCGCGCACAGATCGCCGACGCCAATTACCGCTATCACGTGCTCGACGAGCCGAATATTCCGGACGCCGAATACGACGCGTTGTTGCGCGAACTTGAAACGCTGGAAACCGCACATTCGCAACTACGCACACCCGACTCACCCACACTACGCGTGGGCGCCGCGCCGGCACGCGAGTTCGCGCCGGTGCATCACGCGATTCCGATGCTGTCGCTGGCCAATGCGTTCGACGATACGGAAGTCACCGAATTTGCCGGTCGCATCGCCAAGCGCATTGGCAATGCAGATATGGAGTTTTCGGTCGAGCCGAAATTCGACGGTTTGGCGATCAGCTTGCGTTACGAGGATGGCGTGTTCGTGTGCGGGGCCACCCGTGGCGACGGTGAAACCGGTGAGGATGTGACCGCCAACCTGCGCACAATCAAAAGCATTCCATTGCGCCTGCGCGGCACTGGTTGGCCGCGCGTGCTGGAAGTGCGCGGCGAGGTGTACATGCCGCGTGCCGGTTTCGAGAAATACAACGACACGGCGCGCACTTCGGGCGGCAAGATCAAGCCGCTGGTCAATCCGCGCAACGCCGCGGCCGGTTCGCTGCGCCAGCTCGATCCACGCATTACCGCGCGACGTCCGTTGGCGTTTTATGCGTATGCGGTCGGCGTGGTCGAAGGATTTGCTTTGCCCGCAACACATTCGGCGATGATGCGTGCACTGCGCGATTGGGGTTTCCCCGTGAGCACGCTGGCCACGACTGCACACGGGGTCGACGGTTGTCTGCATTACTATCGCCGGATCGGCACGCAGCGCGACAAATTGCCGTTCGATATCGACGGCGTGGTGTACAAGATCGACGATCTGGCCGCGCAGCGCGAGCTGGGCTTTGTCGGGCGCACGCCGCGCTGGGCGATTGCGCACAAGTTTCCGGCACAGGAACAAACCACCACGGTCGAGGACATCATCATCAACATCGGCCGCACCGGCGCGGCTACGCCGGCAGCAAAGCTCAAACCGGTCTTCGTCGGCGGCGTAACCGTGACCAACGCGACCCTGCACAACGCCGATCAGGTTGCGCGCCTGGATGTGCGTATTGGCGACACGGTCATCGTGCGCCGTGCCGGCGACGTGATTCCCGAAGTTGTCAGCGTCGTGCTCGCCAAACGGCCCGGACACACGCGCGCATGGACGATGCCGGCGCGCTGCCCGGTGTGCGACTCGGCGATCGTGCGCGAGGAAGGCGAAGTCATCGCGCGCTGCAGCGGCGGCCTGTCGTGCGCTGCACAGATTGTGCAATCGATTTTTCATTTCGCCTCCCGCCGGGCGCTGGACATCGACGGCCTCGGTGAGCGTTATATCGAGGATTTGACGGACTTGGGTTATGTCCATTCGGTCGCGGATCTGTATGCGTTGACGCTGGACGATCTGCTGGCAATGAAGCGCCGCGCTGATGAACGCGACAGCACTACGCCGGAGACGGTGAAGGCGGGCAAGATTGCGACCAGGTGGGCGCAGAACCTGATTGCAGCGATCGCGCACAGCAAGCGCACGACGCTGCCGCGTTTCCTGTATGCGCTGGGTATTCCTGAGGTCGGCGAAGCGACGGCAAAAGCGCTGGCACGCCAGTTTGGCTCGCTGGATGCCTTGATGGCGGCAACCCCGGACGTATTGATTCAAGTGCCGGATGTGGGACCGATCATGGCCGCGAATATCGCTACGTTTTTCGCGCAGCGGCACAATTGTGAGGCGATCGCACAACTGCGCGCTGCCGGTATCGTTTGGGAGGAATCCGCAGCGCAACGCGAAAGCGCCGGCGCGCTTGCAGGTATGACGGTAGTGCTGACCGGTACGCTGGTATCGCTTACGCGCGACGAGGCGAAGGAGAAACTCGAAGCGTTGGGCGCGAAGGTCGCCGGTAGCGTGTCGAAGAAAACCAGTTTCGTCGTCGCCGGCAGCGAGGCCGGCTCCAAGCTCGACAAGGCGCAGGAATTGGGCGTGGAAATCTGGGACGAGGCAAAGTTGCTGGAATTCTTGCGTGCACACGAGTGAAGGCATGCGTGCCGCCTTGCAACTGCGCGCCCGCCTGTACACGCTGATCCGTGATTTCTTCGCCGCGCGCGGTGTGCTTGAAGTTGAAACGCCGATGTTGTCCGCGGGCGCAAACACCGAGCCGAATATCGCCAGTTTCGTCACGCGATTTTCCGGCCCGGTCGATTCCGGTCCGCACGAACGCTGGTTGCGCACTTCATCGGAATTCGCGCAGAAGCGCTTGCTCGCGATGGGTGTTGGCGACAATTTCGAATTGGGCCGTGTTTTCCGCAACGGCGAGGCAGGGCGCCAACACAATCCCGAGTTCACGATGCTCGAGTGGTACCGCATCGGCTGGGATCATCGACGCCTGACTGACGAAGTCGTGGAACTGGTGCAAGCAGCGCTGCGTCTGGTCGAGCGCAACGCGCAAGTGCACATAACCAGCTATCGCGATCTGTTCCTCGACGCGCTCAAGCTCGATCCGTTTTCGGCAGAAGCTGCGCAACTACACCTTGCACTGGGCAAAGTTCGCGTCGAACCGGCTGGATTGACCCGTGACGACTGGCTGGACCTGCTGCTCACGCATCACATCCAGCCGCAATTCCCGCGGGATCGCATCACCGTGGTAT
>JBOHYL010000129.1:0-25337 GCA_050737915.1 Rudaea sp.
TGAAGCTGCTCGACTTCGGCATCGCCAAGCTGATCGAGGAAGACGATGCCGGCACGACCGGCACGGTCGGCGTGTTCACGCCCGACTACGCCGCGCCGGAACAGTTGCGCGGCGGCGCGATCACCACCGCCACCGACGTCTATGGTTTGGGCGTGCTGCTGCACGAGCTGCTGCTGGGACTCAAACCGCAGGGCAGTCCGACGCGACGGCCATCCGCGCGCGTCAACGAAATTGCCGACATGGTCCCGGCGCGGCCGTGGCACCACGCGAGCCTGCGCAAGCAATTACGCGGCGACCTGGACAACATCCTGCTCAAGGCACTGGCCGAGGAGCCGGAACGGCGCTACGCGTCAGCCGCCACGCTCGCTGACGATATCGACAACTATCTCGCCGGCCGCGCGGTCGTTGCGCATCCGCCGTCGCGCCTGTACCGAGCAAGGAAATTCATCCAGCGCCACCGTGGCGGTGTCGCACTAACGGCAGTGTTCGCGTTCGGCATCTTGGCTGCGCTAGGGTCCGCGCTGTGGCAGGCGCAGCGCACAAGGGTCCAGGCCCAACGTGCCGAAGCGGTGCAAGCGTTTCTCGTGGATTTGTTCCGTGCCAACAGCAGCGACCAACCCGATCCGGTCAAAGCTAGGCAAACCACAGCGCGCCAGTTGTTGGATCAGGGCGCCAGCAAAATCGATCCGGCGATGGCCGACGCACCGGAAGCAAAACTCAGTCTGCTGCGCCTATTCGGCAATCTCTACGACGAGCTGGATTTGTACGACGCAGCGGTACAGCTGCGCCGGCGTGAGGTCGATCTGGCGCGCAATTTGTACGGCAAATCCAGCCGCGAAACTGCCGCCGCGTTGCTCGATCTGGCCGGATCGGCTGCTGATTCGAATGCCGCCGCGAGCGTGCCAAATATCCTCCTCCAAGTCGGCGTGATCCTGGATCGCCGTGGCGACCACACCTCCGCGTTGCGCGGCGTGCTGCTGCGCAAGCAGGCGATTGTGTACCAGGACACCGATGTGCCGCGCGCGATCAGCTACAACGAGCAGTCGGTGCGCGTATTCGAGGAGAATCCGCCATCGCAGGATCTGGCCGAATCGCTTGCCAATCTGGGCTGGCTACAGGATCACGACGGGCGGCCGCGCGCAGCGATCGCATCGCTGCAGCGCGCGATCGATGTTGTTGCCGCGCTGCGCATCGCCAACGACTCGAACCTGCCACGCTACTACGCCTACTTGAGCGACGCGCAACAGCATGCGCTGGATCTGGCCGACGCCGAGCGCAATGCACGCATCGCGCTCAAGCGCATCCAGGCCATCAATGGCGATGCACCAGCCGATACCGCCTATTTCCAGATGCGGCTCGGCAAGCTGCTTTGGCGAACCGGGCGGCCACGTGAGGGCATCGCCCTGCTGACTCGGGCCGAACAATTCGCGTTGCAATCCGGCAAGGGCGGCGATCCGCAACAGGTCCTGTGGGCCCGCTACATGCGCGGCGTGGCGCTGGCACGCTCCGGCGCGCTCGCCGAAGGATTGAACGAACTGCGCAGCGCCATCGCGGTGTGTCGGCAGACGCAACCGGATGCTGTGTTTCTGGCCGAGTTTCTCGAAGAAACCGCCTACGCGCTCACGCAGACCGGTGGCTACGACGAGGCGGCGCGCCTGCTCGCTGAAGCGCAACAGATTCGCCTGGACCACAAGCAACATCCGGGCACACCGGAATTCCAGGCCAACATCGCCGCGCGTGTGCGTCTGGAACTGGCTCAGGCGCACGTTCCCCAGGCACGCAGCCTGTTCGATGACATGCGCACGCAGCCAGGTTTGGCACCGTTGTCGTGGCAGCAAATTGAACACGATCTGCTGGCTGCGCGGATTGCGCTGGCGCAGGGCCAAGAGGATGCGGCGGCCACACACGCCGCACAGGTACGTGCGAGAATCGAGCAGGCGGGTCTCGCAGAGTATTTGAAGGAACCGCTCGCCCAGGCGGACTTGATCGGCGGCTTGGCTGCGTTGCGCAAGCAACAGTCAAGCGATGCACTGCGTCTGTTGCAAAGCGCATTGGCGCTGCGCCAGCAAGGGTTGCTTGCGTCCAGCCCCAAGATCATTCAGGCGCAAGTCGCGCTGGCCACTGCCTGGCTCGCCACCGGAGCGAACGCCAAGGCCCAGGCGCTCACCGCATCCGCTGCCGCAAGCGCGGCACAACAAACACTCGGCGCGCAATACGGTGAGCCGTTGCGGCAATTGCGGGCAAGTCTGCAGCACTGACGCAGTATTGCGTCGACACGCGGGAATGTCGCAGTTTTCTCCCAACCGGCGTTACCATGCATAAGCCGAACACACCGTTGCGGCATATTCGAGGAGAGCCATCATGGGCCGCCTGCTTGCATTCGTGTATGGGATAGTCTGCTATCTGGTCTTTTTCCTCACGTTCCTTTATGCGATCGGTTTCGTCGGTAATTTTCTCGTGCCCAAGGCGATCGATTCGGCGCCCTCCGATTCGCTGGGCGGTGCCCTGATCATTGATGCCATCCTGCTCGGCATTTTCGCGTTGCAGCACAGCGTCATGGCGCGGCCGGCGTTCAAGCGCTGGTGGACGCGCTTCGTGCCCGAGGCGATCGAGCGCAGCACCTATGTATTGTTCTCGAGCTTGGCGCTGATCTTGCTGTTCTGGCAATGGCAACCGCTCGGCGGCACAGTCTGGCACGTCGACAACACAACCGGACGCGCGGTTTTGTGGGCACTGTTTGCGCTCGGCTGGGTCACCGTGTTGGTCGGCACCTTCCTGATCAACCACTTTGACTTGTTCGGCTTGCGTCAGGTGTATCTGCATCTGCGGCGGACGCCGTACACGTCGCCGGGATTCGCCTCGCCGTTCCTGTACAAGCTGGTGCGGCACCCGATCATGCTCGGCTTCATTGTCGCGTTCTGGGCGACGCCGCAGATGACACTCGCACATCTGGTCTTCGCCATTGCCACCACCGCCTACATCCTCATCGCCCTTCAATTCGAAGAACACGATCTGGCGACGAGCATTGGCCAGCCGTACTGCGATTACCAGCGACGCGTGCCAATGATTGTGCCGCTGTTGAAGCGCAATCCGGCAACCGGCGCAGTTGGGCAGAGGGAGCGGAGGCCATAACAGCTTAGTTGCGGTGCAGTCCGTGAACGCCGTCCGTGGCACAACTCGTCGCTGGACAACGTTTTCCGCAGAAAGAAAACTGTTATCTGGAGTTGCACTGCTTCGAAAATAATTGAAGAGGCAGGGCCCTTTGAGATTCAGGCCAACTCGTCAAAATTGCAAAGTCCGTATCCACCGTGTTTTTCATGACGACAATTTCACTGAAACGAAATCTTGGCAGATCCCACAAACCGTATGGCACGACGCTGGCCAGGCAGCGTTGCCCCCACTCCAGAAGGAGCAATGACATGAAACGTATCTTTGTTGTAATGCTCGGGCTGGTTGCCGCCGTCGTCGTGGCGCCGGCTTTCTCCCAGTCCGCAAACTCCACGGCCCCGTCCAGCGCGGCTCCCGCCATGCACCGTTACCTGATCAAGCGCACCTTCCCCGCCGGGGCGCTCGACGGCCTGGATCTGGCGACCAAGACCAAGGTCAACGCTACCAACGCGAAGTACCACGTGAAGTGGGTCGAGTCCTATGCCACCGCCGACAAGAACATGACGTTCTGCATCTACGAGGCTCCTAGCGAGCAGGCGATCCGCGATGCCGCCAAGGCCAACGCCCTGCCTGTAGATCAAGTGTTCGAGGTCCCCGTGACCCTGATGCCCCACAGCAAAGACCTCGCCCGTCAGTGAACCGCGTGTCGCTAATGCAGAATCGGCGCCCGGTGTCCGGGGCGCCGATTCTCCACCACCCGGGCGATTCCATACGCCGGAACCGCTGGATGCGACATGGTCTCGGCGTGGCCGCTTGCGCGCTTTGGGCTGTCGCCGCGCAGGCCCAGGATTATCCTGCTCCGATCCAGGCCTTGATCGACAAGGGCATCACGATCAAGCGCACAATGCCTGCGCCGACGGGCTTTCAAGGCTACGTCGGCGAATTCGCCGGTCAGCTGACGCCAGTCTACCTGCTGCCCGACGGACGTCACACAACCGTCGGCGTGTTGTACGACGAACACGGCAAGGATCTCACCAACGCGGCGTTCCGCGCTGCAACCGCCTCCGGCCGGCCGGATCCGGTGCTGTGGGACCGGCTCGAGAAATCGACGTGGATCGCCGAAGGCGCGTCCAAACCCGAACGGGTCGTCTACGTTTTTACTGATACCGAATGTCCGTATTGCCACAAACTGTGGCTTGCCACGCAACCCTATTTGCAACAGGGCAAGGTGCAGGTGCGCAATGTCATCGTCGCGGTGATCGCACCATCAAGTTTGGGGCGTGGCGCAGCCGTGCTCAGCGCCAAAGATCCATCCGCGACATGGAGCACGCACGAACGGGCGTTCGGCCACAGCCCGATCGCGCCGCTGACAGCGGTGGATCCGCGGATGCGCGCGAAGATCGAGGCCAACAAGGCGCTGATGACGCGCTTTGGAGCCTTTGGCACACCGGCGATCATCTATCGCGACGGGAATGGCCAGATCCGGATGGTTCTCGGCCAGCCAGACACGGCTGCCCTGCGCAGGATATTCGGAAGCTGAGGCAACTGCTCGAGCCGCTGCCGAAGTGCGATCCGGCCACCGGTGCGGCCAGCCAAGCGGGTCGAATGCGATAGCAATGCGGATTTACAGGTTGCACGACGTTCCAATGTCGCAAATTTCGCGCATTTGACGTTTTTCGCAGGTGATCCTGTTCAAAACGGATCTGGGGAGTGGTTCCGCCGGCGGTCGTTCCGGCGGAGCTATCCAGTGAAACCTACGGGAGCAACTACGCCATGAAACCCTTGATGCATCTTCTTTCTTCCAGCATCGTCCTCGCGCTCGCAGCGAGCGCCCCGGCCGTCGCGCGCGCCGATGGGCTGACCTCCGTCGATTCTGCCGGGTTGGTGAAAACCTTCACCGCCAGCGGCAGCATCGACAGGACCAACCCGTTTTTCCAGGTGTTGGGAACGAATGGACGCAGTTGCGATAGCTGCCATGTTGCCAAAGACGGCTGGACGATTACACCAACCGATCTGCAAGCGCGTTTTCTTGCCAGCAACGGCACCGACCCGGTGTTTCGCCCGGTCGATGGCGCCACCTCGCCGCTGGCCGATGTGTCCGGCGTGAATGCGCGACGTCACGCCTATAGCATGCTGCTCAACAAGGGGCTGATCCGCATCGGTCTCCCCATCCCGGGCAACGCGGAATTCACATTGACATCGGTAGACGACCCATACGGTTTCGCCAGCGCGAGCGAGATGTCGCTGTTCCGTCGGCCATTGCCGGCAACCAATCTGCGCTTCATTACCGGGGTGATGTGGGATGGGCGCGAAACTGTTGCGCCATTCCTGCCGCCCATGGACGCAGGCGCCGCGATGGCCGACCTGGCGGCCAGCCTGAAGCATCAAGCGCTGGATGCCACGTTGGGTCATGCGCAAGCCGCAACGCCACCCAGTGATGAACAATTGGGACAGATCGTGAATTTCGAGCTGGGTCTGACCACCGCACAATTCTTCGACTTTCATGCCGGCACCCTCAATGACGACGACGCGATGGGCGGCCCGCGCATCCTGGCCAATCTGCAGAACTACGTTGGCATCAACGATGTGCTCGGCGCCGACCCGGCCGGCAACGCATTCAATGCCTCGGCAATGACCCTCTTCGACGCCTGGAAACCGATGCATGGCGATGGCGGCGCGCGCGGCGCGATCGCACGCGGCGAGACCTTGTTCAACACCAAGCCGATCGCCATCACCGGTGTCGGCGGGCTCAACGACGCGCTCGGCCTGCCAGTCATCGCCGGCACCTGCACGTCGTGCCATGACGCACCGAATGTGGGGGCGCACTCGGTGTCGCTGCCGATCGATATCGGTACCGCCGATGCGTCCCGGCGCACGTCGGACATGCCTTTGTATACTTTGCGCAATAATGCCACTGGCGAAGTTGTGCAGACCACCGACCCGGGCAAGGCGCTGCTGAGCGGCAAGTGGGCTGACATCGGCAAGTTCAAAGGACCGGTACTGCGTGGTCTTGCGGCGCGGCCACCGTATTTCCACAATGGCATGGCGGCAACCCTCAGCGATGTCGTAGACTTTTACGATACGCGCTTCACTATCGGGTTCAGCGCACAGGAAAAGCGCGATCTGGTGGCATTCCTCAGCGCGCTGTGAAACCCTGACGTCGCGCTCCGCACTGCCGCGGGCGCGATCCTCCGCAATCTCCGGCAGCAACCTTGAAGGAGACTGCAATGCCCAAATACGTCATCGAGCGCGAAATTCCCGGCGCCGGAAAATTATCCGCGCAAGAGTTGAAAGCCATTTCGCAAAAATCCTGTGGCGTGCTCAGTGGCATGGGGCCGCAGATCCAGTGGCTGCAAAGCTACGTCACTGGCGACAAGGTGTATTGCGTGTACATCGCGCCGAACGAGTCGATGGTGCGCGAGCACGCGCGCCAAGGCGGATTCCCGGCCAATAGCGTAGCCGAAGTGTGCACGGTCATCGATCCGACCACGGCGGAGTAAGGTGACGAACGCATGCGGGTGCGCTAGACCTCGGCGCGCACGCATTCCAGATACAAGCTCACGCCGTCTTCGGGCCGGCGCAGGTCGATGTTGCGCAAGGGGACATGCGCGCTTTGTCCGAAGCGCACCTCATAAGCGCGTAATCCACATTCGGCGGCGATGCGGATCAGCGTTGGCCGGTCGTACTGGAACTTGCCTGCCAGTTGCATCCCCAAGTTGAACACCTCGCAGGCCGTGCCGGTTTGCAGCGGCACGCCGACGAAACGGTTCCAGACCTCCACCAGCCATTGTGGATCTTCAAGATACTTGCGCGCGAATTTCTCCAGATCCGGCGTGAGCAGTCGCATCACGCCCGCCGGTTTGAGTACGCGTCGGCACTCGCGCAAGAACGCACGCGCCTGCGCAAGCGTGAGCGCCGCGAAAAAATCCTCGGAATGGATGTAATCGACGGATGCATCGGCAAACGGCAACGGCGCGGTCAAATCTGCGACCAGATCGGGGCTGTCCGCCGCGGCGATATCCACATTCAGCCAGCCATCCAGCTTGAACGTGCCGCTGCCCAGATTCACCTTCAGCATATGCGCTACGCCTCGCCGCAGTCGTCCGGCGCAGCTTACATCACGCTCGGTTCGCTGAACGCTTCCGGCTCGCCGGCGAAATCGCCAGTCGGAATGCACGCACAGAACACGTTCTTGTCGCCGTAGACATTGTCCACGCGCGCCACCGGCGACCAGTATTTCGCGGTCTTGAGCGAAGCCAACGGGAACGCCGCCAACTCGCGTGAATAGGCGTGCGGCCATGCGCTGGACGCAACCGCGCTGGCTGTATGCGGCGCGTACTTGAGCGGATTGTCGTCGCGCGCGAGTCTGCCTTGTTCGATTGCGCGGATTTCCTCGCGAATCTGGATCATCGCGTCAATGAAACGATCGAGCTCGTGCAAGGATTCGGATTCGGTAGGCTCCACCATCAAGGTTCCCGCAACCGGAAAACTCAAGGTCGGCGCATGGAAGCCAAAATCGATCAGACGCTTGGCCACGTCCTCTGCACCGACGCCGGAAGTCTTTTCCAGCGGACGCAAATCCAGGATGCACTCGTGCGCGACCAGGCCGTTGCGGCCGGTGTACAACGTCTTGAAATGCGGCGCGAGGCGTTTGGACAGATAGTTGGCGTTGAGCAACGCGGCCTGGGTCGCCTTCAACATGCCTTCGCGGCCCATCATGGCGATGTACATCCACGAGATGGGAAGGATCGAGGCGCTGCCGAAGCTGGCGGCCGAGACCATGCCGCCGCCCCCTTCCGGCCTTCGGCCACCTTCCCCCGCAAGCGGGGGAAGGGAAAATGACTTGGGCAGGTAAGGCGCAAGGTGCGACTTCACCGCGCACGGGCCAACGCCGGGGCCGCCGCCGCCGTGCGGTATGCAGAACGTCTTGTGCAAATTCAGGTGCGAGACGTCCGAGCCCCACTGGCCGGGTTTCGCCACGCCGCACAGCGCGTTGAGGTTGGCGCCGTCCGTATACACCTGTCCACCGTGCGCGTGCACGATGTCGCAAATCGCGACGATGTCTTCCTCGAACACGCCGTGCGTCGATGGATAGGTCAGCATGATCGCGGCCAGGCGCGCGGTATATTTTTCGGCCTTGGCGCGAATGTCCTCGACGTCGACATTG
This sequence comes from Rudaea sp., assembly GCA_050737915.1. Classification (GTDB taxonomy): domain Bacteria; phylum Pseudomonadota; class Gammaproteobacteria; order Xanthomonadales; family Rhodanobacteraceae; genus Rudaea. The sequence goes on from JBOHYL010000129.1 coordinate 8,276, forward strand.
CCGTTCGCATCGCACTTGGTTACCACCACCGTCATGCCACACATCTGCGCGGATGCCGGATTGGTGCCGTGCGCGGATTCCGGAATCAGGCAGACATCACGCTGCGCCTGACCACGCGTACGGTGGTACGCGCGGATCGCGAGCAGACCCGCGTATTCGCCCTGCGCGCCGGCATTGGGTTGCAGGCTCACCGCGTCGTAGCCGGTGATCTGCACCAGCATCGCTTCCAGACCCGTGATCAATTCCCGGTAACCGCGCCATTGTGCAGCGGGCGCCAGCGGATGGATCTGGGCGAATTCCGGCCAGGTGACCGGAATCATCTCGGCGGTGGCATTCAATTTCATCGTACACGAGCCGAGCGGAATCATCGTGCGGTCCAGCGCCAGATCCTTGTCGGCCAGCGCGCGCAAGTAACGCAGCAACTCATGCTCACTGTGATGACTGTTGAACACCGGATGGGTCAAGAACTGCGAGCGGCGCGCCAGCGCCGTGGGAATCGCGTCGGGCGTGGTCGCATCGAGCGCGTCGATGTCCGCAATCGCCACGCCAAACTGGCTGGCCAGAGCGATCACATCCGCGCGCGTGACGGTTTCATCCAGGCTGATGCCGAGCGCGCGCGCATCGATGCGGCGCAGATTGATACGCTGCGCCTGCGCCTTGGCGTGGATTGCGTCGGCATCGATATTGGTGATGTGCAGCGTGTCGAAGAAAACGGTGCCAACGGCAACGCCGGCATGGCGCAACGCGCCCGCCAGAATCGTAGCGAGTCGATGCGTACGCCGTGCGATGCGGGTAAGTCCTTCGGGGCCGTGATACACCGCGTACATTGCCGCCATTACCGCGAGCAGCACTTGTGCGGTGCAGATATTGCTCGTCGCCTTCTCGCGGCGGATATGCTGCTCGCGGGTTTGCAAGGTCAACCGATATGCCTTGTTGCCCTGCGCATCGACGGACACGCCAATCAAGCGTCCCGGCATCGAGCGCTTGAACGCGTCGCGGCACGCCATGAAGGCTGCATGCGGACCGCCGAATCCAAACGGCACGCCGAAACGTTGCGAATTGCCGACGACGATATCCGCGCCCCATTCGCCGGGCGGCGCGATCAGGGTCAGCGCGAGCAGATCCGTCGCCACGGCGACCAGCGCACCGCGCGCATGCAGCGCGTCGGCAAGCGCGCGGTAATCGCGGATCGTGCCGAACGTGTCCGGGTATTGCAGCAGCACGCCAAAACAATCGGCATTGGCAGCATGACCATCGTCGTCCACAAGCAATTCGATTCCCAGCGGTTCGGCGCGTGTGCGCAGCACTTCCAAGGTCTGCGGATGTACGCCACGCGAGACGAAAAATACGTTCGACTTCGATTTCGACGAACGCTTGGCCAGCGTCATCGCTTCAGCCGCAGCGGTGGCTTCGTCCAGCAACGAGGCGTTCGCGATCTGCATGCCGGTCAAATCTGCGCACATCGTCTGGAAATTGATCAGCGCCTCCATGCGACCCTGCGAAATCTCCGCCTGATACGGCGTATAGGCGGTGTACCACGCCGGGTTTTCCAGAATGTTGCGCAGGATCACTAGCGGGGTGTGCGTGCCGTAGTAGCCCTGACCGATGAAGCTCTTGAATACCTCATTCTTGTCGGCGATCGCGCGAATCCGGGCCAACGCTTGCGTTTCCGTCATCGCGGTCGGCAAATTCAGCGGCTGCGGCGAGCGGATCGATACCGGCACGATCGCCGCGGTCATCGCCTCTAGCGAGTCGAAACCGATCACGCGCAACATCTTCGCGATTTCGGAGTCGTTCGGCCCGATGTGACGGTCAATAAAGGCGTCGTGCTGCTCAAGCTCATGCAGCGGGGGAATCGAGGTGGACATGTCGAGGGCACCCGGAAAGTGGTTGATTCGAAGTTCGTAACAACCGTCGCGAGCGACGGCGGATTGTGGGCCGCCGGAGCGCAGGAACCGGAGTGTACACGTGCGTACATGAGGATTCCGAGCACCGCCGGCACGCAAGACCGCCGAGCGCAGCAGGTTGTTGCGGACTTCGTCCGCGCCCCTCTGTCCTTTCGCCTGAGAGTTTGGAAGCGCGTCGCAATCGCGGACGCTTCGTGCCCCTTCGGCGCCGGTTGTTGCCGTTGCCGGCAGCCGGTCTCTCCAGAGTTTTTCCGCGCGATGGTTCGGGTGCCTGAGCGATTACGGGCGTTGCGCCTTCGGCAGCGGACGGGCCGCTTCTTCCACCGTGCAGCGGTTTCAAATTATACAGGGAACTTCGACCGGCTGGATCGCATCACTCCATTGCCCGCGATTCGGCCGTACCCAGCACTTCAGCCGGTGGCAGCGTCGCTTTGCGGCGGCTGAGCCAGGGATGCGCCAGCACCGTGCCGAGCACGATCGCCACGCCCAGATAGAACAAGCCGTCGAGCTGGCGTTGTTCGCCGAGCAACACGATGGCGAGCACGATCGCGTAAACCGGTTCCAGATTGGTCGCAATCTGCATGGCGAAGGCGCTGACGTGGCGCAGCGCATGCAGCGCCAGCGCGAACGGCAGCAAGGTGCACACCAGCGCAAGGATCAGCAGCAATGCGGCATCGTGCGCACCGGGCAGCACGAACGCGCTGCCCACGTGCGGCAGCAGCGGCGCCAGCGTGCCGAGAAACAGCGTGCCGGCGCCGAGCTCGATCGCGGTCACGGTGAGCGGATCGGCGTGCTCGACCATGCGCTTGTTGAACGCGCTGAAGATCGCCACGAACAACGCCGAGACCACACCAACCGCCAAACCCAGTCGCATCCCCGCCGGCATGCCGCCTACCACCAGCGCCACGCCCGGCACCACGCCCACGCCGAGCAACAATTCGCGCGGATCGAAACGCCGCCGCGCCACCCACGGCTCGATCAGGGCCAGAAACACCGGCGCGATCGCGATGCAGGTCGCCGCCACCGAGGCATTGGCCAGTTTGATCGCGCCATAGAATGTAAGCCAGTGCAGCGACACCAGCACGCCGATGCCGGCATATGCGGCCAACACCCGCGCCGGCATCACGCGCAATCCACGCCACACGCGCGGCAGCAGCGCCAGCGCGACGACGACCAGCAACATGCGCCACCACACCAAAGCGAGCGCCGGCAGCGTGATCAATTTGCCGAGGATCGCCGTGAATCCCCACAGCAAAACGCAGAAGTGAACCTGCAATTGCGCCTTGGCGGTAGTGGACAAACTCACACGCAACTCCCTTGGTTCGCGCGCGGCGAACGCGGCAGTGTAGAACACTGCCGCAGGGTTATTGTCTGAGCAGCCTTCACGCATGGGTATCATGCACAAAAAAGCCCCGCATCGCTGCGGGGCTTTTGATGTTGCCTTGGACTTCCGCCGAGTTGAGCGCCCGCGAGGGCGCTCGAACGAAGCGAGTTGATCCGCCGCCGCGGAGCGGCGGTGGATAACTTAGAAATCCATACCGCCCATTCCACCCATGCCGCCGCCACCGCCACCACCGCCGTGGTTGTGCTCTTCCTTCTTCGGCGCTTCGGCCACCATCGCTTCGGTGGTGATCATCAGGCCGGCGATCGAGGCTGCGTTCTGCAGCGCGGTACGCGTGACCTTGGTCTGATCCAGAATGCCGAACTCGACCATGTCGCCATACTCGCCATTGGCGGCGTTGTAGCCGTAATTGCCCTTGCCGCCGGTAACCTTGTTCAACACGACGCTGGACTCTTCACCGGCGTTGGCGACGATCTCGCGCAGCGGCGCTTCCATTGCGCGCTTGGCAATGTGGATGCCGTGGTTCTGGTCTTCGTTGTCGCCCTTGAGTTTCTTGATCGCATCCAGCGCGCGCACCAGGGCCACACCGCCGCCCGGCACCACGCCTTCTTCCACTGCCGCACGCGTGGCGTGCAAAGCGTCTTCGACGCGCGCCTTCTTCTCTTTCATTTCGACTTCGGTTGCGGCACCGACCTTGATCACCGCAACGCCGCCGGCCAGCTTGGCCACGCGCTCTTGCAGCTTTTCCTTGTCGTAGTCGGAGCTGGTTTCCTCGATCTGCGCCTTGACCTGTTTGATGCGCGCCTGGATCGCCTTGCTCTCGCCGGCACCATCGATGATCGTGGTGTTTTCCTTGGATACCTGCACCTTCTTGGCGCGGCCCAGATCCTTGATCGTGGCTTTTTCCAGCGACAGGCCGACTTCCTCGGAAATCACCTGACCGCCAGTGAGAATCGCCATGTCTTCCAGCATCGCCTTGCGCCGATCGCCGAAGCCCGGTGCCTTGACCGCACACACTTTGACGATGCCGCGAATGGTGTTGACGACGAGCGTTGCCAGCGCTTCGCCTTCGACTTCTTCGGCGACGATCAACAGCGGCTTGCCGGACTTGGCCACGCCTTCAAGGATCGGCAACAGCTCGCGCACGTTCGCGATCTTCTTGTCGTGCAGCAGGATGTACGGATCTTCCAGATCCGACTGCATCGACTGCTGGTTGTTGATGAAGTACGGCGACAGATAACCGCGGTCGAACTGCATGCCCTCGACGACGTCGAGTTCATTGTCCAGGCCCGAGCCGTCCTCGACGGTGATCACGCCTTCCTTGCCGACCTTGTCCATCGCCTTGGCGATCAGGTCGCCGATATTGGAATCGGCATTGGCCGAGATCGACCCGACCTGGGCGATTTCCTTGCTGGTCGAGCACGGCTTGGACAGATTCTTCAGCTCGGCGACTGCGCCGAGCACGGCCTTGTCGATGCCGCGCTTAAGATCCATCGGGTTCATGCCCGCGGCCACGGCCTTGAGGCCGTCGCGGATCAGCGCCTGGGCGAGTACGGTCGCGGTGGTGGTGCCGTCACCGGCAACATCGGAAGTTTTGGAGGCGACTTCCTTGACCATCTGCGCGCCCATGTTCTCGAACTTGTCGGCGAGCTCGATCTCCTTGGCAACGGACACGCCGTCCTTGGTGATGGTCGGCGCACCGAAGCTTTTGTCGAGCACGACATTGCGGCCCTTCGGGCCCAGCGTCGCCTTGACGGCGTTCGCCAGCACATTCACGCCGCGCAACATGCGCGCGCGAGCATCTTCGGAAAAACGGATTTCTTTGGCAGCCATTGGAATTTACCTCAAAAAAGAATTTGTATATTTTGCAAATGGGATAGGAGAAGCCAGCGGGCAAGCGCCGCGACGCTTATCCTTCGATAACCGCCATTAGGTCTTCCTCACGCATCACGAGCAGTTCCTGGCCATCGACCTTGACCTCGGTGCCGGAATACTTGCCGAACAGGACTTTTTCGCCGGCCTTGACGCCCACCGGGCGCACCTTGCCGTCTTCCAGAATCTTGCCCGAGCCCACAGCGATGACTTCGCCCTTGATCGGTTTTTCGGTCGCGGTGTCGGGAATGACGATGCCACCGGCGGACTTGGTTTCCGCCTCCAGGCGCTTGATGATGACGCGATCGTGCAACGGACGCAGCTTCATGACGAATCCTCAACTGGTTGATTGACAAGTAAAATCCATACAACTATTAGCACTCAGTCGTTGCGAGTGCCAATTTTAGCGGCGCGGCAGCCCTCTGAAAAGAGGCCAGCGCGCCGAAGTGGCAGATACATGGGCACGCGCCTGCTGGTTTCAAGGGCACGCTGGCAAGCCGATGATGTCCGGATGCGCGCCATCGTCGTTTTCTGCACCTGTCCTGATGAAACCAGCGCCGCGCGCATCGCCACGGTCTTGGTCGAGGAACACCTCGCCGCCTGCGTCAACCGGATTTCCGGCGTCGAATCGACCTATCGCTGGCAGGACAAAATCCGCCGCGACCCCGAACATTTGTTGTTGATCAAGACCGCACACGAGCACTTCGCGACGCTGCGCGAACGCATCGTAACGTTACATCCGTACGAACTGCCCGAAGTGATCGCGGTGGATATCGCCGACGGCTCGGCAGCGTATCTGGATTGGCTTGCGCGCGAGACGCACGCAAGCAAATGCTGACTGTGCCGGTCGCCTGCGTACCGGTAACCTGCGACAATCCCTGCATGAAACGAATGATCTGTCTGTTTTTCGCGCTGCTCGCCGCCGCTGCTACCGCGCACGCCGCCGATCAGGACAATTTGCTGCCGGTGGATCAGGCCTTCCGGGTCGAGGCCACAGCAAGCGGACGCGATGCGATCCGCCTCGACTTCGCGATCGCGCCGGACTATTACCTGTATCGCGGCCGGATCAAGACCCATAGTACCGATCCCGCGGTGACGCTGGGCGCGCTGGATTTGCCCGCAGGAGAAAAAAAGCACGACGAGTTTCTCGGCGACGTCGAGGTCTATCACCACGGCTTTGCCGCGATTCAGCACCTGAGCATTACCGCGAACGCAATGCAAGCGACACTCGAGCTGCGCTATCAGGGCTGCCACGGGGTCGATCCGAAAATCTGCTTTCCGCCGCAGAAGAAAATCCTGACTGTCGCGCTACCGCCTGCGGCCTCGACCTCGCTCTCCGCTGCGCTCGATACCTCCACCGGTAGCGCGCAAACGCCGTTATTTGGCAATGCACCGCTGCCGGCAGAGCAGGCGTTCATGTACGAGGCCATCGCCACCGGGTCGGACGAAATTCTGGCCCGCTTCACCATGCCCAAGGGCTATTACCTGTATCGCGACAGGACCCGCTTTTCAGTCGCCGCCAACAGCGGCGTCACGCTTGCCAATCCGCAATTTCCACCCGGAAAAGCGCTTACCGATGCGAATTTCGGCGCGACCACGGTGTATTTCGATCAGGTCGAAGTGCCGATCGCGCTGACGCGTAAATCCGCGGACACGCAAACCCTGGGGCTGACCGCCAGTTTCCAGGGCTGCAAGCAAGGCAGTGTGTGCTATCCGTTGATGACGCGCACGCTGAAAGTTGCGTTGCCGGCGGGGACGGCAACGGCGACTGCGACGCAAACGACGCCTGCACCCGGCATAGCCGAAAATTCCGGCAACCACTTTGCGCACGTGCTCGACGGCTCGCTGTGGCTGGTGTTTGGCGTGTTCTTCCTGGCAGGTTTGGGCCTGGCGTTCACACCCTGCGTATTTCCGATGATCCCGATTCTGTCCGGCATCATCGCCGGTGCGGGCGAGAATATCTCCACGCGCCGTGCGGTGGTGTTGTCGGTCGTTTATATCCTCGCCAATGCGGTGATCTTCACCATTGCCGGCGTCATCGCCGGTCTTGCTGGCAAGAATCTGCAAGCCGTGTTCCAGGCTGGCTGGGTGCTGTGGAGTTTCGCGGGTCTGTTTGTGCTGCTCGCGTTGTCGATGTTCGGCTTTTACGAATTGCAGTTGCCAACATCGTGGCAGTCGAAGATCGCGAGCGCTAGCAACAAACATTCCGGCGGCTCGCTTACCGGCGTGGCGATCATGGGTGCACTGTCAGCGCTGATCGTCGGCCCATGCGTGACGCCGCCGCTGGCCGTGGCGGTGCTGTACATCGCGCAGAAACATGACGCTTTTCTAGGCGGCTATGCCCTGTTCGCGCTCGCGCTCGGCATGGGCGCGCCACTGATCGTGTTCGGCGCCAGCGCGGGCAAACTGCTGCCGCGCGCCGGTGCCTGGATGGATGCGGTCAAGGCGGTGTTTGGCGTGACCTTTCTCGCGCTGGCGATCTGGATGCTGTCGCGTGTGCTGGATACGCCGTGGATCATGCTACTGTCCGGTCTGCTTGCGGTCGCTTGCGCGGTGTATCTGGGCGCGCTCGAGCGCCTGGCCGACGGCGTTTCGGGCTGGCGCAAATTGTGGAAAACTCTGGGCGTGGTGTTGCTGATTGCCGGTACCGCCGAGTTGATCGGCGTAGCGGCGGGCTCGAATGATCTGCTGCAACCGTTGCGCGGGGTGGGCGCAAGCGCTGGCGTTGCCACGACGGCGCCTGCCGCATTGCCGTTTCGCAAGGTCAAATCCGTGGCCGATGTCGAGCGTGAGCTGGCTGCAGCAAAATCCGCCGGCAAACCGGCCATGCTCGATTTCTACGCCGACTGGTGCGTGTCATGCAAGGAAATGGAGAAATTCACCTTCGCCGATCCGCGCGTGCGGCAGGCGCTGGCTAACTTCGTCTTGTTGCAGGCGGACGTTACCGCCAACGACGGCACCGATCAGGCGCTCATGCAGCACTTTGCTATTGTCGCTCCGCCCGATACGTTGTTTTTCGGCGCCGACGGCGTGGAAAAACACGCGTTGCAATTGACCGGGCCGGAAGACGCGGACAAGTTCGTCCAGCGCGTCGCCGCAGTTACCCGGTAACAATCTGCGCATGTTCAATCGATCCAATTTGCTGATCGTCGTCGTCGCGATTCTCGGCGCCTTGCTGGGCTTGTACGTCGGTACGTCGTTCAACCATCCGCACTTCGCAAGCCTGTCGCCCGACATGGGTGTGCTCGGTCCGGGCGATCACCTGACCGATCTGGAACTGCCCGACATCCACGGCACGGCGCATCGACTGGGTGACTGGCATGGCAAGCTGGTCCTGATCAACTTTTGGGCGACCTGGTGCGAACCCTGCCGCGAGGAAATGCCGTTGCTGGACTTGGCCGTAGCACAATATTCCGAACGCGGGCTGGCCGTCGTCGGCGTGGCCGTGGACGATCCGGATTCGGTCCGCGATCTGCTCAATGACGAACCGGTGAGCTATCCCATCCTGATCGGCAATCAGGACACGCTCAAGCAGATTGGCGATGGCGACGGCGGCTTGCCGTACAGCCTGCTGATCGGGCCCAACGGCAAGATGGTATCAAGGCACGAGGGCAGCTTTCCCTCCGCCGCACTTCTAGCGGCATGGTTGCGGCCACATTTGTTGCCACCCAGCTAAAATCGCGCAACTTCCGCGAACTTGCAGCCAACGTGCTGGACAACTCCGGCCAAGTTCTGCACACTTGCGCGCCTTGACCGGCCCCGGGCCGGGATGAACAATGCGCCCGTGGTAAAAATCCTCGTCCTGCATGGCCCCAATCTGAACCTGCTCGGCACGCGCGAGCCGGAGGTCTACGGTCATATCAGCTTGGCGGACATCGACGCCGATCTGGCGACGAACGCGCGCGCATCGGGTGCCGAATTGACCTGTTTCCAGTCCAATGCCGAGCATGAACTGGTTGAGCACGTACAGCGTGCCCGCGACGACGGCACGGCTTTCATTTTGCTCAATCCCGGCGCCTTCACCCATACCAGCATTGCCCTGCGCGATGCCCTGGCGGCGGTGAAGATTCCATTCATCGAAGTGCACCTTTCCAACGTGCATGCACGCGAGGCGTTCCGACGGCTTTCGTATTTTTCCGACCTCGCCGTCGGCGTGATCGCCGGCTTTGGTGCACAAAGCTACCAACTGGCGCTGCGCGCGACGCTGGATTATCTGCACAAGGCGCATTGAGCGCCCACCAACACACTTTTACGAGGGATTAGCCGTGGATCTACGCAAGATCAAGAAGCTCATCGACATTCTGGAAGAATCCAACCTCGCCGAGCTCGAAATCAAGGAAGGCGAAGAATCCGTGCGCCTGAGCCGCATGCCCAAGGGCGGGATCCCCGTGCAGGCGGCCGTGCCAACGGCACCGGCGCCTGTGGCAACTGCGCGCGCTGCGGCGACGCAGGACTCTGCCGTCGGCATGGCTGCTGCGCAGGACAAAGCTCTGCCGGCGGGCCACGTGGTGCGCTCGCCGATGGTCGGCACGTATTACGCCTCGGCCAATCCGGAAAACCCTCCGTTCGTGAAAGTCGGCCAGACCGTGAAGGTCGGCGACACGCTCGGCATCATCGAGGCGATGAAGATGTTCAACCAGATCGAAGCCGACGCTGCCGGCACCGTGGTGGCCATCCTCGCCGAGAGCGGCCAGCCGGTCGAATTCGACGAACCGCTGTTCGTGATCGGCTGAGGCGCGCATGCTCGATAAAGTCGTCATCGCCAACCGCGGCGAAATCGCCCTGCGCGTACTGCGCGCCTGCCACACGCTCGGCATCAGGACCGTGGCTGTGCATTCCACCGTCGACCGTAACCTCAAACACGTCGGCATGGCCGACGAATCGGTATGCATCGGTGCGGCGCCGGCGGCGGCAAGCTACCTCAACATCCCCGCGATCATCGCAGCGGCCGAAGTGACCGATGCCCAAGCGATCCATCCGGGTTACGGGTTCTTGTCCGAGAACGCGGATTTCGCCGAGCGCGTGGAGCAGTCCGGGTTTATCTTCATTGGCCCGACCGCGAATGTGATCCGGCTGATGGGCGACAAGATCGAGGCGATCCGTGCCATGCAATCGGCAGGCGTTCCTTGCGTTCCCGGCTCCGGCGGACCGCTCGGTGACAATACGGCAGCAAATGCGAAAATCGCGCGCGAGATCGGCTACCCGGTCATCATCAAGGCCGCCGGCGGCGGCGGTGGTCGCGGCATGCGTGTGGTGCACACCGAGGCGCATCTGACCAATGCCATCACCCTGACCAAATCAGAAGCCAAGGCCGCGTTCGGCAATGGCGAAGTCTACATGGAGAAGTTCCTGGAAAATCCGCGCCACGTGGAGATCCAGGTGTTGGCAGACGGCCAAGGCAATGCGATCCATCTGGGCGAGCGCGATTGTTCCATGCAACGCCGCCACCAGAAAGTGGTCGAGGAAGCCCCTGCGCCGGGGATCAGCGCCGATCAGCGCGATGCCATCGGCAAGGTCTGCGTCGAGGCCTGCCAACGCATCGGCTACCGCGGCGCCGGCACGTTCGAGTTTCTGTACGAAAACGGGCGGTTCTATTTCATCGAGATGAACACGCGTATCCAGGTCGAGCATCCGGTGACCGAGCTCATCACCGGTGTGGATCTGGTGCGCGAACAACTTCTGATCGCTGCTGGCGAGAAGCTCTCGATCCGCCAATCCGACATCCGCATCAACGGGCACGCCATCGAATGCCGGATCAATGCCGAGGACCCGGATACCTTCCTGCCCAGCCCCGGTATCGTCAAGCGTTTCGAAGGTGCCGGCGGGCCCGGCGTGCGCATCGATACGCACATCTACGACGGCTACCGCATTCCGCCGAACTACGATTCGATGATCGGGAAACTCATCGTGCACGGTCGCGACCGCGACACCGCGATCGCACGCATGCGAATCGCGCTGGCCGAAATGGTGCTCGACGGCATCAAGACCAATATCCCGTTGCAGCAACGCATCCTTACCGACGGCGGCTTCCAGCAGGGCGGGCAGAATATTCATTACCTGGAAAAACGCATTATCGAGCAGCGCGAAAAAAACATCGCGATCGGCTAAGCCATGAGCTGGCTCGAACTTTCGTTGACTTTGCGTGCGCACCAGCAGGCGTCGGCCGAAGCTGCACTCGAAGACCTCGGAGTGATGTCGATTACCCTGTGCGACGCCGATGCGGACACGCCCGTCGAGCGTGCGATTTTCGAACCTGGCGTCGGCGAAGTACCGCTGTGGAACGCAATCGTTGTGCAGGCGTTGTTCGATGCGCAGACCGACCGCGCGGGACTCGTGCACGCGCTGACCGACCTGCTGCCGGAACTGTCGCCGGAGCAACTGGCATTCCGCGAAATCACGGATCAGGACTGGACGCGCGCCTGGATGGATACGTTTGAGCCGATGCGTTTCGGTCGGCGACTATGGATTGTGCCGTGGAACTGCACAGTGCAGACCGACGCCGACGCGGTCAACGTGCGCCTGGATCCGGGCCTGGCGTTCGGCAGCGGCACGCATCCGACCACGGCACTGTGTCTGGAGTGGCTTGACGCGACCGATCTGGCCGGCAGCACCGTGATCGACTACGGCTGCGGTTCAGGCATTCTCGCCATCGCCGCGCTCCTGCTCGGCGCGGCGCGCGCGATTGGCGTGGACAACGACGCCCAGGCGCTGACTGCAAGTCGCGACAATGCGCACCGCAATGGTGTCTTGAATAAACTGGATTTGTATCTTCCGCAGCATTTTCCACAAATGCAAGCCGATGTGCTCGTCGCCAATATCCTCGCCGGGCCGCTGGGCGATCTGGCGCCGCGGCTCGCGCAATATCTCAGATCCGGCGGCGCGCTGGCGCTGTCGGGCATCCTCGACGGCCAGCAGGACGACCTGCTCGCGTGCTACGCGCAATGGTTCGCGAATCTGCACGTGACCATCCGCGACGGCTGGGTGCGTATCGACGGCGTACGCCACTGATCAACGCATGGGCAAGATCGCAGCCAGCGACAGCATCCTCGAAATCGGTTTCACATACCAACAGGCCACGATTCCGGTACCATTCCGGGCATGTACACCCAATGCCCGGAATGCCTGACAATCTACAAGGTCGGCGCAACGATTCTGGCCGAATCGCGTGGCAACGTGCGCTGCGGGCATTGTGCGGCCGTGTTCGACGCGCTGCGCACGCTCACCGAGCAATTGCCCGACGATTCGGTGCGCCATCTGCTTGCGCATGCGGGCGACGCTGCACCGCCGCAGCTGACGGTGCCTGCGTTGCGGCCCACGCCACGCCCGCAAGGAGTGCTGTTCGATCCGGACGAACGCCCCGCGCGCGCACCGGCTGCGCGGCGTGCGCACACACCCGCCTTCGCACGTGCGCGGCGTGCGCGTCCGCGCGTGCGCAACTGGCCGTGGGCGTTGGGCGCGTTGGCACTGCTGTTGTCGCTGCTCGCACAGGTCGGCTATGCCGAACGCGCGGCGCTGCTCGACGATGCGCACATGCGACCGTGGCTGGATGACGTTTGCGCGCAACTTGGCTGCCGTCTGCCCCTGCGTCACGATCCGGCAAAACTTGAACTGCTCTCGCGCGATATCCGGCCACATCCGTCAGTGCCGAATGCGCTGATCGTTTCGGCCACGCTTCGCAATGACGCGAATTTCGCGCAGGCGTTTCCGGATGTAGAAATCACCTTGTCGGATCTGGACGAGAATCGTATCGCCATGCGCCGTTTCCAACCGCGCGAATACCTGTCCGATAGCCGCAGCCTGAGTACGGGCCTGGCGCCTGGAGCCACTGCCTCGCTGGTGTTCGAGGTGGCCGACCCGGGCAAGAACGCGGTCGCGTTCGAGTTCAAGTTTTTGTAGCGACGGCACTTATCAAACGCGGGGCTTGGCGCTAGACTCGCTGCCCCCGTCGTTACACGCTCGTGCACAAGCGACGGTGTTCCCAGGAAACCACCCGTCATGTTGTCCGCCGCCGATACCACTCCCGCCGCCGATGCAACGTCCGAATCTTTACTGCAGCCGGCTTTGCGCGAGTGTGTGGCACGCGCGGTGCGCCGCTATCTGGCGGACATGAATGGCAAACCACCCGACGGGCTGTACGAACTCGTCCTGCACGAGGTGGAAGCGCCGTTGCTGCGCGAGGTGCTGTACTGGAGCGGCGGCAACCAGAGCCGCGCCGCGCAGGCGCTCGGGATCAATCGGGCCACGTTGCGCAAAAAACTGGCCATGCGCGGCTTGAGCTGAGCGCCGGCGTCCGGGCCGTGCACGGCCGCGCACGCAGCCCGGCTATACTTGCGTGGTTACGGCCGCAGGCGATTGCGAATGTTCGATGCTACCTTGGTACCGATCCGGCGCGCGCTGTTGAGTGTGTCGGACAAAACCGGTCTGATCGACCTGGCGCGTGGCCTGGACGCGCTTGGTGTCGTCCTCGTTTCCACCGGCGGCACCGCGCGGGCCCTGCGCGAGGCCGGACTTGCGGTGCGCGACGTCGGCGAGGTGACCGGATTTCCCGAGATCATGGATGGCCGCGTCAAGACCCTGCATCCGAAAATCCATGGTGGCCTGCTCGGCCGACGCGGCATCGACGACGCGGTCATGGCCGAACACGGCATTGAGGGCATCGACCTTCTGGTCGTAAACCTGTATCCATTTGAGCGCACCAGCGCCGCGGCGGATTGCACGCTGGCCGACGCGATCGAGAACATCGACATTGGCGGCCCGGCCATGCTGCGTGCCGCGGCCAAGAACCACGAGTACGTCGCTGCGCTGGTGGATCCGGCCGATTACGCCGAGCTGATCGAGGACCTGCACACGCAAAACGGCACGACGTTATACCTGCGCCGGCGACTCGCGGTGAAGGTTTTTGCGCACACTGCGCGCTACGACGGCGCTATTGCGAACTGGTTCGGGGCGCGTCTGCGCGACGATGGGGTCGAGCAGTTTCCCGCCAGCCTGCATCAGGCGTTCGCCCGCAAGCAGGCACTGCGCTATGGCGAGAACCCGCACCAGAATGCCGCGCTCTACCTTGAACGCGACGTCGCACCCGGGACAGTCGGCGCCGCGCGCATGCTGGCTGGCAAGGAACTGAGCTACAACAATATCGCTGACGCCGATGCCGCGCTCGAGTGCGTCAAGGCGTTCCGCAAGGCGCCGGCGTGTGTGATCGTCAAACACGCCAATCCATGCGGCGTGGCGATCGGCGCGACCGCACGCGAAGCCTACGACAAGGCCTATGCCACCGATCCGACATCGGCGTTCGGCGGCATCATCGCATTCAATCAGCCGCTGGATGTGGCCACGGCACAAGCCATTGTGGAGCGCCAGTTTGTCGAGTTGGTGATCGCTCCGGACGTGGATGCCGCCGCGCTCGCCGCGTTCGCGAAAAAACCCAATGTGCGCGTACTCGCGAGTGGCGACTGGCCGGAACAGTCCGCGCCAGCGCTGGATTTCAAGCGCATCAGCGGTGGCCTGCTGGTGCAGGATGCCGACCGCGACACCTTGTTGCTAACCGATTTGAAGGTGGTCAGCCGGCGCGTGCCCGATGCCGACGAATTGCGCGATCTGCTGTTCGCCTGGCATGTGGCGATGTATGTGAAATCCAACGCCATCGTCTACGCGCGCGAAGGCCGTACCATCGGTATCGGCGCCGGCCAGATGAGCCGTGTGATCAGCGCGAAAATCGCCGCACTCAAGGCCGAGGAGTCCAAGCTCGAAGTGCGCGGCAGCGTAATGGCATCGGATGCGTTCTTCCCGTTCCGCGACGGCATTGACGCAGCGGCGGCAGCCGGCATTCGTGCGGTGATCCAGCCGGGCGGTTCACTGCGTGATGCCGAGGTCATTGCCGCTGCCGACGAAAACGACATGTCGATGGTGTTCACCGGGGTCAGGCACTTCAGGCATTGAAGCATGAAAATCCTGGTCATCGGCTCCGGCGGTCGCGAACACGCACTGGCCTGGAAACTCAAGCAATCGCCACGCGTAAGCGAAGTTGTGGTTGCGCCCGGCAACGCCGGCACCGCAGCCGAATTCGGCGTACGCAACGCAGCGGTGGCGATGAACGATCTCGACGGTTTGCTGCGTTTGGCAAAGGACGAGAATGTCGCAACAACCGTGGTCGGTCCCGAAGTGCCGCTGGTCGCCGGCGTAGTCGACCGTTTCCGCGGTGCGGGCTTGCGCTGCTTCGGCCCGCGCAAACTTGCCGCGCAACTGGAAGGTTCCAAGACGTTCGCCAAGGAATTTCTCGTCCGCCACAACATCCCGACTGCGCGCCATGCAGCATTTTCCGAACTCGCGCCGGCGCTGGCGTACGTCCGCGCGCATGGCGCACCGATCGTGATCAAGGCCGATGGGCTGGCCGCGGGCAAGGGCGTGATCGTGGCGTTGACCCTGGCCGACGCCGAACAGGCGCTGCACGACATGCTTGGTGCGCATCTGCTCGGCGAGGCCTCCGCACGCGTGGTGATCGAGGAATTTCTCGAAGGCGAGGAAGCCAGCTACATCGTGCTGTGCGATGGCCGTCAGACGCTACCGCTGGCAACGAGTCAGGATCACAAACGTCGCGACGACGGCGACCACGGCCCCAACACCGGTGGCATGGGTGCGTACTCGCCGGCGCCGGTGGTCACGTCCGCAATCGAGCAGCGCATCCTGCGCGAAATTATCGAACCCACGCTTGCCGGCATGGCCGCGGAAGGAGCGCCATTCATCGGTTTCCTCTACGCCGGCCTGATGATCGACCGACATGGCACGCCGCGAGTGATCGAGTTCAACGTGCGTCTGGGCGATCCGGAAACGCAGCCGATTCTGTTGCGGCTGAAGTCGGATTTACTGGATCTGATCGATGCGGCGATCGACGGACGCATGGATCGTGTCAGCGTGTCGTGGGATGCGCGCCCGGCATTGGGCGTGGTGCTCGCCGCACACGGGTATCCGGGCCAGGTGCGCATGGGTGATGCGATCGACGGGCTCAATGGGGATTTCGGCGCGGACGTGAAAGTCTTCCACGCCGGCACCAAAGCGGGCAACGGCAAGATCGTCACTGCCGGCGGGCGTGTGCTGACCGTGTGTGCGCTGGGTGAGGATTTCGCCGCGGCGCAGACGCGCGCCTATGCCGTGGCACGACGCATCCACGCCGACGGACTGTTCTACCGCCGCGATATCGGTTACCGCGCGATCAAGCGCTGAACCGGCGGCGCAGACCCCACCACGCCAGTCCCAACAAACCCAGCGCCAGCAGTGCCAATGTGCGTGGCGACAGCGCGGGCGTGGCCACCGGCGGCGGCAGGTTCAGATCGGCCACCGAAAATTGGCCCGCAGCGAAACTGAAAATGCGCACTTCGTCGATCTTGCCGTCGAACAATTCACCGCCGGAGACGAGTGGGTTGCCGCCGATGCCTACGCCGCCCGCCGGCGCATTCGGACCACTGCCGTCGGAGTAACTCGCAACACCGTTGACATAGAACGTGGTGGTACCGTTGTCGCGCACCAGTGCCAGTTCCGTCCACGACGGCGAGATCGGCGTAA
The DNA here is from genome assembly GCA_050737915.1 of Rudaea sp. Classification (GTDB taxonomy): domain Bacteria; phylum Pseudomonadota; class Gammaproteobacteria; order Xanthomonadales; family Rhodanobacteraceae; genus Rudaea. The sequence continues at coordinate 24,956 of JBOHYL010000129.1, forward strand.
CCGTAGTCGCGACATTCCCGCCGTACAACAAGCCGTAATCGCCACCGAGGCGATAGATACCCCAGCCGCTGGTACTGGTGTTGCCGTTGTAGACGATCCCACTGTTCCCTGCGGTGTTGCCGTTGGACTTCACCCAGGCTTCGACACCGAAATTGTCAGTCAGGTTCGACGCAACGCCGCCGGAGTTCATGTATTCGTCGCTCGTGCCGTTGAAGGCCATCGACAGCGTGCTGCCGATCCCTTTCTGCACGTCGGAGGAATACGTCGGCGCACCGACCTTGTTCAGATTGAAGCCGCCGACGCTGTCGACCGTTGCCGCCGCGCCTGCTCCGCCCGCTGCGGCGCCCGGATCAGCTTCACCCAGATGCCACTGGTTGAGCAC
>JBOHYL010000130.1:0-4082 GCA_050737915.1 Rudaea sp.
TTCGAGCGCCTCGAACTGGAGTTGTTCGACCCTGCATTCGAATACCGACTTCTGCACTCGTTGTCCGACGCTCTCGCAGGCTTTGGCGACACGGCGCAAGCGACGACGACCTTCACGGGTTTCGGTGGAAACGTCGTAGCAAACGATAACGAGCATGGTCATCGGGCCAGAAAAGGCAGGTAGGCTTCGGTCTCGCCGCGCAAGGTTCGCGCCAGCAAACGTGCCTGAATCTGCGGGAGCAATCCGATCGGTAATTCGGCATCAAGCAGCGGGTGCGTCAGGGTTTCCTGTTTCTTTTCCTGCCACGCGATGCTGACTGTGCGACGCGCATCGTCGGCCATCAGCACGGCGCCGCCTTCTGTCACCCGGAAATCGTCGGCATTCAACTGGCCGCGATTGATCAGCGTCAGTGCGAGGCGATCGGCCAAGATGGCGCGGAACTCCTCGACCAGATCCAGCGCCAGTGCGGGCCGGCCCGGACGCAGCACGTGCAGGAATCCGACTTGTGGATCCAAACCGACGGTTTCCAGGGCGCTGCGACATTCGTGTGTCAGCAGCGTGTAGAGAAACGAAAGCAATGTGTTGAGCCGGTCACGTGGCGGGCGACGGCTGCGGCCGTCGATGGCAAAGGCCTCGCGCGTCTCGGTCCGCAGCATGTGGTTGATTGCGCTGAAATACGTACGCGCGGCTTCGCCTTCGATTCCGCGGAGAATATCGATGTCACTGGCCACCGCCGCGGCACGCAGCGAGGCATCGAACTTGAGAACAGCGGCATCCAAAGTCACGCGATCCGTATCGGTCTTCGTTTCGCGCGCGCCGCGTTGCAGCACCGTGCGGCTGTTTTTGAGTTTGCCGGCAACGATGTTACGCGCGAGTTTCAGCGCCGAAGCCGCGTAGGACGACGATTCAAATTGCGCTTTGCGCAGCAGCACATTGCCGTTGACCGGACCTTCGATGCGGGCGCGGAAGCGCCCGTTGCGATCCAGCAGGGTCATGCCGATGCCATCCTGCGCACAGCGTCCGATCAGGGCCGGCGAGATCAGGATATCGCCCAGGCTCACGATCGCTTGCAGGTGGTGCAGCGGCACGCGCAGCTTCGTATCGCGCTCCACCTCGATGCGTACGGTATCGTTGTCCAGATGCAAATAACTGCCGGGTGTCATCACGTACAGCGTGTTTAGCAGTGTATGACTCATTTTGATCCGCTCAATTCCTGCAACAGCTCGTGGTAACGCCGGTGTGCGGTCAACGCGGCCGGTTGGCATAAATCGATCAGTGAACAATGGTGGCAGCGGGCATCGTTTACCGGCGCCGGCAATTTTCCTGCATCCAGCATGGCGCGAACCGCAACAATTGCCTGTTCCACCGCAGCTCGCAGCGTCTGTTCGATGGTAATTTCACGACGGCGCCGCGAGCTGAAATGGAAGATCGCGCCGGTTGCGATAGCCTTGCCGGTCATTTCTTCCAGGCACATCGCTTGCGCGGCAAGTTGGATGTCGTCGTGAATGTGCTGGCGACGCGGGCCGTGTTTGTATTCGACTGGGTATGGGATACCCTCGGCATCGAATTCGACCAGATCGGCCTTGCCGATCAAGCCGAGACGTTCCGACCACAACGGCAGCGCACGCTCGATGCGTACGGTCCCCGAACGTTCCGCACGCGGCAGGTCCACTCTTGCATGCGCGGCATTGCCACGCGCCGTGTAGACATTGTCCGCGAACGCCTGATCGATATGAATCAATGCGCACTGGCGTGGGCAATAACTCCAGTGCTGGAGAGCGGAAATGGGGATGGGATCAGTCATTCACGGGTAAAGGGCGCATGCGCATGCCCGCCTTGCGGCCGACTACAATAAACGCGCGCACGTCACGATATTTGTCGAGAGCCTGAATGATGCGTTCGGCCGGCTCCTGCGGCGATACCGGGCTGAACCGCAAATACACGACTCCCGGCGGCGCAAGCAACCGCTGATTGAAAATCAGGTCTCCATAATCGCCATCGAAGGTCAACAACCAACGCTGTTGACGACTTGCCATTTCGAGAACCTCCACATCGCGGATGGAAGGGCGCGACTCCGCGATGCTCAGGACATCGAAGCCTTGTTCGCGCAACAGTCGAATGGTGACACTCGACAGGTTCTCGTCCGCGAGCAGTGCCGAAGGCATTGCGTCATGCCGCCAGTTTGCCGCTAATGACGAAACCTTCTTCGGCGATCATTTCCGCGGCCAGCGCGAAGACGGCTTGCAAATCCTCGCGGGTCAGGTGCGGATAGGATTCCAGCACCTGCTGCTCTGACCAGCCGTTGGCGAACAAGCCCATCAGGAATTCGACGGACAGCCGGGTTCCCTTGATGTGCGGCTTGCCGAAGACGATGTCCGGCTCTACTGCGATTCGGTCTCTCCAGTTCATGGTCGCTGCCTCGTGTTTTGCGCAAATCGTCGAATGCCGCCGACGTGAACGGCACCATCCCGCGCCGTGATCATGCCCTATTTCAGCCTACCTTGCGATGCAGTTTGACGCCGCCGGGCAGATTTGCGTCATCTACCGCAACTGTGTAATCGGCGAACGAGCGGGGTGCGCTGCACTGCGGTTGATTGGTCACCATTCGTGTAGTGGCAGCATCACATTCTCAGAATCCGTCAACCACTTTAGGTTCAAGCCCTTCCAAGTGGGCCAAAACAATCGTGCCATTGGAGTTTACAGTTAGCGACCGATGCACCTTGGCCGAAGAATGCTGGCCGGACTTGCTGTTGTGCTGCCACCAAATCACTTTGAGAACCTCCATGCTGCCTTCGGGGCGTGCGGACGAGGCGTCGTTCTCGAACAACTTCGGCAGAAGCTCTTTGATGACTTCTGCGTCTTCTGCAGAAAAGCTGGTTCGCTCAGCGAGTTGTGGGTTGATGCTGCCGTAGCTCACATAGATACCGTGATCAACGCGGTGCTTCATGCCCATCGTGTCGGAACCGCGCTTACTGCCATCGCCTTCGCCACTGACGCTCTTGGTGATTTGCGTACTGGTGACGCTGACCGGCTCAAGGGAAAAGGCGGATTGAATCGTCACTGGGCCGCGAATGCCGATGGAGATTCCGGTATCGCCACCTGCATCGTCAGCCGATTCCGACTTCTTGTCCTTCTTGGCTTTCTTTTCGGCTTTGATGGCGAATAGCTGACCAAATGCTCGCACGTCGAACCATTTTTCACAGGCGAGTTTGGCGGCGGTATCGGGGTGGGCCAGCGTGTCACCCAATACGCCCCTAGCTCGTTCCGCGAGACTCCCATAGTCGTCATCTTTGGCTCGCCGGTCGTCCGATTGCACAAAAATCTTGTGACCAGCTTCCAGTAGGCGGTCGCGCAGCTTGCGCTTCAAGCAAACGTCCGTGACTTCGCCCAGCCCTTCATAGTCGGTGCGCGGTCGATTGCCGTTTAGTGGATCGCCATTGGGATTGGCGTGCTTGACGCGAAAAACAATGGCGAAGTCGATTTTGTTCGGCAGTGGCGTAGTCATGTCGCGTTGTCCTCGGAAGTGGATTGATCTTCAGTTTCAGAATTCTTGCCTGCGAAAAACGCGGCGCGTTGGCAATGGTAACCGAGCAGGAATTCGCCCGACAGCGGGCGATCGTCCGAAAAATCGGCGCTGGCGAAGCGGCACGGAATTTCGTCGAGCAGCTTTTGGCACTTCACCAGCACGCCGGCTCCCTTCTTGGAAGCCTTCAAGCGAGCCTTGTAAGGCGTCAATGAAAGTTCAATTGTGCGCCAAGTCGAGAAAGGATGATCGGCAAAGCGCTGCATCAGCCTCGCTGCCGAGGTTTCACGGCTTTCTTCGGCCAAGCGCAACGCATAGCCTTCCAGGTTGTCGGCCACCGCGAGTAATCGCCCGTAAAGGTAATCGCGGTTCGTTCGATCTTCTTCCAACGCCATTGCATACTCCTTACCTTGTGATTTCGACCATCCCCGGAACAGCCCGCAGGCAATGCCGAGCACTTTTTCCCATTCTTCTTCGAAGTATTTCTTGCCGTGTTTCACCTTCGGCAATCCAGCGCGATTGGTAGCCCGTCGCACTACAGATACAACCAGATCGCGTG
>JBOHYL010000131.1:0-1941 GCA_050737915.1 Rudaea sp.
CTGCGCTGGTATTTCCATCTCGACGATTACACCTGCGAAACGGTCAACAGCACTCCGTATCCGACCTGCACCTTCCTCAATTACGCCGGCGACATTGGCAGCAATCCTGGCACTAACACCGAAGTGCGCCCGTTCACGGGCAACGTCAGTGCCGCGAACAACACATTTGGCGGTATCGCGCCGGGCACGATGACCACAATGCAGCAGAACATGCTGCATGCGCAGACGTATGACCAGGGCGCCAACCCGGTGCTCGGCATGGTCGATTACGGTTTGGCCGCCAACGAACCTGTGGTCTACGTTGATGCGACCTTCAGCGGCAATTTCGGCGACAGCGAAAACTTCCTGTTCGCCAATCCAACCGGCGCCTGCGGGCCGACGACGGCCTACTTTGGCGTCAATGCGTTCGCCACCATTCCCGATGGCCTGAGCCACGCGCAATCCGGCGGCACAGTCTGCGTGGCCAAGGGCACCTATCCGGCCAGCGTGACCGTGGCGACCAATCCGGTACAGATCATCGGCGACGGCAATACGGCCAGCGATACGGTCGTCACCGGCGGAGTGACCTTGTCCGTCAGCGGCGCCAGCAATATCGATCCGTTGCTGTTGCAGAACCTGCGCGTGAGCGGCGTCAACGGCGTGGGCATCAGTCTGACCGGCAGCCAAAGCTACATTGCCTTCGACAACATCGTTTCCAGCGGCAACATTGGCGACGGTTTTCACGCGTTCGGGCCAGGCACGACGCAGTATCTGACTGTCACGAACAGCCATTTCGATGACAACGGCGATTTCCCGCCCCAGTTCAATGGCGATCTCGTCGCCGGCTTCAATTTTGGCGAGAACGCCAGTGGCAGCAATGTATCGATCAGTGGTTCGACGTTCGATGGCAACAATGGCGGCGGCCTCGTCGTCAACAATATCGGCTCGGCTTCCAGTCTGACGACGATCCAGAACTGGACGATCACCGGCAGCGATTTCAGCCGCAATATTCCCTTGGATCCATCAGTCATCACCGATCCGAACGGCTACTACACGGGCGGCGGCGGCATCTGGTTGAAGACGGGTGCGGCCGGCAGCGTCATCGACGGGTTCAGTGTCAGCAATTCCACGTTTGCCGACAACAGCAGCGAAAACACCCTGAATCGGGTCGGTATCACGGTACGCGCGCGTCCGAACACGACGCTGCAGAACGTATCGATCTGCGACAACACCTTCAGCGAGACACCGACGCCCGGCACCCAGTTGACCGGCATCAATGTATTCGACGATACCGCGGGCGGCGGCACGTATCAGCCCATCGTGATCTGCGGTACGACCACCCTGAACAATATTGGGGAGGGCATCAGCGGGCTCGAGCAATTCAATTTGCGCGGCACGAAACCCTTGATCAGCCTGACCGGCACGCTGTCGCTCAACAACAGCGACGGTTTCCAGGACGTGCGCTTCAGCCCGTCATCGATGGCCGTTTACGTCGATCATAGTTACACCGGCATGCCGAACGGCACGGTCGTTTCGTTCAGCCATCCGCAACTCAGCGGCAGTCCGGTCAGCGCCACTATTGGCGTGGATGCGTTCGCCACCATCAGCGATGCGCTTGCCAATGTGCAAAGCGGCGGTACGGTCTATGTTGCAGCGGGAGTCTATGCCGAATCCAGCGCAGCGAACCAGAATCTGGTGATTGACATCCCGGTGACCATACTCGGCGAACAAGCCACGGTGGACGCACGCACCCGCGACGTCGGCGGCGGCAGCGATGCCAGCGAGACGATCATTGTGCCGGGCGTTGAGGATTCGGGGCTGACACTCGATTCGCTCGGCAACAGTGCGGTCGTCACCGTCAACACATCAGGCGTTTCGCTCGATGGCGTCGTCGTGGATGGCGACAATCCCGCGCTAACGTCCGGTATCGACCTGAACGGCACCGATCCCGATGCCGATTCT
>JBOHYL010000132.1:0-18436 GCA_050737915.1 Rudaea sp.
CTGTCGACCGTTGCCGCCGCGCCTGCCCCGCCCGCTGCGGCGCCCGGATCAGCTTCACCCAGATGCCACTGGTTGAGCACCGTGATCGTTGCCTGCGCCGGCAGCGTGGCGAAGCCCAAGGCCAGAGTCACACAGATCGACGCTACGTTGCGCATGGCAATTCCCCTTGAATCGCCGCCTGATCAGGCGGCGGGCGCGATCATCGCGCCACGCCCGCCACGCGTCAAGCGCGACTAGCAGCGCTTGCGCAAATGCAGAATATTGCGCCCGTCCACGTATTCATGGTGGAACCCGTCCATCAGGCTGCGCACCAGGATAATGCCGTGTCCGCCAATGCTCGCGGTATCAATGCTGTCGCCCGGCGGCAGCGGCTGCCAATTGGTGGGGTCGAATTCCTCGGCGAGGTATTCGATCGTCGCGTCGACCGCACCGGGTGTGCGCGCCAATTGGATATCGATCGAACCCGATGCCTGCTGCGTGTGCATCACCACGTTCGTGAGCAACTCGTCGACCGCCACCTGCAGCGCGCGCAGCGCCGATTCGGGCACGCTCGGCAACAGGGTGGTTTCCATGCGTTCGTTGAAGCGGCCGATCGCCGCGCGGTCGCGCTCCACGCGCAATTTCCAGACCACACCAGTCGTCGGCGGTGCGACCCGCGGTCCGCGCCATAGGTTGCGCCAGCGTTCGCGCCATCGGCTCATGTGCGGATGGTGGCGAAATCGGCGGCGCTTGGCAATGTCAGGATTTTTTTGGCGGCGCCAGCGTGGTCAACAACGGCGGCTTGACGTAGGGGTGATCCGCGGGCCACGGCTGGGTGGGCACCTTCTTCGCCACGAACTCGTGCATGGTCTGCCGATACATCGCCGCGCGCGGCGAATCGCCCATGCGTACCGCCTCGTAAATCGCCTCGGCCTGCGATTTTTGCGCATCGTCGAAATGACCATTGGCCGCCAGTGCCAGCGCGAGCGCTGTGGAATCGCCCCCATCCGGGCGCTGCTGGTACAACGCTTTCGCATAGTCCAGGGCCATACCGCGCTCGTCCGCCGATGCCGCCGGACACGTGCTGGCCAGACGCACGAACACCTGCATCAAATCGCCGTCCTGTGCGCGCTTGGCCAGTTGCGCGTTGACGTCGGTCAACGCATCGCCGCAGTGCCCCGCCGCCGCCAGCGCGGCGGCCAGGCGCGCCTGTGCGCTGGCGTTGCCGGACAGGATGCCGGCCAGCGCGCGATACTGTTCGGCGGCCTGCGCATACTCACCGCGACGCATCAACGCATTGCCGAGCAACAGCCGTGCATCCGGCTGACCCGGATCGGCACGCACCGCGCGCTGATAGTACGGCAGCGCCTGCGCATCGTTGCCGGCGAATTCATAGACCACGCCGCGACTTAAGTTCGCACTGGCATTGTCCGGAGCGAGCTTGAGCGCACGTTCGGCTTCGTCCTGCGCAAATGCGCGGTTGCCGAGCAGACCGTCCAATCGCGCCAGCAGTGCCAGCGCCTCGACATCGTCAGGCTTGGCCTTGAGCGCCGCATCCGCCATATCGCGCGCCGGACCAAACTTGCGCGCGGCGAGCAATTGCCGGGCCTGATCGAGCGGCGTGCCGTGCAACGACGGCGCCGGCGCCGCAGATTGGAAAATACCTGCGACCAGCGGATCGGCCAGATTCGGTTGGGTATCGCCAGCCCTGGCCTGCGCCGACTTGGCTTGTTGCGCGTCGCCTTGCCCGGCGTAGGCGTCGGCCAGATCTTTGTACAAGGCATTGGCCTGCGGCTCGAGTTTGAGCGCGGCCTGCAGATTTTCGATCGCTGCAGCGTAATTTTTCTGCCGTATTTCCAGGCGCCCAAGCATCGCATACAGCGCGGCATGGCCCTTGTTGGCCGGCAGCGCATCAGCGAGCACCTTGTGCGCGGCATCCAGATCGCCAAGGTCGATCAAGGTGTCGGACAGGCGGTAGCGGATCGGCAGATAGACCTTGTCCAGTGCCAACGCTGCCTGGAAATCGGCGCGCGCGTCGCTGCTGCGTTTTTGCGAGCGCGCGACCACGCCACGCAGATACAACCAGCGCGCATCCTTGGGCGCGAGCTGGTTGGCATCGTAGAACGCGATCGCGGCCGCATCGTCCAGACCGGCGCGGAAATACACCGCACCCATGTCGGCATAGGCGAAGGCGAGACCATCGCCAATCAGGCCAACTCGCGCCTGATCGAATTCGGCACGCGCCTTCGTCACCTGCTTGGCCAGATCCGGCGCGAGCTTGCTGGTGTCGGGTGTAGGCAACGGCCGCACGAGCGCATCCTCGGCGGCGAAAGCGGCAGCGGCGGATATTGCAAGGATCGCGCACAAGGCGCCACGCAACAGAGGGCGAAAGCGATTCATCGGATTCACGCAGGACGACTGGGGCGCAAAGTGTAACGGGCCGCGCCGATGCCGGCCAGTTCGCGCGCCGCGCACAGTTTGCTACGCTTCAGCCTGACTCGGGGAATGCCGCATGGCTAACAATCAGTTCAAACTGCTGCGCGAACGCCGCTTTCTGCCGTTTTTTCTGACTCAGGCGCTGGGCGCATTCAATGACAACGTATTCAAGAATGCGCTGATCATCCTGGTGGCATTCCTGAGCGTGCGCCTGTCGGTCAAGGAGGTAAATTTTTATACCAACCTCGCCGCCGGCCTGTTCATCCTGCCGTTCCTGCTGTTTTCAGCGACCAGCGGCCAGCTTTCGGACAAGTACGACAAGGCGCGCCTGGCGCAGCTGGTCAAGTTGCTGGAGATCGGCATCATGGCGGTGGCCTTAGCGGGATTTCTGGCGCACAGCATTCCGATTCTTTTGGCGATGCTGTTCATGATGGGCGTACATTCAACCCTGTTCGGGCCGCTCAAGTACGGCCTGTTACCGCAGGTGCTCAACGATCGCGAACTGGTCGGCGGCAACGGCCTGATCGAGCTGGCGACATTCGTGGCGATCCTGCTCGGGACCATCGCCGGCACCAGCCTGATCCGTGTCGCGCCTTTCGGCGCATGGCTGGTCGGCGCCACCACGATCGGCATCGCCATCATCGGCCTGGGCTGTGCACTGACAATGCCGCGCGCGCCAGCGCCCGATCCCAACCTGAAGCTCAACCTGAATCCATTTAGCGAAACCTGGCGCAACGTCGCCTACATTCGGGGCAATCGCTCGATCTTCCTGTCGTGCCTGGGCATCTCGTGGTTCTGGTTCTACGGCTCGATCTATTTTACCCAGCTGCCGAACTACACCAAGGTCGTCCTCGGTGGTGGCCCAGGCGTGTATACCTTGATCCTCACCGTGTTCTCGGTCGGCATCGGTCTGGGTTCGGCTCTGTGCGAGAAACTGTCCGGACACAAAGTGGAAATCGGCTTGGTACCGTTCGGTTCGATTGGCATGACCGTATTCGGAGTCGACCTGTATTTCGCACATCCGGGCAGCGCCGGCGAATTGAATCTTGGCGTCAGCGCCATGTTGGCGCAGCCGCACATCTGGCGGATCCTGATCGACCTGGTGCTGATGGCCGTGTTCAGCGGTTTCTTCATCGTGCCGCTGTTTGCGCTGGTGCAAACGCGCAGCGACAGCGCGCGCGTTTCGCGCGTCATCGCGGCGAACAACATCCTGAATGCGCTATTCATGGTCGTTGCGGCGGCGCTGTCGGCGATCCTGCTCAACCGGTTCAATCTGAGCATTCCCGGTCTGTTGCTCGCAACCGCGCTGCTTAACGCCGTGGTCGCGATCTACATCTACACCCTGGTACCGGAATTCCTGCTGCGTTTCATCGATTGGGTGCTGATCCACACGCTCTACCGCATCCGCACGCAGGGGCTGGAAAACATCCCCGAGCACGGCCCGGCGCTGCTCGTGTGCAACCACGTCAGCTTCATGGACCCGCTCATCGTCATGGGCTGTGTACGCCGGCCCGTGCGCTTCGTGATGTACTACAAGATCTTCGAGATTCCGTTCCTGAAATTCGTGTTCAAGGCGGCCAAGGCCATACCCATCGCCGGCAGAAAAGAAGATGCCGCGATCATGGAGCGCGCGTTCACCGAGGTGGACAAGGAACTGGCCGCCGGCAATATCGTGTGCATCTTCCCCGAGGGCGGCATCACCCGCGACGGCGCCATCCAGCGTTTTCATCCGGGCGTGGAGCGCATCCTCGCCACGCGCCCGGTGCCGGTGGTGCCGCTGGCACTGCGTGGTCTGTGGGGCAGCGTGTTCAGTCGCTGCGACACAGCTCTAGGGCGTTTGCGCGTGCCACGCCGGTTCTGGTCACGGATCGATCTGGTAGCCGGGCCGGCAGTCCCTGCAACGCAGGCTTCTGCACAGCTGCTGGAAACAAGAGTGCGGGAATTGCGTGGGGATGCAGCGTGATGCCTAGACTTCGTGCTCGGCAACCCCTGACTAACCGTCGCGAGCGAAGACATCATGCCGAATTGAATCGGGTGCGTCGCCGGAGCGCAGAAACCGGAGTTTACGTGCAGAGTAAATGAGGATTTCGAGCACCGCCGGCGCGCAATATGTCGAGCGCAGCAGGTTAATCAGGGGTTCCTACGCAAACCAACCGCCCAGCACGACCAGCGCGATCAGCGTAAGCCAGACGATCAGCACGCGGCGCACCAGCACCATCGCATCGTCCAGCGCGACCAGTGGGCTGTGCGCGTCGGCAGCGCCATCGTCCGCGGCTACATCGGCTGCGACGCTGGCGCGAGCGATTGCTTCGAGAAAACCCAGATCCAGATTTGCGTAACCACCGGGATGAGCGCGATGCCAGTCGCGCCACGCGGTGAACACCGCATCGAAGTTCGAGGCTAGCGCCAACGCCAGCGCCATCAGATGCGCAGGCAACCAGTCAAGCAATGCGGCGAAGGTTCGCGCCAGCGCAAAATCGCCGGATGCGGGAACCGCAGTGAGCTGCTGCGCGAGGCGGTACAACAACGCACCGGTCGGGCCGAGTAGCACGAACCAGAACAGCACGCCGAACCAGCGCGTGAGGGCGGCTTCGAAGGTGGCCGCGACCAGATTTTCTGCCGTGAACGCAATCTCTGCCGCGTCGCCGTCGCGGCGCAGCGCTTGTGCGGCAGCGAGGCGTTGCGCGCTGTCCGGGGCCTTGTCCACGGCTTGCACGTCGCGTTCCAGATCGCGCGGACCCCAGCAGTAGTACAGCACGATCAGCGCGAACAGGAATTCGACCAGGCCGAACCACGGCGCCCGCAAACCGGCTTGCAGCAGCGCGCAGACCAGCACGGGCAAGCCGATGCCTGCCGCAAGCGCGACACCTGCCGAAGCCCCGCCGAGACCGCGCAGCCAGGCGCGCCACCAGGAAAAATCGCGCAGGCGTGCCAAGTCCGGCAGCGTGTGGCTCGCCAGCAGAACCAGCAGGATCGCAACGAGCTTGATCGCCATGCGTGGATTCTACCCTTTCATGCTCGCCGATGATTCGATTACCCCAGCCAATTCGATCGCGGAGGTTTCGCGCAACCAATGCTCAATCAACCGGTAGGACACCGACAGCGGCGAAGAAATGCCGAGCGCGCCGCAGCGAATGCCGTCGACCAGTTCGTCGGCTTCGAACCAACGCGCCTCGGCCAGCTCGCTGCCCAGCCGGATCGTCGTATCCTGCGCCTGGGCAGTGAAGCCGAGCATGATTGAGGCCGGGAACGGCCACGGTTGCGAGGAGTGGTAGTCGCACTCGCCCACGCGCACACCGGCTTCCTCGAACACTTCTCGCCGGACTGCGTCCTCGAGCGTTTCTCCCGGTTCGACGAACCCGGCCAGCGTCGAGTAACGCCGTTCCGGCCAGCTCGGTCCGCGTCCGAGCAGGCAGCGCCTGCCGTCGCCGACGATGACGATGATGGCCGGATCCGTGCGTGGAAATTGTTCGATTCCGCATTGTGGATTGGTGCATCTTGCGCGGTGGCCGCCTGCTTCCCGCTGCAATGGCGCGGCGCACGCCGGACAGTAGCGCGTGCGCTGTTGCCAGTGCACAAGGCCGCGCGCGTAAGCGAACAAGCCTGCGTCGAACGCCGGCAGGCCGGCGCCGCCACTACGCAGGTCGACGAACGCGCCACCGAATTGCGCGGCAGCCTGGGCAGCGGCCTGCGCATCCAGCACGATGGCGAAGTGATCACTCGCGCCCGCCACACCGAGAAAACTCGCTGGCGCATCCGACGCCCACTGTGCGCAGGCATCGCAATCGACGTGCAACAATCTCGAACCATCGACGGACAGCAGCGCGCGATAGTCCGCATCCAGGAGCAGATAGCGCGCCGATGTGGACCGCGCGTGCTCTGCCAGCCAACCCATATCGTCGCGATGCTCGACGGCACGATCCAGTTCCAACGCGGCGAAGGCATTGCCACGGCTGCGCGCGCTGGACATCATGATGGCTGCGTTCTCACACGGCGAACGAGGAGCCGCAACCGCAGGTCGTTTTTGCGTTCGGATTGCGGATCACGAACTGCGCGCCATGCAGATTCTCGGTGTAGTCAACTTCTGCACCCATCAGGTATTGCAGGCTGAGCGGATCAACGATCAGGGTAACGCCATCCTTGACCACGGCCAGATCGTCCTCGGCGCGAGTCTCGTCGAACGTGAAACCGTACTGGAATCCGGAACAGCCGCCGCCCGAGATATACACACGCAGGTTCAGGCTCGGGTTGTCTTCCTCCGCGATCAACTCGCGCACCTTGTGCGCGGCCGCGTCGGTGAACACCAAAGGGGTATCCAGTGCGGTTCGATAGTCGGGGGTGTCGTTCATAGCTGCAAGATCGCGCCGTGGCGTGTGGATTTCAAGATGTGGCGGATTTTTCTTCCGGCTTCGGCAGTTGTTTCGGCGGTTCGGCGCGATGCACCATCTTGCCGTTGATCTGCGCGCCGGCGGACATTTCCAGCACCTTGTAAAAGACATTGCCTTCCACGCGCGCGTTGCTGGCCAGCTCCAGTCGCTCGGAAGCGGTAACGTCGCCGGTGATGGTGCCGTTGATTACGATGTGCGGGGCCAGCACTTCACCAGCGACTACGGCATGCTCGGACAAGGTCAACATGGCCTGCGCGCCATCGCCGCGGATCGCGCCTTCGACCTTGCCATCCACATGCAGGCGTCCACTGAAGACGATGTCGCCCTTGATCGCGGTGCCGGCGGCTATCAAAGTGGTTCCCTCGGCGGGTGCATGCGCTGGGCTACGGTTGTTGCTGAACATCGGCGGCCTCCTGACCGGCGAGTGCGTCGGTCCAGTCGAAATCCTGCTCGGCGCGGCCCATGTCGCCACCAGCATCGGCTTCGACATGGAGGCGGTTGGGGGTGAAATTCGGCGGCAGCATAAAGCTGCCGGATACCTGCTGGAAATACTTGAACGAAAACGGCACGCCGCCGGTATCCTGGTTTGGCGCGAGATCGGCCCACCCCAGCGTCGCCAGCTTGCCGCCACGCACGCCACTTATGGTCACACGCACGCGACCATTGGCTACCTGCCCGGATTTTAGCGTCTGCGTCAAGGTCACGCTGAAATTGTATACGCGTGCCGTCGCTGCCGCCGTCACCCGCACACCATGCACCGCGAGCGCTTCGGGTTTGCTGCGGCCATCGGTGAGTTTGCTGTAGAAAGCCAGATCCGCGCGCAAGCCGGCGATTTCCTCCTGACGGTCGCGCAGGCTCTGCTGCAAATCGGCGTTCGCCGCGCGCGCGACCTGTTCAGCGCGCTGGGCGACGGCTATCTGTTGCAGCAGCGCGTCACGTTCCTTGTTCGCCTGGTGCAGCGCGGTGTGATCGACCAGACTTCCGAGGCGATGCGGCGTGGCCAAGCCGAGCGCGAACGCCGCAATCAACGCTGCAAGGCACAGTACGACGATACCGGCAGTCTTGCGCCAGCGCCGCGCGGAACGCTGCGTGCGCACCACGAGGATGGGCGGTGGCAAAACCTTGGCCATGGGAAATCGCAGGCGCGGCGCAAGTCCGGCGGGACTTTGTGTTATAGCCGTCGCCGCGCGCGCGCGTCAAGCACGGCGATCACGAAAACCGCGTTTGCTTTGATCGCGCGCCACACTGCGCGACAATCCCCGTACGCTCCGTCATCAGGAACCGCTATGTCCTACCTGTGGATCAAGGCTCTGCACGTTGTCTTCGTGGTGACCTGGTTTGCCGGCCTGTTTTACCTGCCACGCCTGTTCGTCTACCACGCGGAGTCGGCCGACTCGAGCGTACGCGCGCAATTGCAGATCATGGAACGCCGCCTGCTCGTCATCACCCACATTGGCGGCGCGCTGGCGCTGGCTTTCGGCATCTGGACGCTGAGCCTGGCGCCCGAGTACCTCATGCAATCCTGGCTGCACGCGAAACTGGCCCTGGTGCTGGGCCTTGTCGCCTATCATGTCTACTTGGTGCGCCTGAAGAACCAGTTCGCCGCCGGCCGCTGCACGCGCTCGCCGCGCTGGCTGCGCCTGTTCAACGAAGTACCGGCGCTGCTGTTGATCGCGATCGTGATTCTGGCCGTTGTCAAACCCGGCTGAACCGCAGCCGCATCCGTTTATCGCACGGGTGCGAACCGGTATAGTGCCGGATCAAGGACGCCACCATGCACAAACCACAAGACGACACCCAGCAGGCGGCGGAACTGCGGCTGGCTTTCGTGCGCCACTTGCCCAAGCGCCTGGAGTCCGTGCGCAAACGGGGATTGCGCCTGTGCACCCAAGGATGGGACATCAATGCGCTGTCGATCCTGTTCAACGAAGTGCAGACCCTGGCCGGCACCTGTGGTCGCTACGGCCTGCTCGACGTGGGCGAGCGCCTGTTCGCCATGGAAGGTTTTCTGGCGCCGTTCGTGCGCGATGTGTCCATTCCCGATCAAACGCAAACCGAGGCGTTTACCCTGCAGCTGGCCGGCATCGGCCTGCTGATCGCGCAACACGAGGAACAACATTCCGAACCCGCCGCCGCGCAGACTGCGGCGCTGACCGTCGCACCGGCGCAGGCGGGAAGTTATCCCCTGCAAGTCACGCCACCGCCAGAGTACTGGAAGCGTTTCGGTCCGGCCCCCGCGCGTGTCATTCTCAAGCCGACGGCCGTTCCACCGCCACGCGCAGCCGCAGCCACGCCAATTGCGACCACCGCAGCGCCAACCAAGGCACTGCCCGCAACCGCACCGATGGCAATACCCGCAACCACGGTGGCGGCGACAATGCCTTCTGCAGCGCAGGAACAGCGCAAAGTCTTCCACCTCAGCGACGGCAATCCACTGGCGTGCGAAGTAGATCAGCAAATCGAAGTGGCTGGGTACGAACTGACCTTGCTCGACCGCGTGGAGGAATTGAGCGAAATGTTGTCCGCGTTCGCGCCGCACCTGATCGTAATCGACGCGGCGTTTGCGGATTCACTCGAAACCATTGGCGAGCGGGTCAAGGCCGCGCGCGCGCGCCTGGGTCGGCGGCTGGCACTTCTCGCGTTTTCCGAATCAGCCGAATTGCCGGTACGCCTGCGCGCGATGCGCGCCGGCGCGGACAGCTTTATTCCTCTGCCGGTGCAATCGAGCGAGGTCATGACGCGCATCGGCGAATTGCTCGATGCGGATACCGCCGATCCGTTCCGCGTGCTGATTGTCGAGGACGACCGCGCTCAGGCCATCTTTGCCGAGTCGATCCTGCGCAAGGCCGGCATGCGCACTTTGGCGGCGACGGATCCGCTGGCCGCACTGGACCGTCTCGACGAATTCAAACCGGAACTCATCCTGATGGACCTGTACATGCCGAACTGCTCAGGCATGG
This sequence comes from Rudaea sp., assembly GCA_050737915.1. GTDB lineage: Bacteria > Pseudomonadota > Gammaproteobacteria > Xanthomonadales > Rhodanobacteraceae > Rudaea. The sequence continues at coordinate 9,764 of JBOHYL010000132.1, forward strand.
AATTGACCGCGATCATTCGCGAGCGTGAGGCATTCATCAACACGCCAATTGTGTTCCTGTCTGGCGAACACGACGAGGAAAAACATTTCGAGGCGCTCAATGCCGGCGGCGACGATTTCCTGTCCAAACCGATCCGGCCCAAACATCTGATCTCGGCAGTGACCAACCGGGTGCGGCGCACGCGCTCGCTCGGGCGCCGCGCGCTAGCGACCAATCCGCGCGATCCGGTGACCGGTCTGTATCGGCGCGCGCATGTGTTCGATCACCTGCATGCGCAGTTGGCGGACGACGCGGCCGCGCACGACGGCGGCCTGATCTACATTGAACTGGACGGTGCGGGGCGCATCCGCGAGCGCGTGGGACTGACCAGCTTCGACGCACTGCTCAACCAGATTGGTGCATTCCTCGCCGCCCACATCGAGGCGAAGGATCTGGCTGCCCGTTACGGCGACACCAGTTTCGTGCTGTTGTGCCATGGCTCCGGCGACGTGCTTGTGCGACTCGCCACGGATCTGCGCGACCGCACTGCCCGCGAGGTATTCGAGCACGAGGGCAAATCGCTCACCGTCAGCCTGAGTTTCGGAGTTTGCGCATTCGTCGCGGGCCTGGGCGATGCCGGCGCCATGCTCAATGCCGCCGAACGCGCCATGGTCGATGCCCGCACGCAAGGCAACAGTCATGTCGGCGTGTTTAAACCAGCCGACGTGCGCACGGCCCGCACTGGCGATACGCTCGCCCAATTGATCCGCGCCGCAATCAAGGCGGAGGATTTCCAGCTGCTGTTCCAGCCGATCGTCGCATTGCAGGGCGGCGACGAGGAACAGTTCCAGACCTTGCTGCGTCTGCGCGGCGACGGCGGCACGTTGTACACCGCGGCGGAAATCCTGCCGGTAGCCGAACGCGAAGGCTTGGCCGCCGACATCGACCGATGGGTGCTCTCGCGCTGCCTGCTTGTGCTGGCCGAGCGCGCGCGCCAGCGTCGTCCGGTGCGCCTGTTCGTGAATCAGTCCATCGAGGCGGCTGGGGATCCGCAACGCGCCGCGTGGCTTGGTCAGATGTTGGAGGCCCGGCGTCTTTCCGGAGCCCAACTCGTGCTGGAACTGCGCGCTACCGATGCCATGGCGCATGTGCGCGAAGTGGCTGCATTCAGCGCAGCGCTGGGCGCGCTGGAAATCAGCGTATCACTGTCGGCGTTCGACGCCACCTGTGTGCAATTGCTGCCGCACCTGACCGTGGGCTACGCGAAATTGTCCCAACGCTACAGCGGCAACGCCGTGCGTGATCCTGCGCTGTGCGACGAACTGCGCCAGGTGGTCGCGCGCGCGCACGAGGCCGGTTTACGCGTGATCGCGCCGCTGATCGAGGATGCGCGAAGCGCGTCGCTGTTCTGGACCGCGGGGGTGGATTACCTGCAGGGAGATTTCGTCCAACAAGCCGGGCAGGACATGAGTTTCGACTTCCATGCCGCCACGGCCTGATCCATCCGGCGGCACATTGCGACCCCGCCTGCACCCGGCGGTGCCTTGGATCGTGCGCATCAGCCTCGGCATCGTAGCCGGCGTTGGGCTGAGCGCACCCTTTATGCTGCCTCCGACGCAGGCATTGTGGATTGCGCCGCTCTTGCTCGGCGCGGCGCTCGGCGGCTGGTTCGGGTGGCGCGCGTATGCCGCCACTGCGCCGATACAAGACAGCCCTGGGCAAGACAGCATGGTGCCGATCCCGCCGCCGCCCCGCGCGACGCCCGCGTCCGCGGCCAAGCTCAGCGAAAACGGCGCGATGCGCGAAGAGCTCGAGAAGCTGCGCAGCGTACAGAACGAACTGATGCGCGCCAAACACGATGCCGAGGCCGCGATGCTGGCCAAGAGCGAATTCCTGGCCACGATGAGTCACGAGATTCGCACGCCGCTCAACGGCATCATTCCGTTGCTGGATATCGTGCTGTCCACCCAGCTGGCGGCGGATCAGCGCGACTATCTGCAAACCGCGTACAAGTCGGCGCGCGAGTTGTTGCGCATCGTCGACGACATCCTGGATTATTCCAAGATCGAGGCGAACAAGCTCGAACTCGAATGCGTAGGCCTGAACCTGCGCGAGTTGCTCGATGCGGTGCACCGCCTGCTGGTGAAAAGCGCCGAGGCCAAGGGCCTGGCCTTCAACGTCACGATCGACCCCGGCGTGCGCGTCGCGGTGCGCGGCGATCCGACACGCCTGCGTCAGGTGCTGACGAATCTGGTCAGCAACGCGATCAAATTCACCACGCGCGGCACGGTGGCAATTCACGTGAGCAAGCGCGGCGAGACGCGCACGCACTACGAGATCCTGTTCGCGGTCAAGGACACCGGCGTGGGAATTGCTCCAGCGGCTGCGGCAAAGCTGTTCCAGCCGTTCTCGCAGGCCGACGCCTCGACGACGCGCATCCACGGCGGCACCGGCCTGGGCCTGGTCATCTGCAAACGCATCATCGATCTGATGCACGGCAAGATTGGCGTGCGCTCGGAACCCGACAAAGGCTCGCTGTTCTGGTTTAGCGTGCCACTGGCCAAGGCGCTGGGGGATGTCGCCGCTGCGCGCCGCGATCTGCACGGCGCGCGCGCCTTGTTACTGTGCACGGACGCGGCCTTGCTGCGCCGGCTGAGCAACCAGTTCGCGGCGTGGAGCGTCAGCTTCCAGCAAACCGCGGCGGCTCCGGATGCCCTGGGCAAGCTGCGCTCGGCGGCCAGCATGGGTGAATCCTGGGCCTATGATCTGCTCGTCGTCGACAGCGCTGCGATTCCGTCCGCAGCCGTGCTCGGTTTGCTGCGCAATGTCTTGCGTGATCCGGCCCTGGATCATCTGCGCTGCGCGTTGTTGACCGGTGACGACGCCGTGCCTGCCGATTGGAGCAGCGGGCCTCGGGCCTGCGCGATACCGCGCGCTGCCGGCGAAGGTGAACAGCGCGGCAACCTGCTCAAGCTGCTCGGTGCAAGCTCGGCCGCAGAGATGTTTGCACCGCCGACGGAAGAAGCAGTTGCGCTCGTGTCAATCCAGTCCACTTCGACGGCAACCCGGCCGCTCGGCGGGCATGTGCTGCTGGTCGAGGACAACCCGGTCAACCGCCAGGTCGCGCAGCGCCTGCTCGGCCTGCTCGGCCTCAGTCTGATCATCGCCGAAAACGGCAAGGAAGCGCTCGAACGCATCGAAAGCCAGCCCTTCGACGCCGTGTTGCTGGATTGTCAGATGCCCGTGATGGACGGCTATACGGCCGTACGCATCCTGCGCCAGAACGAAACGGGCAAATCCGCCCAGCACCTGCCCGTTATCGCGATGACCGCCAACGCGATGGCAGGCGATCGCGAAAAATGCCTGCGTGCGGGCATGGATGATTATCTGTCCAAACCGCTCAACCGCGCCCTTCTCGAACAAACCCTGCGCCGCTGGATTCCGGCCGGCGCCACGTCGCGAACGCCGCCGTCGCCACCGGCGTCGGCGACGCATGCGCCTTCGCGTCCATCACCGGCACCGGCTTTCACTGCGGCTGCGCCTCCGATCCCTGCCGTCACCGCACCGGGATCGGTACTGGATGCCGATGTGGTGCGCGATCTGGTCGAAGTCATGGGAGACGAATTCACCGATCTGGTGCGCGTGTATCTGGAAGACACGCCAAAATCCATCGCCCTTTTGGAAAAGGCCACGGCCAACGGCGACAACGACAGTCTGATCGCGCCGGCGCATTCGCTCAAATCCACGAGTGCCAACCTCGGCGCACTCGGCTTGTCTGAACTGGCTAAACGCCTGGAACACGGCGCACGCACGGGCGATCTGGGCAACGAAGCACCGCTACTGGTGGCCGAACTGACGCGCCTGTTCGGGCGCGTCACCGGCGAGTTGAAATCACTGCTCGCCAAAAGCCTGGCCTGAAGAACCAAAGTGCGGTCAACCGGATACTGGGTCCGGGTCGTCGCTGCGCAAGCGTTCGGCCAGCGGCGCCAGATGACGCAAGGCGCGCTCGTATACCTCGCGCTTGAAGTCAACCACGTGTGCCAGCGGATACCAGAAATCGACCCAACGCCAGAGGTCGAACTCGGGGGTGTCGGTTCCGTCCAGACGCACATGCGATTCGTCGCCGAGAAAACGCAACAGAAACCAGACCTGCTTTTGACCTATACATCTGGGCTTTTCGTTGTGCCGCAGGTAGCGCTTCGGCAGGCGGTAGCGCAGCCAGCCAGGCGTAGCGCCCAGCACCTGCACGTGTTCCGGGCGCAGGCCGGTTTCTTCCTCCAGCTCTCGGTACATGGCCTCGAGTGGAGTCTCGTCGCTGCGCATCCCGCCCTGCGGAAACTGCCAGCCGTCGCGCCAGGCGCGGCGCGCCCAGAACACGTTGCCGTCATCGCGCACCAGAATGATGCCGACGTTCGGGCGATAGCCATCAGGGTCAATCACAAAGCCACTCCAAAACCTTGCCCGGATTCTTCCACAGCCGCAGCGTCTGCGGCAACCGCGCCATTTACCTGTTCGCTCGCCGCCGCTACACTACGCGGCCCGGATGCACCGCCGTGGCTATGTAGCTCAGCCGGTTAGAGCACAGCACTCATAATGCTGGGGTCGGTGGTTCGAGTCCACCCATAGCCACCACTAACGCGCTGCGCCTGCTGGCTTGCGCCCCATGGATATCTTCAAGGTTTTTCAGATCGAGGCGGCGCACCGCCTGCCCAACGTGCCCCCCGGGCACAAGTGCGCGCGCCTGCACGGGCATTCGTTCCGCGTCGAAGTGCATGTGTCCGGCCCGCTGGATGCGCACACCGGTTGGGTGATGGATTTCGCCGATATCAAGGCGGCGTTCGCGCCGATGTTCGCGGAGCTGGATCATCAGTATCTCAACGACCTCGCCGGTCTGGAAAATCCGACCAGCGAGCGGCTTGCGCAGTGGATCTGGCAGCGCCTCAAACCCGCGTTGCCGTTGTTGAGCAAGGTCGTGATCCATGAAACCTGCACATCGGGCTGCGCATATTCGGGTTGAACTACGGATTGTGCGTTTGCGCAATTCCTGCAGCAATACTGCAATCAATATATGATCGACACATTATATTTATTGTTATTTATCAAATGTTTATATATATAAGAGCGCGGCCAGATCCAGCCGTGTTGCAACGCAACATAATCTGTGTATAATGTCCTCACACTCCCAACCACCCGTGAGGGCAACACCATGTACGAGCAGATCAATACTCAAGTTCTGGCGCTCAGCAAGAGCTTCGCCGATACCGCGTTCAAGGCGCACAGCCTGGCGGTGGAAGGTCTCGAGCGCATTGCCGACCTGCAGCTCAAGACGCTGGAAAACCGCGTCTCGGCTACGGTCGAATTCTGGACCGAAGCCGCTGAAGTGCGCGATTTCGATGCCCTCAAGGCGTTCTGGCCGAAAGGCGTGAACCTGGTGAAGGAATCCACCGAGAAGTTCTACGCGAATGGTCAGGAATTGTTCGGTGTCACGCTCAAGACCAGCGAAGCGCTTGGCCAGCTGGCCAAGGGCAGCTTCGAGGCCGCCAACGACAACTTCAACAAGCAGGTCAATGCAGTGAAGAAAGCTGCCACGGCCGCTGCCAAGTAATAACCGGCGGGCACGACGCCCGCACGTGGGGACACGCCGCGCGAACCTCCCCTCCCCTGGAATTCCGCGGCGTTCGAGCCGGGTGGTCAGCCACCCGGCTTTTTTTATGCGCCAATGACGAACAGCGCGATCGTGCAGGCCAATCCCGCTGCCCAGACCACACTGCGCAACGTCGCCTGATCGGCGATGTAGCAAGCGCCATAGATCACCCGCAGAGCGACGAACGCGATAGCCAGCGCATCAATGCGGCCTTGCGCCGCGTGCAACTGCTGCGCGACGAGAACGCTGGCGGCGAACGGCGCAAAGGCCTCGAACGAATTCAGATGCGCCCAGTGCGCACGCGCCGCCGCACCCGTCAGCCTCGACTGGAAATCGCGCGGCGCATGATTGGTGAAATTGCGCCGGCCAATGCCCTTGGCGATCGCCGTGAACGCGAACGGCAGCAGAGCGGCAATGAGTACGCACCAGTAGGAAACGGGCATGGCAATGTCCATCGACGGGGAGCCGCATCATCCACCAGCGCACCGGTTTGTGCCACACTTTCCTGACCACCGCCGTGCGCTGCCGATGCCCAATCTGATCGTCACCTCCGGAGCCCTTGCCGGCCAGGTGTTCGGATTCTCCGACACCGCGGTGATTGGCCGTGGCCAATTTTCGGAGGTGCGCCTGAACGATCCGACCGTGTCGCGCCGACACGCGCAGATCCAGCGCAACGGTACGGTTTGGGAATTGCGCGATCAAGAAAGCGCCAATGGAACCTTTTTGCGCGGCGGGCGCATTACCGCGTCCGAGCGGATTCGCGATGGCGATGAATTGCAGTTCGGCGAAGTCAAGACTGTGTTTCGCACCGCTCCGATCGAACCGCCATCGTTGCCACTGCCACGCCGCCCGGGCAACCAATCTGCACGCGCGGCGCCCGCCGTGCAACGTACCAAGAATGCAGCCCCAGGGCCGCTTGGACTAAGTGATCTGCTTGCGCGCCTGAAGTTGTTTTGTGACATCGGTGCGCTGGCGCGGCGCCCACACGATCTGCGCGCTACGCTGACCGAGGCGTTGCGCGTCATTCGCGCGGCTCTTCCGCTCCTCGACTACGCCGCGATCTACGCGCGCAACACCGGCACGGAGAATCTGACTTGTCTGGCGCAACACGTCAATCCCGCTGCAGACTACCGATTCGCACAGGCCGGCGATTTTCTGCGCGAAGCGGTGCGGCTGGAGTTCGGCATCGAAGTGAACGACGAAGCCGCCCGCACAGCGCTGGCCGCGCGCCTGCATGCCGACAGCGTTCCTGCGGCCCTGCTAGGCATGCCGTTGCGCTTAGGTAGCGAAGTGCTCGGTGCTCTGTATCTGGAAAGCGCGCTTGCCGAAAACGCCTGGCGTGCGGCCGACCGCGAATTGTTCGCCGGCGTGGCTGGGCAACTGGCATGGCTCATCGGCAGCCAGCAGGCGCAGTCGCCCGAGCGCGCCATCGAAGCGCACGATCTCGCCCTGGCCCGCCGCATCCAGCAGCGTTTCTTGCCACAGGCGCCACCAGCGTTGTCCGGCTGGCGCTTCGCCGACAGTTATGCTGCTGCGCGCGTGATCGGCGGCGATTATTTCGATTACTTCCACTACCGCGATGGCCGCCACGGTCTGGTGATCGCCGACGTATCCGGCAAGGCGGTATCCGGTGCGCTGTACATGGCGCGACTATCCGTCGAAGTGCGCGTGCTCGCGCGTAATCTCGCCGGTCCGGACGAATTGCTCGCGGGCCTGAATCGCAAACTCGCGCAGGAACTCGAACCGGGCATGTTCGTGACCATGCTCGCCGCGGCGCTCGAACCCGAATCCGGCAAGCTGACCTTCGCCAGCGCCGGCCACCCAGCACCACTGTTGCGCGCAGCCGATGGCGGCGTGACCGAACTGGGCGAACACGGCGCGCTGCCCTTGGGTGCGATGCCGGACACCGACTTTCCGCTGCACACAGCCAGTGTGGCGCCCGGCGACTGCGTGCTGTTCTACACCGACGGTCTGGACGAGGCGCACGACGTCAAACAGGAATTGTTCGGCAAGGATCGAGTCATCAAGACGCTCGCCGACAGCGGCGGCAACGCACAAGGCACGCTCGACGCCCTGCTCGCCGAAGTCGCGCGCTTTACCGACGGCGAGGCGCAGAGCGACGATTTGACCATGATTGCGCTGGCGCGGGAAAGCGTGCGCTAGGTTTTGCTGAACAACCCGCGCAATCTGGCCATCCAGCCGGACGGCCGGATCGCCGGCGATGGCGCGGCACGCACCGGCGTCACCGGCGCGCTCGCGGCAGCGATCGCGACGGACCGCAGCCCCAGCACCGACGCAGCTGCACGCGCCAGCGCCTCAGCTTGCGGATACGGCGGCGTGCGCGCGAGGGCGATGCCGAGCAAGCGTGCAGCGTGTTGCGCGAGCTCGGCTTGCGGCTTGATTTTCGTCGCCTGCCCGAGTGCGGCATCGCGGTTGGGAAAGATCGCAAACAGTTTGCTGAAACCGGCCACATCGAACACCTGGCGCACCGAGGCGTTCAATCCGCACAGTTTCAGCTCGCCCTTGCCGCCATCGAGTTGTTTGGCGAGCGCCAGCAAAACGCGCAGGCCCGCGCTGCTGACGTAACCGATGCCGGCAAGATCGACCAGAAAACGCCGCTCGCCGGCCGTGAGCAGATCCTGCAAAGCCAGTTCAACGTCTGCGGCGGTTTCCGTATCCAGCCGCCCGGCCAGCGCGAGGATGCGCACCGCGCCTTGCTGTTCCTGGACGATTTCGATGGCCATTGATTCACTCCACTACCTGCAACTGTAGCTACTGCATTGAATCGCGTGGCTCCCGACTCGCTGCGCTCGTGCCGTTGCTAGGCTCGGCCGTCCCAGCCTCGCCAAGCAACCCTGCCCTTCGCATCCTGCTGCGGGCGTTCGCGTCCTCTCGTACGATCGCGCGCCCCCGACTCGCTGCGCTCGTGCCGTTGCTAGGCTCGGCTGTCCCAGCCTCGCCAAGCAACCCTGCCCTGCGCATCCTGCTGCGGGCGTTCGGCCTCGCGCGCGATGCGTTTCATCGCATCGCGCAAACGCTCGGCCTCACCC
>JBOHYL010000133.1:0-10853 GCA_050737915.1 Rudaea sp.
CACCCAGGTGATCCCGATTCTGATGACGGTGCCGAACGCGAACTCCGGCAAGAGCAAGCCGGCCACTGGATGGCCGATCGTGATCTTCCAGCACGGCATCACGCGCAACCGCACCGACATGTTCGCCATCGCCGCGACGCTGGCAGGACAAGGTTTCGCGGTGATCGCCATCGACGCGCCGCTGCATGGCCTGACCGACCCGACCAACCCGTTCCCGGTGGCGACCTCGACCCAACTCATTCCGGTACTGCTGACCGTACCGAACGCCAATTCCGGCAGGACCAAACCGGCGGCCGGCTGGCCGGTGGTGATCTTCCAGCACGGCATCACCCGCAACCGCACCGACATGTTCGCGATCGCCGCGACGCTGGCCGGTCAGGGCTTCGCCACCATCGCCATCGACGCGCCGTTGCACGGCATCACCGACAAAACCAATCCCTTCTACGTCGGTAATACCCCGTTCGCGGCCGCGGGCGCGCACGAACGCACGTTCAATCTGGATCTGGAAAACAACGCCACCGGCGCACCGGGTCCGGACGGAACGATCGACTCGTCCGGTTCGTACTTCATCAATCTGGGGGATCTGCTGACTTCGCGCGACAACCTGCGCCAGGCCACTTCGGACCTGATGGAGCTCACCCGCGCGCTTCCGTCGATGAGCTTCGACGGCAACCCGACCGGCGATTTCGACGGTTCGCGCATCGAGTTCGTCGGCCAATCGCTCGGCTCGATCATCGGCACCACGTTCATGGCGATGGAACCTCACGTCAACGTCGGTGTCCTGAACGTGCCCGGCGGCGGTGTGGTGCGTCTGCTCGACGCTTCGCCGACATTCGGCCCGGTCATCCACGCGGGCCTCGCCCAGGCGGGCCTGACCCAGGGCACGCCAACCTACGATGCGTTCATGGGCGCCGCGCAAACTGTGGTCGATTCCGGCGATTCGATCAACTTCGCCTTCGCCACAGCGGGCAAGAGCATCCTTGCCCAGGAAGTGGTCGGCGATGCCAATCATCCGTCCGACCAGGTGATTCCGAACATCGTGCCGACTGCGCCGCTGTCGGGTACGGAACCGCTGCTCGCTGCACTTGGGCTTTCCAGCATCGCGCACACTACCCAAGCCGCCAGCATCCGCGGTGTGGTGCGCTTCACCCAGGGCACGCACGGCTCGCTGCTGGATCCGAGCAGCGGACCGGCAGTCACTGCGGAAATGCAGGGTGAGATGGCCAGCATGATCGCTTCGGGCGGTCAGGCGGTGATCGTCGCCAATCCTTCCGTCATCGTCACCCAGTAACCGGGGATACTCATCATGACCACCAATCTCAATCTCGATGTGCGCTCCCGCTTGCTGCCGCGCGGCCTCTGCGCCGGAATCACCCTGGCTCTTGTCGGCATCGCGATTCCGCCCGCCCACGCCATCCAGTTCGGCGATCAGGACGGCTGGCACGGCACGCTCAACACCACGCTGTCGTACGGCGTGTCCGTACGCACGTCTGATCCGAGCTCGCAGGAAATCGCCAAGGCCTACTACAACCCGTTCGTGGGTGCGCTGCCGAACGCGCAGCAGCGGGCCGCGAAAGGCGCCTTTTCCGCCAACCACGATGACGGCGATCTGAATTACAGCGCCGGCAGCGCGTTTTCCAATGCGATCAAGGCGACTACCGAACTGCATCTGGACTATGGCCAGAACATGGGCGCCTTTGTGCGTGCCAGCTACTTTTACGACTTCGCCAACGCCGGCAACGACAAGCTGACCAGCCTGGCCGAGAATCAGGTCGGCAAGCGTTTTCGCATACTCGACTCGTTCGTCTACGACAACTTCGACATCAGCGGCCACACTGGTTCGGTACGTTTCGGCAAACAGGCGCTGAACTGGGGTGAGTCGACCTTCATCCAGGGCGGCATCAACGCGATCAATCCGTACGACGTATCGCAACTGCACGTCGCCGGCGCCGAACTCAAGGACGCGTACCTGCCGGTCAACATGCTGTGGGGTTCGTTCAGCCTGACCGATCGCCTGTCAGTCGAGGGCACGTACCTGCTCGAATTCGCCCAGACCAACCCGGATCCGGCCGGCACGTATTTCTCGACCAACGACTTCGCCACCATCGGCGGCACGTACGCTTCGCTGCCATTCGGTCTGGTGCCGCAGCCGGTGAAGAACGCACAAAACTACTATCCGGTTTGTTTCGGCGGCGCAGCCAGTGACAACAGCGCTTTCGGTGGCGCCAGCATCCTGCAGGCGGCTACCAATCCGCTGGCCGCACTGCTGGCGACGTCGTGCGAGGAAACCGTGCGCCGCCTGCCGGATCAGTACCCAGGCGAATACGGTCAGTACGGCGTTGCCGCACGCTATGCGTCGAATTTCTTCAACAACGCCGAGTTCGGTTTCTATTACGTCAACTACCACAGCCGCCTGCCGCTGATCAGCGGCGAGACCGTGACCAGCACCAGTCCGAACAGCGCCGGATATTTCGTCGAGTATCCGCGCGACATCCACCTGTATGGCGTCAGCTTCAACACCCAGCTGGAGGGTCCGAATATCGCCCTGTCAGGCGAGTTGAGCTACCGTCCGAACCAGCCACTGCAGATCGACGCCGTCGAGCTGCTGTTCGCCGGTCTGTCGCCGCTCAACGCCCTGATCCCCGCACCCGGCAACCGCTTCGTGAGCCAGCTCGGCAACTATGGGCCGGGCCAGTACATCCGCGGCTACACACGCAACAAGGTGTCGCAGTTGCAGTTCACCGCGACCAAGGTCATTGGTCCGGAAAACTGGTTCCATGCCAATCAGCTGTTGCTGATCGGCGAAGTCGGTGCGACCGAAGTCTGGAATCTGGCGTCCCAATCGGATCTGCGCTACAACGCCGACGGCACCGATACCGGCGGCGGCCCGGACGTGACCAGCGGCAATCTCAACAATCCGGAGACCCAGACCCAGGGCTTCCCGACACCGTTCTCGTGGGGCTACCGAATTGCCGCCAAGGCCGACTACAACAATGCCTTTGGCACTCCCATCACGCTCTCGCCGGTGTTTGCTTTCAACCAGGACGTCAACGGCACCACGCCCGGACCGGGCGGCAACTTCATCGATGGCCGCAAATCGGTGACCGCCGGCCTGCAGGCCAATTACCTCGACCGCTGGATCTTCGATCTGAGTTACACCAATTATTTCGGTGGCGGCGAGTTCAACCTGTTGCAGGACCGCGACTTCGCATCGTTCGTGATCAAGTATTCGTTCTGACGCATCGACGGGAGACAAGAACCATGATTCGATTCCAACACAGCAAACTCGCGGTCCTGGTGGCCTGCGCGGTATTTGCCGTCGGTGTGCAGGCCAAGGCACCGCCTGACGAAGTGGCCAAACTCGGACTTACAAATACGCCACTGACCCCGGTCGGCGCCGAACGCGCGGCCAGCAAGGATGGCGTCATTCCGGAATGGACTGGCGGCATCACCACGCCACCGGCCGGCTACAAAGTGGGCATGCACGAACCGGATCCGTATCCGAACGACAAGCCGCTGTTCACGATCACGTCCAAGAACTACAAGGACTACGCGGACAAGTTGTCCGTCGGGCAGATGGCGATGTTCGCCAAATACCCCGACTGGCGGATGCTGGTGTACCCGACGCGGCGCAGCGCAAGCTTTCCGCAACGCACCTACGAGATGACGATGAAGGATGCCGCCACCGGCGAGCTGGTCGACGACGGCGAAGGTGTGGCGGACGTGGCCGAAGGCTTCCCGTTTCCGATTCTCGACAAGGACCCGCAAAAAGCCGGAATGGAAGCGATCTGGAACCACAAGCTCAAGTTCAAGGGCGTCACTTTCGAGCGCTGGAACAATCAGGCCATTCCCACTTCCTCTGGCGCGTATACGCTGATCCGTTTCCATGAGTTCGGTCTGGGCCTGTATTACAAGCCCGGCAACACGCTCAAGGACATCCACAACATCCTGCTGTACTTCCTCGAGGACGTCGTTTCGCCGCCGCGCCTGGCTGGTCAGGTGCTGCTGGTGCACGAAACCCTCGATTCGAAGAAAGAGCCGCGCCAGGCGTGGATCTACAACCCCGGTCAGCGCCGCGTTCGGCGCGCGCCGAACGTAGCCTACGACAACCCGGGCACGGCGTCCGACGGTCTGCGTACCAACGACATGACCGACATGTTCAATGGCGCGCTGGACAAGTTCAACTGGAAGCTGATCGGCAAGAAGGAAATGTACGTCCCGTACAATTCCTACAAGGCGCACAGCGACAAGACTCTGGTCAAGGATTTGATCCAGCCGCACTTCATCAATCCGGATCTGCTGCGCTACGAATTGCACCGCGTGTGGATTGTCGAGGCCGACCTCAAGCCCGGCCAGCGCCATATCAATCCCAAGCGCACGTTCTATCTGGACGAGGACAGCTGGCAGATCCTGGAGATCGACCATTACGACAGCCAGATGAAATTGTGGCGCTACTCCGAAGCACCGAGCGTGAACTATTACGAGGTGCCGGTGTTCTGGTCGACCCTGGAAATCCATTACGATCTCAAGCAGGGCCGCTATCTCGTACAAGGCCTGGACAATCAGGAGCCGGCATACAATTTCTCGGCACCGTTGACGCCGGAAATGTTTTCTCCACAGGCACTGCGCAACCGCGGCATCCAGTAACCGCAGGTACGTTCGTTCACGTTGATGATTCCGCCAGCCGCTGTTTAGCGGCTGGCGCGTTTTTGGAGTAACGTAACGCGAGCAATTCGCAAGAGACGATGCGATGAAACGACGCAGTTTTTCCCACTGGACAATCGCGCTGGCGCTCGGCGCATACATGATCACGCCAGCACTGGCTGCCGATTCGACTTCGTGGCCCGATCCGGTCGACAACCCTGCCGAAATCATGCCGCTCACGGCACAATCGCTGCTGCTGGGCCTGGCGCATGGCGCGAATGGTTACGTCGCCGTCGGCGGACGCGGCGACATCGTGTTGTCCGACGACGCAGTCAACTGGAAGCAGACGCAAGTGCCGACGCGATCCACGCTCACCGCGGTCGCAGCGGTGGGCGCGAACGTCTGGGCCGTTGGCCACGACGGCGTGATCGTGCACAGTGCCGATGGCGGTTTGCACTGGCAACTGCAACGCAAGGACCCATGGCACGCGCCCGCAGACGACGCTCCGGTCGATCCGCGCCAGGGCGCACCTCTGCTCGGCGTGATTTTCACCGACGCCAAGCATGGCTTTGCGGTCGGCGCCTACAGCCTTGCGCTGCGCACGGACGACGGCGGTGCGCACTGGCGAGAGATCACTATTGCAGCGCAACCCAAAGGTGGCGCGGATGCGGATACCGATATGGACGCGGACAGCTCAGATGCGGCCAAATCCGGCAGCGACCAATCCGGCAACGCCAAGATGACCTTCAGCAAGAGTCAGCTGAAGATAGGCCAGGAGCCGACACCACATCTCAACGCCATCACCCGCACTGGTAGCGGCGCGCTGTTCATCGTCGGCGAACGCGGCGCATCGTTCCGTTCGCGCGATGACGGCAAAACCTGGCAGCGCCAGCAACTGCCCTACGACGGTTCGATGTTCGGCGTGATCGGATTTGAGGCCGATCATGTCCTCGCCTTCGGTCTGCGCGGACACGTGTTTGAATCCACCGATCTGGGCGAACACTGGACGCAAGTCGCCTCCGGCACGCAGCTGAGCCTGATGGGTGGCACGGGGCTACCCGACGATGGCGTCGCGATCGTTGGCGCCAACGGCATCGTGCTGATGCGCGCCAAGGGCGGCGAGCCGTTGACCAGTTACGTCGACCAGCCCGCCGGCACCATCACCGAGGCGTTGCCGTTGGGCGATTCCGGAAATCTTGTGCTCGCCGGCGAGAACGGCGTAAGCGTTTACAACCCGCGATAGAGCGAGACGTCCCGTGGCAGCTCCGACCAATCCCAATGCCGAACCCAATGCGTTTCAGCGCGCCCTCGAAAAGCTGGTTTTCGGCCATCGACTCATCGTGCTGTTGGCGTTCGCCCTCGTCACGATCGCGATGGCCTACTTCGCCTCGCAACTGAAGGTCGACGCCGGTTTCAAGAAGCAGATCCCGCTCAAGCACGAGTACATGAAGACGTTTCTCGATTACGAGAAGCAGTTCGGCGGAGCCAACCGTATTCTGATCGCGGTGATGGACAAGCACGGCAACATGTTCAACTTGCCGTACTTCCAGACCCTGCAGAAAGTCACCACCGACGCGTCGAAGATCGACCACGCCGATCCGTCGCGGATCAGTTCGATCTTCACGCCAAACGTGCGCTTCGTCGAAGTGGTCGAGGACGGTTTCGCCGGCGGCAACGTGATCCCGGATGCGTTCACGCCGGACTTGCCCGGCTTCCAGCCAACGCCCGAACAATTCGCCACGATCAAGGCGAACATCGAAAAAGCCGGCATCGTCGGCCGCCTCGTTGCCAAGGATTTTTCCGGCGCGATGGTCTGGGTCGATCTGGTGCCCGAAGACCCCGCGCACGGCGTCAAGATCGATTACGACAAGGTCAATGCGCAACTCGAAGCGATCCGGCACAAGTACGAAAACGCCGACACCACGATCGCCATCATCGGTTTCGCCAAGATGGTCGGCGACATCAGCGCCGGCGCCAAATCGGTGATCTGGTTCTTTTTCATTACCATCGCCTTCACCTGGCTGCTGCTGTTCGCCTACTCGGCCTCGACCAAGCTCGCCTCGCTGACCGTGTTCTGTGCGCTCGTCGCCGTGATCTGGATGCTCGGCGCCTTGCGCCTGCTCGGTTTCGGCATCGATCCGATGAACATGCTTACACCGTTCCTGATCTTCGCCATCGCCGTCAGCCACGGCGAACAGATGATCAACCGCTTCCGCGGCGAACTGTTCTTCGGCGGCCTCGAGGACGGCAGCGTCGAGGAACTGCGCGCGCGCCACGGCGTGGATGCGCAAACCGCCGCGCGCCTGGCGTTTCGCATGCTGCTCGTGCCCGGCGCGGTGGCACTGATCGCGGGCTGTATCGGTTTTGCCACGATTCTCATCATTCCGGTGCGGATCATCTTCGAACTCGCCGTCACCGCCACCGTCGGCGTGGCCCTGACCATTCTTACCGACCTGATCCTGCTGCCGGTGCTGCTGTCGTATTGCTCGCTGCGCAACCTGGAAGGCAAACGCAATTGGCGCCTGCGCCAGCTCACCCAGTTCGACAAGCTGTGGTCGCTGCTGGCCAATCTCAGCAGACCGCTGCCTGCCGCGATCGTCATCCTGATCGGCCTGGGCATGTGGTTTGCGGCCTCGCGCTACGGCAGCCACGTGATGATCGGCGATGCACAAAAGGGCGTGGCCGAGCTGCGCCCGGATTCCCGTTACAACCGCGACGCCGCCCTGATCAGCGACAAGTTCGCGCTCGGGGTGGACATCCTCAATGTCATCGCCGAAGTCGCGCCGAATGCCTGCACCACGAGTTATCCAGTGATGGAAACGCTCGACCGTTTCGCCTGGCACATGCGCAACGTGCCCGGCGTCGCCCAGGTGATCAATCTGTCGATGGCCGCCAAGATCGTCAATGCGGGCTGGAACGAGGGCAATATCCGCTGGCGCGAGCTGCCGCGCGACAACGACGCCCTGCGCCAGGACACGCAAGGCTTCGAGACCGATTCGGGTCTGCTCAACGAGGATTGCAGCGCGATGCCGACCATGATGTTCCTGACCGATCATCGCGCCACCACGATCGATCGCGTGATCGCCGCCGTGAAGCAATTCCGTAGCGACAATACTGCGTTCGCCGGCCAAGGCGTGAATCTGCGCACGCAACTGACCAAGCAATACAACGATGCGCAGGCGCAGGGGAAAACATTCGTCAGCAACCAACTCAACCTGCGCCTGGCTACCGGCAACGTCGGGGTGATGGCTGCGATCAACGACGAAGTGCGTGCGGTGGATCACACCATGCTGTACCTGCTCTACGCCGCCGTGTTCGTGATGTGCCTGCTCAGCTTCCGCAATCCGCTGGCGGCGCTGTGCATCGTGCTGCCCTTGGTGCTGGTTACCGAACTCGGTCACTCGCTGATGGTGGAGATGGGCATCGGCAAGAAAGTGAACACACTGACCGTACTCGCGCTCGGCGTGGGTGTCGGTGTGGATTACGCGATCTACATCTTTGCGCGCATGCGTGAAGCCATGCGTCAGGGCCTGCCCTTGACCGAATCGTACTTCAGCGCGCTCAAGACTACCGGCATCGCCGTGTTCTATACCGCGCTTACGCTTGCCGTCGGCGTCGGTCTGTGGATCTTCTCGGACCTGAAATTCCAGGCCGACATGGGCGTATTGCTCACCTTCATGTTCGTGGTCAACATGATCGCGGCGATCGTGTTCCTGCCGGCGCTGTGCCGCTGGCTATTGCGGCCACGCGAAAGAATTTCAGGCTAAGGCGTTCGCTTTTTTCCCTGTTTTACGTTGCACCAGTACGGTCACGATGGATTGTCCGGCGCAACGGAGTAGGATACCGGCCGAGGATCGGGGTTAACCAGGACGCAAAACCACAACGCAGGCAGGCGTGCGCCGGACGCGTGAACTGACCAACCACTTCGAAATTTCACAACCACTGCTGGGGAGTAACCATGATTACCGCACTGATCTATGCAATCGTTGCGATTGTCGTCTGCATCGCTATCGCTGCCGGCATTCTCATGCTCGCAACCAAACTTGTGGCCGGCTTTGCACCGAAGTTTCCGATCTCTGCCGCTACCGCGGTTGTCGAATTCATCGCCGCGGCCGTTGTCAGCTGGATCCTGCACATGGTGCTCGGCATGGGCATGCTGAGCTCGTTGGTAAGCCTGGTCATCGTGTTCGTTGTCTACGCGGCCATCATCAATGCGATGATCAAGCAACCCGCCGGCGGACAAATGGGCTTCGGCAAGGCCTGCCTCGTCACCCTGGTGCAAATCATCATCGAAATCGTGCTCGGTGTGATTCTCGTCTTCGTGTTCGGCGCCGCGATATTCGGAATACTCGGCGGTATGCACTGAACCCCGGCCCGTTCTGGGTTACGGACGCGAGGCGCCGCAAGGCGCCTCGTTCGTTTCGGAACTCCGCAGACGATCAATACGCGACGCCGAACCGGCGCATCAGTTTGGCCACCAGCCACGCCGGACCGATCAGCAGGTAGGCAAGGTCGGTGAGAAATGCCGGACGCCGGCCTTCCACGTGATGGCCGACAAACTGTGCGATCCAGGTCAGCACAAAAACCGCAACCGCCAGCCACAACAAGCTGCTCGCGCCGAGCGCGCGATACAACGTTTCGGTGATCAGACCGAACACGACGAACACGACGAACATGCCGAGCGCCAGCGGCCGCGACAGGCGCAGATAGAACAGCATCGCGCCGAACATCGCCACGCCCGCCCATAATCCTGCGCGCCCAAGCACGGCGGGCACCGGTACGATCCACAGTAACGCAATCACCGTCCACAGGATCAGAGGCACGCAAATCCAGTGAATGACGATATTCGCCCGATTGCGGTGATCGGCGCCGTACCCTTCCAGCCATTCGTTGATGCTGCGCATGGTTGCCTCTCCCTCGTATCGTCACAGCATAATGCGATTGCGCCCGCCATCGTGTTCAATCCAGCACGATTCCAGCAAGCTTTTTCAGCGCCTCAGCGTATTTCGCCGCAGTGCCGTCGATCACCGGGCGCGGCAGCTTGGGCCCCGGCGCGGTCTTGTTCCAGGTGAGCGTTTCCAGGTAGTCGCGCACGAACTGCTTGTCGTAGCTCGGCGGGCTGATGCCAACCCGGTATTCGTCCGCGGGCCAGAAGCGCGAGGAATCGGGTGTCAGCATCTCGTCCATCACGTAGAGCGTGCCGGATTCGTCGGTGCCGAACTCGAACTTGGTGTCGGCGATCAGGATGCCGCGCTGGGCGGCGTATTCGGCGGCAAACACATAGATTTTCAGGGTCGCCGCGCGCACCTGTTCGGCCAGATCCGCGCCAATCCGATCCACAACCGCATCGAAGGATACATTCTCGTCGTGTTGACCTGCCGCCGCCTTGGTCGATGGCGTGAAGATCGGCTCCGGTAATTTTTCCGCCTGACGCAAACCGGACGGCAGCTCGATCCCGCACAGCGCGCCACTCGCCCCGTAGTCCTTCCAGCCCGAGCCGATCAGATAACCGCGTGCGATCGCCTCGATCGGTACCGGTTGCAGACGCTTGGCGATGACGCTGCGCTTTGTATACACATTCGCATCCACGCCGGACGGCAGCACCGCGGCCACGGATTTACCGGTCAGGTGATTGCGCATCAGGTGCGCGGTTTTGGCGAACCAGAAATTGGAAATCTGACACAGCATCTCGCCCTTGCCCGGAATCGGATCGGGCAGCACCACATCGAACGCGCTCAGCCGATCGGTGGCGACGATCAGCAGTTCGTTAGCGGACAACGCATAGACATCGCGCACCTTGCCGCGATGAATCAGGTTCAGGCCGGGGAGATTGGATTGCAACAACGTGGTCGGCACAAGCGATTTTCCCGATGAATGACCGCGATTTTCTCAATGGTACTGCGTCAGCGGCCGGGCTTTCTCCCCGCTCACGCCAAGATTGCGCGCTTCCTCCAGCACATCCAGATAATGCGAATACGCCTGGTAGTCCTCCGTGGTTGGCGCCGACGGTTGGGCCGTGCAATTCACCAGCGTGACATCCGTGTCGAAACGGTTGGTCCCCGTTGCCAAGGGGACGGTGCCACTGAACGCCGGCAACGGCACCGAATCCACATCGCTGGCCGTCGTCAACGAAAGGTTGATGAATAACGGAATGTCCGGCGCACCGAACAATTGACCGCGGCGTTGCTGGATCGGATCGAAACACCAGT
>JBOHYL010000134.1:0-19522 GCA_050737915.1 Rudaea sp.
TGCGCTACTTCCAGAATGAGAACCTGCTTATCGCCGGTGGCGGCGCGGTGATCGGCATCGTGCTCGCGGTCGGATTTAATCTGTGGTTGATGCAGCGCTTCGAGATGGAGCGGATTCCGGTGTGGTATGTGCTGCTCGGCGTCGGCGTGGTACTGGCGCTGGGTCAGGCCGCGGTGTTCGCGCCAGCGCGACGCGCGTCCAACGTGCCACCGGTAGTGGCGACGCGCAGTGTGTAAGCACCGGAGCCGAATTGATGTTCGCCTATTATCTCGACCTCGCCTTGCGCAGCCTCAAGCGCAACAAGGCGCTCACCGCGCTGATGGTGTTGGCGATCGCGCTCGGCATCGGCGCCAGCATGACCACGTTGACCGTACTGCATGTGCTGTCGGGCGATCCGCTGCCGGGTCGCAGCGCACAGCTATATTACCCGCAGATCGATCCGCAGGACCTCAAGGGCATGTATCCGGGCAAGGACCCGCCGGAGCAGCTCACCCTGATTGACGGCTTGAACCTGCTGCATGCACGGCATGCGGATCGGCAGGCACTGATGTCCGGTGGCTCGATACCGGTCGATCCCGAGCAACCCAATATGGACCCGTTCTACGTGGAGACGCGCTACACCACAGCGGACTTCTTCGCGATGTTCGACACGCCATTTCTGTTCGGTCACCCGTGGACGGCTGCCGATGGCGAAGCCAAGGCGCGAGACGTGGTGATCGCTCGTTCGCTCAACGACAAGTTGTTTGCCGGTGCCAACAGCGTAGGCCGCACATTGCGCATGGCCGGTGTTTCATGGCGCATCGTCGGCGTGCTTGACCATTGGCAACCCAACCCGCATTTCTATGATCTGAATACCGGCAGCTACGACTATGGTGAGAAGGTGTTCCTGCCGCTGCAGACGATGCTGGAGTTGCGTTTGGATCGCAACGGATCGAGCGATTGCTGGGGCAACGGCGGCGGGGGTGTAGGCAACATCCTACCCTCGAATGACTGCGTGTGGCTGCAGTTCTGGGTGCAGTTGGACAGCCCGGCGAAGGTTGCCGCGTACAAGTTGTTCCTCGTGCATTACTCGCAGGACCAAAAAACGCTTGGTCGTTTCCAGCGTGCGCCGAACGTGCGCTTGCGCAACGTCATGCAATGGCTGGACTACAACATGGTGGTGCCCGACGACGTGCGCCTGCAGACCTGGCTGGCGCTCGGCTTCCTGCTGGTGTGTCTGGTGAACACGATGGGGCTGATACTCGCCAAGTTCATGCGCCGCAGCGGCGAGCTGGGCGTGCGCCGGGCACTGGGCGCGTCACGGCGTGCATTGTTTGCGCAGTTGTTGATCGAATCCGGCGTGGTCGGCCTGGTCGGCGGCATCGGTGGCCTGCTGATGGCGCTGTTCGGGCTCTGGCTGGTGCGCCAACGACCCTCAGCCTATGCCGGGTTGGCGCATCTGGATGTCAGCATGCTGTTTACCACGTTTGCGCTGGCGCTATTCACCACTTTGCTCTCCGGTCTGCTGCCTGCCTGGCGTGCCTGCCAGATCGCTCCCGCACTGCAACTGAAAAGCAACTAAGTCATCATGGACATTCTTCCGATTCTTTCCACATTGCGCCGCCACAAACTCACAGCGTGTCTTCTGATCGTGGAGATCGCGCTGACCTGCGCGATCGTATGCAATGCGGTGTTCCTGATCGGTCAGCGCCTTGAGCGCATGAACATGCCCAGCGGTGTCGCCGAACACGAGCTGCTGCAGATTCAGCTCGCCGATGTTGTGGCCTCGGCCAACCCCTACGCACGCATGGCCGAGGACCTCGCGGTGCTCCGACAAGTGCCTGGGGTGATCTGCGTGGCATCGTCCAATCAGGTGCCATTCGGTAATTCCTCCTCCAACGGCAACATCCGGCTCGATCCGGCGCAGCCGCAGCGCACACTCAATGCCACTACGTATTTCGGCGAGAACCTGGTGCAGACGTTGGGTACCCGTCTGATCACCGGGCGCGATCTGCGGTCGGATGATTTCGTCGACGTGGAGGCGGCGATGAAGGCACTCGGCACTGGCGATGAGAAGAACCTGCCCCAGGTGACGTTGATTACGCAGACTCTGGCGCAACGCCTGTGGCCGGGGCAGAACCCGCTGGGCCGCATGATCTATCTGACGCCAACCGTCGGGCTGCGCGTGGTCGGTGTGCTGGACAGCTTGGTGCGGCCGAATGCGTACGATGCGAGCAAGGCGCAATACACGATGGTGGTGCCGCTGCGCATGGGCGCGGGCAAGGATCAAAGTTACCTGATCCGCACCCGGCCCGCAGATCGCAGCCATGTGCTGGCCACGGCGCTGGCGGCGCTGAAGCAGGCTGATCCACAGCGTGTGGTTACAACCAAACGCAGTTTCGATGAAGTGCGGCGCAAGTTTTTCCAGGACGATCGCGCCATGGCTGGCATCCTGGTCGGCGTAATCGTCGCGCTGCTCACGGTCACCGCGCTGGGTATCGTGGGGCTGGCCAGCTTTTGGGTGGCGCAGCGGCGCAAGCAGATCGGCGTACGCCGCGCGCTCGGCGCCACGCGCCGCGACATCCTGCATTACTTCCAGACCGAAAACTTCTTGCTTGCCACGTTCGGCATCGTATTGGGCATGTTGATGGCTTATGGCATCAACCTGTTCCTGATGACGCACTACGAATTGCCCAGGCTACCGCTGTTGTATTTGCCGATTGGCGCGATTGCGCTGTGGATGATCGGGCAGCTGGCGGTGCTCAGTCCGGCCCTGCGCGCGGCCAAAGTGCCGCCGGTGGTGGCGACGCGGTCGGTGTGAGGCGCAGGCATGCCGGGGCTTGGGAACGGTGCGAATGACATGCGATGATGCGGCATGCGCACGGTTCTGATCATCGACGACCAAGCCGCGGTACGCGAGGCGCTGTCGCTGCTGCTGTCCTTGCACGACATCCGCCCGCTGACCGCGGCATCGCCCGAAGCAGGTTTGGTGCTGCTCGCGCGCGAACGCGTGGACGTGGCCATCGCCGACATGAACTTCAGTGCCGATACCACCTCGGGCGCGGAAGGTGTCGCCCTGTTCCACGCAATCCGCGAACGCCATGCCGATTTGCCGGTGATCCTGCTGACCGGCTGGACGCATCTGGAGACGGCGGTGGAACTGGTCAAGGCCGGCGCGGCCGATTATCTGGCCAAGCCGTGGGACGACGCCAAGCTGCTGGCCACGGTCGAAAACCTGCTGGAGTTGTCCGAGAACGCCCGTGTGGCGCAAACCGCGCGCATCTCGCATCGTCGCCGCCGCGAGGCGCTGGAGCGCGACTACGACCTGTGCGGCATTGTGTTCGCTTCCGACGAAATGCTGGGCACGCTCGAACTGGCCTGCCGCATCGCGCGTGCGGACGTGCCGGTGTTGATCACCGGCCCGAACGGTGCCGGCAAGGAACGCATTGCGCAAATCGTGCACGCCAATTCCGCGGTGCGCGCCAAGCCGTTGGTCATGGTCAACTGCGGCGCGCTGCCGAGCGAATTGATCGAAGCCGAATTGTTCGGCGCCGAAGCCGGTGCGTTCACCGGCGCCACGCGCGCGCGCGAAGGGCGCTTCGAGGCGGCCGATGGCGGCACCCTGTTTCTTGACGAGATCGGCAATCTGCCAGCGGCGGGTCAGATGAAGCTGTTGCGCGTGCTGGAATCGGGTGAGTTCGAGCGTTTGGGTTCCACGCGCACGCGCCGGGTGAAGGTGCGTGTGATCAGCGCGACCAATGCGGACCTGTCTGCGTTGATTGGCGATGGCAAATTTCGCGAGGATTTGTTTTACCGCTTGAACACGATCCAGATCGCATTGCCGCCGTTGGCTGATCGCGTGGAAGACGTCCTGCTGCTGGCCGAGCATTTTCTCGGCGGCGCCGCGGCATTGTCCGAGGCTGCTCGCGATACGCTTGCCGCATATCTGTGGCCGGGCAATGTGCGCGAGCTGAAGAACACCATCGACCGCGCCAAGTTGCTGTGCGGCGATGGCGCAATCGAAGTCGCCCATCTGGGCTTACCGGCGACGCTGCCTGCGGCACTGTCGCGCAATCTCGATGAACCCTCGCGCGAAGCCGTCGAAGATGCGCTGAAGAAAAATGATGGCGTGATCAGCCGCGCGGCACGCGCGTTGGGTCTGTCGAGGCAGGGGCTGTACCGGCGCATGCAACGCTACGGAATGTCCGAATGAAGCGCGCCCTGCGTCTGACTTCGCTCGAAGGCAAACTCGCCGCGCTGCTGTTCGCTGCGGTGGTGCTGGCTGCGGGCTTGGCCGGCGTAATCGGCGCGCACGGGCGCGACGGCTGGCTCGCGGCGTTGATTGCAGTAACGATCCTGGCCTTGCCGCTGTTGTGGATCGCGCGTCTGGCGGTGCAGCCTTTGCGGCGCCTGCTACGCGCGCTGTCCGGCAGTGTGGCCAGTTATCGCGACGGCGATTTCAGCCTGTCGCTGGCCTCGCGGCGCGGCGACGAATTGGGTGCGTTGATCCAGGCGCACAACGCGCTCGGTCAGGCGCTGCGCGGCCAGCGACAGAACCTGGTGCAGCGCGAACTGCTGCTTGACACGGTGATGCAACACACGCCGACCGCATTGCTGCTGACCGATCCACACGCACGCGTGGTATACGCCAATCTCGCGGCGCGGCACTTGCTCAACGAGGGCAAGAGTCCGCTGGGTCTGGACTTCGCGCAAGTCCTGCAAGGTTGCCCGCCGGAGATGCGCCAGGCGCTCGCCGCCGGCGAGGACAGCCTGGTTGGCGTGCCGATGGATGGCGGCGAGGAAATCTTTCACTTGTCGCGGCGCGCTTTTCTTTTACAGGGTCGGCCGCACCGGTTGTATCTGGTGCAACGCATGACGCGCGAGTTGTCGCGTCAGGAAGTGGCGGCGTGGAAGCGTGTGATCCGCGTGATCAGCCACGAGTTGAACAACTCGCTGGCGCCGATTTCCTCGCTCGCGCATTCCGGCGCGGAACTGGCACGGCGTGGCGACCTGGCGCGGATGCCGGACGTGTTCGCCACCATCGGCGAACGCGCACGTCACCTGCACGGCTTCATCGCCGGTTACGCGGATTTCGCGAAACTGCCTGCGCCACGCTGCGCGAACGTCGAGTGGGCGCCGTTCGCGCAGGGCCTGCGTCCGCATTCGGTGTTCCGTATCGAAGGGCAGCTTCCGCAGCAACCGGGATGGTTCGACGCAGCCCAGATCGAGCAGGTGCTGATCAACCTGCTCAAGAACGCGCACGAATCGGGCAGTTCGCCGGATGCGGTGGCGTTGACGATAATCGCCAGTGCAACCGAACAACGCGTTGAAGTCCTCGACCGCGGGCCGGGCATGAGCGACACGGTGCTGGCGCAGGCGCTGCTGCCGTTCTATTCGACCAAGCGCAATGGCACAGGCTTGGGCCTTGCCCTGGCGCGCGAGATTGCCGAGGCGCATGGAGGGCGCATCGCACTGGCCAACCGCGATGGCGACGGACTGCGCGTGAGCCTGATTCTGCCGCAGCGGCGCAGCACCGGCTGAAAGCGGTGCGAGAATGGGTTTGCGGGGTTTTCCCGATGCTATGATGGCCGCGGGGGGATGGCGGCGATGAGCAACGGCTTGATCCAGATACCCGGGTACGAGATCCTGCGTCCGTTGGGAGCGGGCGGCATGTCGACCGTGTACTTGGCCCTGCAGCGTTCGCTGGATCGCAGCGTGGCGATCAAGGTCATGCGCCGCAGCCCCGACGTGGCCGCTGCCGACTCGGCGCAGTCGGAAAAGCGCTTCCTGCTCGAAGGCCGCATGATGGCCAAACTGCCGCACCGCAATATCGTGGCGGTGTACGACATCGTCAGCAGCGAAGACATTGCCTACATCGCTATGGAATACCTGCCCGGCGGCGCGCTCACCGAGCGCATGCACGCCGGCATTGCCTTGGCCGACGCGATCGCGGTGATCGTGCAGATCGCGGGTGCATTGGAGTTCGCGCATGCGCACGGCGTCGTGCACCGCGATCTGAAACCGGCCAACATCATGTTTCGCGATGCCGGCACGCCGGTGCTGACTGACTTCGGCATCGCGCGCTATCAAGATGGTTCGGCCACGCGCCTGACCCAGAGCGGCATGCTGGTGGGCACGCCTACCTACATGAGCCCGGAGCAGATCAACGGCGTGCAAGTGGATGGCCGCGCCGACCAGTACAGTCTGGGTATCCTGTTTTACGAATTGCTCACCGGCGCGCCGCCGTTCCACGGCGATACGCCGATTGCGGTATTGATGGCGCATCTGACCCAGGCGGCAGCGCCGCTGCCGGTCGAGTTTGCCGCATTCCAGGACATTTTCGATCGCGTGCTGGCGAAGAACCGCGACGATCGCTATCCCACGTTGAAAGCGTTCAGCGACGATCTGAAATCGCGTCTCGTGCACAGCGACACGTTGCTGATGCGTCTGCAACTGGACCCCAACCAGACCTCCTCCGAGCAATTGCGTGCACTCGGCTTCAACACCAGTTCGCCCAGCAGCGGCAGCTTGCGCTCGCCATTGGCGAGTGCGCAATCGGCGTTGGCAACACCGCCGCCTGCCGGGGCAACGGTTGGGCCGGCATCCGCATCGCGCCAACGCAAGCTGTGGCTGGCTGGGGCCGCCATCGTCGTCGTGTTGGCGATCGTCCTGGCTTGGGGCGTGTTCGGTCACCGCCGGCTCACCCACGACGAACAGGAACTGGTGAATTTGTGGAACGATCGTGCCGCGGCGCTGATCGAGTCCGGCAATGCGCTCACGGCCGCGCCCGGCGGTGATGGCAGCGCGCTGGATTTCATCCGCAAGGTGCAGCAGAAGGATCCAGGCGACGGGCGTGCCGATGAGCTGCTGGCGCAGATCGGCAAGCAACTGGCCGCACAAGGCGATGCGGCGCTCGCCGCGCAGCAGGTCGACGCGGCTGCGAAAACCGCGAGCGACGGACTCAAACTGTTGCCCGGCGACACATCTTTGCTGGCGCTGCAGCAACGCATCGCGCAGGCGCGCGAACAAGCCAGCGCGCAGGCGCAGGCGGCCGCGCACGCGGCGGACACGCGGCACAAGGCGCAAGCGCAAGTGACTACTTTGCTCGATTCAGGCACCGATGCCGAATTGCGCGCGGCGTTCGACGGCGTTACCCAACTGCTCACGCAGGATGCTACCGACAAGGACACGCTGGCCTTGCGCGCGCGGGCGTTGGCGGCGATGGCACAACGCCTGCAAAAGGCCGCGGGCACGGACGATTTCGACGCGATGGCAAATTTCGTCAAGAATCGCGACAAGCTGTGGAGTGAGGATCCGGCTTGGCCCGCATTGCTGCACGACTTGCCGACGTGGCGGGGGAAAATCGTCGCCGCCGCGCAGGCACAGGCGGTGGCCATGAGCGGCGAATTGCTGCTCAATGCCACGCCTTGGGGGCGCGTGGAAGCGGTGGCCGACGGCAGTGGCCACGCCATTGCGCTGCCACAGGATTCGGTCACGCCGCTGGTACTCAAGTTGCCGGCGGGCACCTACAGCGTGGTGTTTCGCGATCCACTCGATGGCAAGCTGCAGCAGCTCAGCGTCGCCGTGGAGCCGCAAAAGCGCGCGGCGCTGACTGCGGCGTTCGCCGCACCCGGTGCACAGGAGTATTTCAAACGTGCGGGCTTGTAGTCGCCAGGCGTGGGTGCTGTTGGCGCTGCTCGCGCCGGTGCTGGCGCGAGCGGATTTCGCCGACGATTACATCGCTGGTCTGGCCGAGCTGGATCATGGCAACTACGCGCGGGCTGCGCAGTATCTGCAACGCGCGCTGGACGCGCAACCTGATCCGGTACAACGGGTGATGATCGAGGGCAATCCGCAACCGTACCTGCCGCACCATTTTCTGGGTATGGCGAAATTGCAGCTGGGCGATTGCGCGGAGGCGGGCAAGGAGTGGGACAGCGCGATGAATCTGCGCATGCTCGGCCGCCTGCGCAAGGTGCGTGCGCAGGAACAGCAACTGCTCGCGCAATGCAAGCCGCGCACGGCGGCGAGCGAGGAGAAATCCAAACCGCCACAAAATATAGTAATTCCGGCGGTGTCGCCTGCACCGGTTGCACCGAGCCCGGCAATGCCTACGGTGCAGACGCCTGCACAACCGAAACCGGTTGCTCCCTCCCCGCCGCCTGCGTCGCTCGTGCGCGCGTTCGATGACTTCGTAGCCGCGCGTTATGCGAGTGCGGCCAAGGTCGATCCGGGCGCAGTCGGTGGGCGTGCACGCTTCCAGGCCTACCTGCTGCGCAGCGCCGCGCGGTTTGCATTGGCGCGCATTAGCGGCAATGCGAACCTGATCGAAGGTGCGCGCGAGGACGCACGCACGGCGCGCACGCTGGAGAAATCGGTTCCCGACGAGCGCGTGTTTTCGCCGAGTTTCCGCGCGTTCTACGCCGCTGCGCAGTAATCCGTCGCTGCGATATACTGCGTGCTCCTTCGGAGTTTGCGGAGATTGCCATGCCCGGATTCGTCGCCTTGATCCTCTTGATCGTGGTCGTGGTGTTCATCGCCAAGACCGTGCGCGTGGTGCCGCAAGGATGGGAGTGGACCAAGGAGACCTTCGGCCGCTATACCGCCACGATGGAGCCTGGGCTGCACATCCTGATTCCGATCTATCACACGGTCGGGCGCAAGATGAACATGATGGAGCAGGTGCTCGACGTGCCCTCGCAGGACGTCATCACCAAGGACAACGCTGTCGTGCGCGTGGACGGTGTGGTGTTCTACCAGGTGCTGGACGCGGCCAAGGCAGCGTACGAGGTGGCGAATCTGGAGCAGGCCATTCTCAACCTGGTAATGACAAACATCCGCACTGTGCTGGGTTCCATGGATCTGGACGAGTCGCTGTCCAAACGCGACGACATCAACGCGCGCCTGTTACGCGTGGTCGACGAGGCCACCCATCCGTGGGGCCTGAAGTGCAACCGCATCGAGATCAAGGATATCCAGCCGCCACGCGACCTGATCGATTCGATGGCGCGGCAGATGAAGGCCGAGCGCGAGAAACGCGCGAACATTCTCGAAGCAGAGGGTTTCCGGCAGGCCGCAATCCTCAAAGCCGAAGGCGAAAAACAGGCCGCGATCCTAAAGGCTGAGGGCGGTCGTGAGGCGGAATTTCGTGCGGCCGAAGCGCGCGAGCGTCAAGCTCAGGCCGAAGCAAAGGCGACCGAAATGGTATCGGCGGCGATTCGCGCCGGCGACATCAATGCGATCAATTATTTCGTGGCGACCAAATACATCGATGCACTCAAGGCCATGGTCGGCGCGCCGAACCAGAAGATCATGCTGCTGCCGATGGAAGCCACCGGCGTTCTCGGCTCGCTTGCTGGCATCGCCGAACTGGCCAAGTCGAGTATGGTCGAGCAGCAGGCGGTCAAGGCGGTGGCAAAGTCGACTTGAAATTCCCTCCCTCAGGCGCGCCTGTGGAGCCGGGTAGAACATACGTTGTGGAAATGTGGATATGTTGACGAATCTGACGGTGCATTACGGCTGGTGGCTGCTCGCGCTCGTACTGATCGGCGCGGAATTGCTCATGCCCGGATTTTTCCTGCTCTGGATCGGCGTGGCCGCCGCGGCGATGGGCTTGATCCTGCTTATCGTGCCGCAGATGTCCTTCCCCGGACAGGCCGTCGTGTTCGCGGTGCTGGCGCTGATCAGTTGCGCGTTGTACTGGCGCTTCGTGCGCCGAGCGCTGACGGAACCGTCCGATCAGCCGCGTCTGAATCGTCGCGCCGAGCAGTACATCGGTCGCCGCTTCGTGCTGGAAACCGCCATCGTCAACGGTCAGGGCAAGGCCCGTGTCGGCGATTCACTGTGGCTGGCCGAAGGCCCGGACTTGCCCGCCGGTGCCGCGATCGAGGTCACCGGCGTGGATGGGTCGACTTTGCAGGTGCGGGCTGCCCCCTGAGTCGTTTGCGGCGACGGCCAACTCGGTTGTTACAATGCGTGCCCCATCAGTGCGCATCGTCTCATGACCCAGCAGACCATACTCCATTCCAGTCACCGCGCACTCGGCGCGAAGATGGTTGATTTCGGCGGCTGGGACATGCCGCTGCATTACGGTTCCCAGGTCGAGGAGCATCACGCCGTACGCCGCGATGCCGGGATGTTCGATGTCTCGCACATGACGGTCGTCGATCTGCACGGCGCGAACACACGCGCGTTTCTGCGCCGGCTGCTCGCGAACGGTATTGATAAAGTCAAAATCCCCGGCAAGGCGCTGTACTCGTGCATGCTCAACGCGGCCGGCGGTGTCATCGATGACCTGATCGTTTATTTCCTCGCTGAGGATTGCTTCCGCGTCGTGGTAAACGCAGCCACGCACGACAAGGACATGGCCTGGATCGAAAAGCAGGCTGCGGCCTTCGACGTGCGCGTCACCGAGCGCGCGGATCTGGCCATGATCGCGGTGCAGGGGCCCAATGCGCGCGCCAAGGTGCAGTCGTTGTTGAGTCCGGACACGCGCGAAAAAGCGGCCCGCATCGGCAAGTTCGCCGCCTGCCAGGGCGAGGGTTTGTTCATCGCGCGCACCGGCTACACCGGCGAAGACGGTTACGAGATCATCGTGCCGGAGGGCAAGGCGGTGGACTTGTGGAACCGATTGCTTGCCGCCGGCGTCGCGCCCGCAGGCCTGGGTGCGCGCGATACGTTGCGGCTGGAAGCAGGCATGAATCTTTACGGTCAGGACATGGACGAGACCATCACGCCATGGGAGGCGGGCCTGGCCTGGACAGTCGCGTTGGACACGGGCCGCGACTTCATCGGCCGCGCAGCCCTGGAAAAACACAAGGCCGAAGGCGCCAAGCGCGCCATGGTCGGACTGGTGATGGACGACAAGGGCGTACTGCGCCACGGCCAGCGCGTGGTCACGGCGGTGGGCGACGGCGAAATCCTGTCCGGTACGTTCTCGCCCACGTTGGGCAAGGCCATCGCGTTCGCCCGCATCCCGGTCGCTGTGACCGACGCGGTACAGGTCGATATCCGTGGCAAGCTGGTGCCGGTGCGTGTGGTGAAGTATCCGTTTGTCAGGGATGGTCGAAGCCAGATTGAGATGCCGGCCACGACATCTCAATCGGGTTGAGGGTGAGGCAAGGATGCCGATTGGGGTGACCACCACGGACGCTTTGCTTGGCATGAGTCCAGTGTAGAATTGCAGTGCAGCGATCGAATCTCAGGACAACTTCCATGAACGAAATTCCCGGCGATCTGAAATTCCTGAAGTCCCACGAGTGGGCGCGCATCGAAGACAACGGCGCGGTGACCTGCGGCATTTCCGATCACGCCCAGGGTTTGCTTGGCGATCTGGTGTATGTCGAATTGCCCAGTGTCGGCGACGAAGTGCAGGCCGGCAATGCCTGCGCCGTGGTCGAATCGGTGAAGGCGGCATCGGATGTCTATGCGCCGATGTCCGGCAAGGTGACCGCGGTCAACAACGCGCTTGCCGACAAACCGGAAACGATCAACGAGGATGCCTACGGCGAAGGCTGGATCTATGTCGTCGAACCGAACAACCTCGCCGAGGACAGCGAAGCGCTGCTCGATCCGGATGCCTACGCCGAGTTGATCGAAGGCGACGATCACTGACGCACGTCGCGGCGCGCTGGCGCCGTGATGTTCTGCCTGCACGCGTGCAACGCGCAGCAAAAAACGCATCGCGGGCATCGAGGTGCGCACCCCGACGAGTTTCCGAAGTTTGCGCAGTTTTGCGCAAATGACGTGTTCAAGTGCGCCGTAACGGCACCCCAGCAAAAAATATTTTGCACGGGCAAAAGCACCTCTGGAAACGGTTTCGATGACGCGCGTCGTGCCGCCGTTGCAGTTGCATCATGCAAATACGAAACGTACATGCAAGCGACGGGGATTTTTCGGAGCGCACTCGTTGATTTATTCGCCACGCACGCACAACAGGCTGCAAACCGCATATTTGCTTGCTTTGTGCGATGTGGTCCCCATCCGGACGAAGACCACAGCAAGACGGACGCGCATGGCATTAAAGACGTCTGGACATCCAAAAAAAAATATCATTGCGCGTGCGTCCGCCACGAATCAACACCAGATCGCGTTCGTAAGTGTGTGCCCAGCGCGGGTCCGCGACGGCAGCGGCGCGAACAAACCTGTTGACATGGAAATGAAGCGGGAATAATTTTTTGTCCCGGCGCAACCTGCGTTTCGGGATTTATGGCTGGATCAAGATTCATCCAACCTTACATCGAGCACGGCTACAAAGCCGAGGCCGTGAAGAAGGTGACGGTATCGATACCGCTTCACGTGCTCCGCCTTCTCTCCGACGAACGCACACGC
Organism: Rudaea sp.; assembly: GCA_050737915.1. Classification (GTDB taxonomy): domain Bacteria; phylum Pseudomonadota; class Gammaproteobacteria; order Xanthomonadales; family Rhodanobacteraceae; genus Rudaea. The sequence continues at coordinate 12,310 of JBOHYL010000134.1, forward strand.
CGGCAAGTGAGCAATCTCAGGCACGCGACGAACAGCGATCTGCTGTGCGAAGCGTTTCTGCACGCTTTTACTGGGCAGCAACTACCAACTGACGAGGAGTTAAGACGCGATATGGCTATGAAGAAAGCTGCAAAGAAGAAACCCGCGAAGAAGGCCGCCAAGAAGACCGTGAAAGCCAAGGCGGCAAAGAAGACTGCACGCAAGACCGCGAAGCGGAAATAAGGCTTCGCAAAGCAATATCTAGGCTCGATTGCGTGGCCGCTGGAACGGCCTGAGCCAACCGGACGAGGAATCAGCGTTCGGGTTTGCCGCGAAGCGGGACGCGAGTCCCGGTTTCGCGGCAGGTTGGACCACTACAACAATCATCTTCAAGACGATTGGCTCTCCCTGCGATTTGCCCAGCGCAGGGAGAGATCTTGTCCACATCCCCTCCCTGCAAATCCCCTATGCGATTGGCGCTGCGCTACCGGCTCGCCCGCATCTGCGGTTCTCCTGTGTGACCGCGGCCACGTATGTGGCGTCGAGTTGTGCGTATCCTCATGGCCCTGCCAGGGCGGAGCGAGCGATGAAGGCGGTCATTGTGTTTGTGTTCGCCTGCCTTCCGCAGCTTGCGCTGGGTGCAGCGATCAGTGTAGCCGTCGACCTGACCGCGAATGTGCATCCCTTCAGTCCGCAGATTTTCGGTGTGGCGTTTGGCGATCCGGCACAGAACCAGGCGATGGGCTATACGGTCGACCGCTGGGGCGGCAATTCAACTACGCGCTACAACTGGCAGGTCGACGTGCACAACACGGCCCGCGACTATTTCTGGGAAAACATCCCCGACAGTACCGATCGCAGCCAAGTGCCGCCACCGAACAATTCGGCAGATTCGTTCATCACCGCAGCGCTGTATCCTGGCGGCCAGCCGCTGATGACGATACCGACGATCGGCTGGGCACCGCGCAGTGATAGTCCGACCAGTCACCCTTATTTCGCCGGATTTTCGGTCAAAAAATACGGCGCGCAGGTGCCGCTGCCTTACACCAGCTATGCCGTGGATCCGTACGACACCGATGCCGGCAGCGGCGACTGCACCCCGTCGTCCAATTCGTCTGCGAATTGCGTACTCTACGACGCGGGCAACGGCTGGTATCACTTGGTCAACAACGATCCACACGACACCTCGGTGGAAGTCGACGAGAATTTCGAGAAGACCTGGATAGCGCACATGCAATCGGTCTTCGGCACAGCGGCGAACGGCGGAGTGAAATTGTTCGCGCTCGACAACGAGGTGATGCTGTGGAACTCCACCCACCGTGACGTGCATCCGCTGCCGCCCACCTACGACGAAATCTGGAACAAGACAGTCGTTTATGCGACTGCGATCAAGCAGCAGGAGCCGAATGCTCTCATCACCGGACCGGTGACGTGGGGTTATTGCGATCTGTTCACGGCGGCCGATGATGCCGCGCGCGGCAATTGTCTGGATGGGAGCGATCGTCAAAGCCACGGGGGTCTGCCGTTCGTAGCCTGGTATCTGCAGCAGGTGTGCGCGAATCCGCTCGCTGGAGGCAAGCCTCTGGTCGACTATCTGGATCTGCACTACTACCCACAGGGCAACAACGTGGCCCTGAGCGATGCCGACGATGCGACCACGGCCGGTTTGCGTCTGCGTTCGTTGAAGGAACTCTACGATCCAACATGGGTTTCGGAATCCTGGATCGGTCAGTACCTGGGCGATGCTGACAGCAATCACTACAACAAGCCGGATCTGATTCCGCGCGTGCGCGACTGGATCGACCAGTACTGTCCCGGCACGAAGCTGGCGATCACCGAATACAATTGGGGCAACGACGCCACCGTCAGCAGTGCCGTGGCTCAGGCTGAGGTATTGGCCATTTTCGCCCGCGAAGGTGTCGATCTGGCCACACGCTGGGTCGCGCCAGGTGTGAACACTCTCGCCGAGCGCGGGTTTTCCATCTTCCTGAACTATGACGGCAATGGCGGCAAGGTCGTGGGGGACAGCGTCGGCGCCAGCAGTGCCGACATCGATCGGGTCGGTGCGTATGCCTTTCATGGCAATGGCCGCAGCTTCGTGCTGCTGACCAACAAAGACACCGTCGCGCATGCCGTTTCCGTGACGTTCAACGCGAGCCACAGCGCGACGTGGACGCTGTATGGATTTACCGGCACCAGTGCGCTGACGCAAACCGGTAGCGGCAACATCCACGGCACCAGCCTGACCCTGGCGGCGTTACCCGCGATCTCGGCGAATCTGCTGGTTGTTCCCGACAACGACGAGATCTTCTACAACGGATTCGAATAACTGCCGCACAGCGTTTTCTCCGCTACATTCGGGTGCGCGGCGGCGCGCACCTGTCGCGCAGCCGGTCGATCAGGGGCAACTGGCGCAAAAAAATTGCGACAGCCACCGAAAAATGCGTTACCTTTCAGACTCCGCGCTGAGGCCGAGTCAGGGGCTAGGTGCCCGATGACGCGGTTGGCCAGAAAGTTGCAGCAGAGAATTGGCGCGGAACCCTTCATTCCCAGCGCGGACATTCCGATCATGGCCGACAAACATTCGAACCCGCATCTTGTTGAAACTTCCGGTTACACCCGGTTTCTTTCGGTTATCGCCCTCGGGTTGACGATTGCCGCTTGTGGCGGCAATTCTCCACCACCGGCTGCGCCAGCCAAGGCAGCGCCTGCCACGGCCGTGCCGGCGACCAGCGCCCCTGCGGCGGCCGCGCCGGCCGTACCGGCCATGACGGTGGATCAGCTGATGAAAGCCGCGACAGCGGCCTCCGGCGAGAAGCGCTATGTCACGCCACAGGGCAACAATGCGCTCGAATTGTATTTGCAGGTGTTGGCCAAGGATCCGAAAAACCAGACCGCCACTTCGGCGTTACGCGAATTGTTCCCTTTCGCCACCGGTGCCGTCGAACAGGAAATCAACGGCGGTAACCTGGATGAGGCCTCGCGCGTCATCGATGAACTGGCCAAGTTCGATCCCAGCAATTACACACTGACGATCCTGCGCGGCAAGCTCGACGCGAAGAAAAAGCAGGCCGATCACGATCAGCAAGTCGCTGCCGCACAGGCCGCGGCAGCCGCTGCGAAAGCCACGGCAGCGCAGAATGCCGCTGCGCAGGCCGCTGCACCGGCGCCGGAACCCCCCGCCGCGCCACCGCCGAAACCCGCGCCGCCGCCGGTCGAAAAACCCGCCCCGGCGCCAGCGCCGGTAGTCGCCGCGCCACCACCGGCACCGGTGACGACGCCTGCGCAATTGCTCAAGTCGGTGGCACCCAGTTATCCGCCCGAAGCCTATCGTTCGCACCGCGAAGGCTGGGTGGAAGTGACGTTCACGATCGCGACCGATGGCAGTGTCACCGATGCCAAGGTCAACAATGCGGAACCCGCGCGGGTGTTCAATCAAGCCGCGCTGGACGCGGTGCGGCGCTGGACGTTCAAGCCGCGCATGGTCAACGGCAAACCCGCCGTGGAACAAGCCACGCGCCGCATCGAATTCAAATTGAGCAATTGATTTGCTTTGCCGCTCTGCTCAAGCGAGCAGAGCGGCGCGAATCGCCGCAATCACTTGTCTCGCCGGCGGCGTCTGCGCGTCGGGCGTGTTGAGTGCAAGCAATCGCCGCACTGCGGGTTCATGTTCGTGCGCCGGCAAATGTACGGTGAGCAGGCCGCTCATGTCGGCGAGCACGAGCAGCGCCAGTCCGTGTGCGTCGTCTCCGTGAGCAGCTGCGTGCAGCTGTCCCAGCGCTTCATTGCGCGCTTGCATTGAACGCAATGGATAGCGCACGCGCTTGCCCAGCAGCCAATCGCGGGTCTGGATGCGGTGCATCAGGTCGCGGCGAAACAATCCGTCCAGCAACTGTGCCGGCAGAGGATCCAGGCGTTGCTCGAGCAGATGCAACGCTGCGCCGGCGGTCGGCTCGTGCGCTGCCAGAAGATGCAGCGCTTGGCTGAGCAGGGGATGATTCAGCGGAAACTGTTCATCGGCATGCAGGCGTCCGTCGTCGCGCAGCGTCAAGCGTTCCTGCGTGGCCAGATCCAGCAGCAGTGCCGCGGCGGCCAGTTGCCCGGCGCCCTGCTCCCGGCGCGGCCAGTGCAAAGCGCCGCTGCGCGGATCGCAGGCAATGAGGAAGAAGTATTCGGCGACCAGCATGCGTGGCGTCAGGGTGTGGCGCGAACGGCCAGACTGTGCTGTGCAGGGTGCAGCGCTTGCAGGCCGGCCCAGTCCACCTCGTGCAGTCCCAGATAGCGGTCCAGCAGCATCGGCATCAGGCCGCTGGGCAGCGCGCATTCGCAGTTCCACAGCATCACCGCACCGAACCGGTACTTGGGGAAAAACGCGATCATTGAACGATAGCCCTGTACCGCGCCGGCATGGAAGATCAGGGTCTGGCCGGCGTAGTCGTAGACACGCCAGCCGAGCGCGTAGTGCGCATCCTCAAGACGCGCGCGCCGCCAAGGCGAGGCGTGGCGCTCGCTGGGTGTCTCCACCAGCGGCGTGTGCACCGTGGTCAGCAGTTTTTCCGTAAGCACATCCGGACGCTCGCCCATCTGCGCGATCAACCATTGCGTCATGTCCTTGATGCTGGCGTTGACGCCGGCTGCCGCAGGCACGTGGTAGTAGGCTTCCTTGATCGGAATCGGCACCCAACGATGGCCGTGGCGTGCGTGCGGGCGTGCCCAGTTTTTGCTTGCCTCCAGGGCAGCGCGACCATATGTGGCGTCGGCCATGCTGAGCGGATGGAAAATGCGTTTCTCGACCAAGTGGTAGAAAAAATCACCGCTGACTGCGTAGGTAATGTCGCCGATCAACGCGAACGTGATGTTCTGATAGCCGTAGCAATCGCTGACATCGCACGTCATCGGTACGTCGCGCAGGCGCTCGACCAGCTCCTCGTAGGGTTCTTCCTGCTCGAGCAGGCGGTCGTAGGTATTGTGCGGCAAGCCCACACGCTGGCTGAGGATGTCGCGCACCGTGAGCTTGTCGCTGGCCTGAATGTCGTGCAGCTCGAACGTCGGCAGTACGCCGGCCACGCGCGTATCCCAGCTAAGCATGCCCTCGTCGACCAGCATTGCCGTCAGCGCACTGGCGAAGGCTTTGGACAGCGACGCCAGACGAAATACCGTATCAACTGTCACCGGCGAGCCGCTGCTTGCATCCGCGTAGCCGATACCACGCTGGAGCAGAACGGTGTCGTCCTTGACGATGGCGGCGGCCATTCCTGAGATCTGTCCGGATTGCGCGATCTGATCAAGCCAGCCGTCGAAATCGCGTGCGACCGCTTTCACGTTGCTCGTTACATGCACACCTTGATCGGCGCTGCGGTGCAGCCAGTGCGAGCGCACGTCGCGCGCATCGGCGGCGACCGCATGCAGGCCGAGCCACAACAGCACCAGTGTTGCCGGCGCACGCAGAAAATTCATTCGCTGGAATCCTCGCCCGAATCCGTGCACGGTGACGATTGCCGTCATGCTATGCTTTTCGCACGGGGCGTCATGGTAACGCCAAACCGGAGCGCAAGTGTTATGGGTACGATAATTCTGCTGGTCGTCATCGTTGTCGTCGCTTTTTATTTGGTAGGTATTTACAACGGTTTGGTCACCGCGCGCAACGGCTACAAGAATGCCTTCGCGCAGATCGACGTACAACTGCAGCGTCGCTACGACCTGATACCGAACCTGGTCGAGACGGCAAAGGCCTACATGGCGCACGAACGCGGCACGCTCGAGGCGGTCACCGCGGCGCGCACCGCAGCCATGAGCGGGCTGTCCGCAGCCAAGGCCAACCCCGGCGATCCGCAGGCGATGCAGCAGTTGAGTGCCGGCGAAAACCAGCTTACCGGCACGCTCAAGACCCTGTTTGCCGTGTCCGAGAACTACCCGGACCTGAAAGCCAACCAGAACATGCTGCAACTTTCCGAGGAACTGACCTCGACCGAAAACAAGGTTGCCTTCGCGCGTCAGGCGTACAACGACGGCGTGATGTACTACAACAACAAGCGCGAGGTGTTCCCGAACTCGTTCGTCGCCAACATGTTCAACTTCGCGGCGGCGACTTCGTGGGAAGTGGAATCGCCGGAAGCGAAAAAGGCCGTCAAGGTTTCGTTTTCCTGACCCGGCATGATTAACCGCGGAACACGGCGATGAACTTCTTCGCCCAACAGGAGCGTGCGCGTGTGCATACCCGGCGCATGCTGGTGCTGTTCGTGCTCGCTGTGGTCTGCATCGTCGCGGCGCTGGATCTGGTTTTGCTGCTGGCGTTCGGTTCCTCCGGCCACGGGCGGCACGCTGGCATGGGCACCGTGTTGTTCTGGAACAGCGTGCTGGTGATCGGCGTGATCGGCGGCTGCTCGATGTACAAGATCACGGCATTGCGTGGCGGTGGCGGTACCGTCGCGCGCCAGCTCGGCGCCACCTTGGTCGAGCCGGACACCACGGATTTCGCGCACAAGCGCCTGCGCAACGTGGTCGAGGAAATCGCCATCGCCTCCGGCGTGCCGGTGCCGGAGGTCTACGTGCTCGAAGGCGAGCCGGCAATCAACGCGTTCGCTGCCGGCTACACGCCGGCCGATGCCGCCGTAACCGTGACCCAGGGCTGCCTGGACAAGCTCAACCGCGATGAATTGCAAGGCGTGATCGCGCACGAGTTCAGTCACGTGCTCAATGGCGACATGCGCCTGAACATCCGCCTGATGGGCGTGTTGTTCGGCATCCTCGTCATCGGCATTGTCGGGCGCAAGATCGCCGCCAATAGCGGCCGCAGCCGCGATTCCGGCTACGCTGTGCTGATCGGTATCGCCATTCTTGCGATCGGCTACATCGGCGTGTTCTTCGGCCGTCTGATCAAGGCCGGCATCTCGCGCCAGCGCGAGTATCTGGCCGACGCTTCGGCGGTGCAGTTCACGCGGCAGACGCGTGGTATCTCCGGTGCGCTCAAGAAAATCGGCGGTCTGGCCGACGGCTCTAAACTGGCCAGCGGCGAAACCGAGGAAGTTGCGCACATGTTGTTCGGCGACGGCGTCGGCTACTCGGCGCTGTTCGCCACCCATCCACCCTTGAATCTGCGCATCAAGGCGATCGACCCACAATTCGATCCGGCCGAGCTGGCCGCCATCGCCGCAGCCTGGTCCAATCACGTGCCCGTGGGCGAGGCCGACGGTGCGCAAGTGTCGATCTCGGGCTTTGCACCCGCGCCAATTGC
>JBOHYL010000135.1:0-1961 GCA_050737915.1 Rudaea sp.
GAACAAGATTGAACTGACGCGCTACCGTATGCGCTATTCCCAAACGGCACCGCATGACCCGCGGTGCTATGAGTTGTGGCAATGAATCCGATGATAATCGTTGCTAATGTGTAAAAATGGATGTTCACAAACGTCCTCCCGTATGGGTGTGGGTAATGATTACCATTAATTCTGTCAGTTATCACTTCCAAGTGAAATAAGCTTTAAATTCAGCGAGTTCAAGTCTGAAGTGCAGTAAGGTTGAGTATACAAGTTTACTTTGCTTTGGTTACGCGGTTTTTGCTTCTGCGATCAAATCGTGTCTGCCATTCATTGCACCGTCAATTAGAAAAATTCCTATCGCGCGCACCCGTTTCCGCGCCACAATCCCCACCATGATTCGCATCGCCCTCGTCGACGACCACGCCATCGTGCGCACGGGATTCCGCGCGCTGATCGAGAGCGAGGCGGACATGACGATCGTGGCGGAGTGCGGTTCGTTGGCGGAAGCCGAACGCGCGCTGGCGGACAACGCCGCGGACGTGCTGGTGCTCGATCTGACGCTGCGCGGCGAAAGCGGAATCGAGGCGTTGCCGCGGCTGCGTGCGCGGTTTCCGGCGCTGCGCATCCTCGTCATGAGCATGCACGAGGGCGAAGCCTACGTGGACGAGGCACTGGCGCGCGGCGCGGACGGCTACGTGACCAAGGCGGTGGCGCCGGACGAACTGGTGGCCGGAATTCGCGAAGTGCTCGCGGGCCGGCGCTATCTGAGCGGCGATCTGCGCTTACGCAGGCACAACGTCGCACCGATCGACAATCTCAGCGGGCGCGAGCGCGACGTGTTCCTGCTGCTCGCACACGGCAAGACGACGAAGCAGGCGGCGGACGAACTCGGCATCGCCGCGAAGACGGTCTACGTGCACCGCGCGCACGTGCTGGAAAAACTCGGCGCACGAAATGATCGCGAGCTGTACCGCATCGCGCTGACGAACGGGTTGATCGAAGCCTGATCAGATTTTCCCGGCCAGTATTTGGGCCAACCCGGTATACGTCGCCGGCGTCAGCGCGAGCAGACGCTGTTTGGCATCCGCCGGCAGTGCGAGGCCTTCGATGAAGGCGCGCATGGATTCGCGGGTGATGCTCTGGCCGCGGGTGAGCGCTTTTAATTGTTCATAGGGTTCGGGCAGACTGTAACGGCGCATCACCGTCTGCACGGCTTCGGCGAGCACTTCCCAATTCGCGTTGAGGTCGGCGGCGAGGCGCTCGGGATTGGCGTTGAGCTTGGTGAGGCCGCGCAATGAGGATTCCAGCGCGATCTGGGTGTGGCCGAAAGCGGTGCCGACGGCGCGCAGGACGGTGGAATCGGTGAGGTCGCGCTGCCAGCGGCTGATCGGCAACTTCTCGGCGAAATGCGCGAGCAGCGCGTTGGCGACGCCGAAGTTGCCTTCGGCGTTTTCGAAGTCGATGGGATTGACCTTGTGCGGCATGGTGCTCGATCCGACTTCGCCGGGTTTGAGCGCCTGCTTGAAATAGCCGAGCGAAATGTAGCCCCACACGTCACGGCACCAATCAATCAGGATCGTGTTGCAGCGGCGCATCGCATCGCACAATTCGGCGACGCCGTCGTGCGGCTCGATCTGCGTGGTGTAGGCATTCCAGACCAATCCGAGCGACTCGACGAAACGCCGCGACAACGCCTGCCAATCGACTTCGGGATACGCGACGATGTGCGCGTTGTAGTTGCCGACTGCGCCGTTGATCTTGCCGGTGAGTTCCACCGCGGCGACCTGCTGGCGCTGGCGCGAAAGGCGCGCAACGACATTCGCGATTTCCTTGCCGAGCGTGGTCGGGCTGGCCGTCTGCCAGTGCGTGCGCGACAACATGGCTTGACCGGCCAGCGCATGCGCCATCTGCCGCAAGGTGTGGATGAGCTTGTCCAACATCGGCAGCAGTACGGTTTCGCGCGCATCGCGCAGCATGAG
>JBOHYL010000136.1:0-12694 GCA_050737915.1 Rudaea sp.
CTGGCGATCTACTGGCGTCGCGCACGCAGCGTGACCGCACCGATCGTGGACTTGCGCCTGCTGCGCATCCGCAGTTTCCGCATCGCCTTCAACGGCGGTTTCGCGACGCGCCTGGGCGTGGGCGGCATCTACTTTTTATTGACCTTGCTGTTCCAAATCGGCTTTGGCTACTCTGCGGTGATGGCTGGGATGCTGCAAGTGCCGCAGGCATTGGCGATGTTGCTGATGCGTTTTTTCGTCGGCAGCATCATCAAATTCCAGGGCTATCGCCGCGTGCTGCTGTACAACACCGCGTTGGCCGGCGTGCTGGTCATGCTGTTTGCCGCGCTTAGCGCGACCACGCCGTTGTGGCTGATTTGCGTGCAGGTATTTGTCTACGGCTTTGTGATGTCGTTGCAATACACGGCAATGAACACGCTCGGATTCGTCGATCTGACCCACGCGCAGGCAAGCATGGGCTCCAGCATGACCAGCACCGTGCAAAACCTGTCGATCAGCTTTGGCATCGCCTTCGCCTCGCTGCTGATGGCGCTGTTTCTCGGCGACGCGCACGATGGCACGCACTACATCGCCGCGTTCCGCGTCACCATGCTGATACTCGGCGGCGTCACCGTGCTGTCGTCGCTGATGTTCTTGCGCCTGCCGCGATCGGCTGCGATGTAACCGCCATACGGTGCCGTGGTGAACGCGGCTAACGCCAGACGCGTGCCGACACCAGCGCAAGCAGCGCAAGCAGCGCAAGCAGGGTACCGAGCGCGAGCAGCATCTTCAGGTCCAGCGTCGGGGTCGGGGCGACCACGCCCACCTGCTGCGCGGCGTAGCAAAGCAGCGCAAAGCCATTGCCGCCCTGTACGTCGTTGGTGATGGATGCCGCGACAAGACTGATGTTGCTCGAGGTGCCGCCCGCGCCGCCACCGCCGCCACCGTTGTCGTTATTTTGACAAGCGGTAGTACCTACACCGGCGCCGCCACCGCCGGGTCCGACATTCGCGCCGCCGCCGCCGCCACCGCCGCCACCTCCCCCAGCGCAGCTAAAGAAACTCGTCGCCGATCCGCCATCGCCGGAAAGCAGCCCGGCGGATGCCGGAAATGAACCGCAGCCAGCTCCGGCGGCTCCACCAGTACCCGTGACGCCACCACTCCCACCGAAGGGACCATCGACGTTGGTGTCGTTCGCGCCATTGCCTCCTGATCCACCGCCGCCGGCGCCACCGGCACCGCCGAAGATGTTGGATGCGCCGCCCGCGCCGTCCGTATAGCAGCCAGACATGCCACCACCGCCACCACCACCCGCCACGGCCACACGATTGCCGACCGCATTGCCGCCAGCACGTACATCGGTGGCGCCACCGCCAGTCCCGGCGGTACCAAAACCAGCGCCACCCGCATTGATCACTTGGGAACCTTGTCCGCCGATCCAGATGGAGAGCGTGCCACCCGGCGTCACCGCCAGAGTCCCAACTACTTCTCCACCGAGACCGCCCGTGCCGCCAATCGAACCGGCCAAGCTGCCACCATCGCTGCCCTGCGCACCGAACAGGTGCATCGTGACCGAATTCATCCCGGCCGGTACGACCGAGGTCTGCTCGGCACCGGTGAAGGTGAACGAAGCCGCTGTCTCACCAGCGCCACAGACCGGCTGAGCGCTCACAGGATTGGCCAGGCCCAGACCAAGTATGGCAAGCAGGGAGGACGCTACCACCCTCATCGCGATATGTCGTTTCATTGCCATCCTCCCAAGCAAATACGCCAAGCGCAGAATCGTGCACTGCGACAATATATATCAAATATTTCGGAGCTGGAACACAACGCGCGTGCAAAGAAGCCAAGTTCAGCGACCAACTTCAATCGACGGAATCCGACCCCTTCTTTCCAAACGCCTCGATCAATGGCTTGACCAGATCCAGCGGCAACGGAAATACGATGGTCGAAGCCTTGCCGCTGTTGGCCATGTCCGCCATGGTCTGCAGGTAGCGCAGCTGCATCGCCTGCGGTTGCTGCGACAGCGTCTGCGCCGCGTCCCGGAGTTTTTCCGCAGCCTGCAGTTCGCCTTCGGAATGGATCACCTTGGCGCGGCGTTCGCGCTCGGCCTCGGCCTGGCGCGCAATCGCCCGCACCATGGTTTCGTTGATATCGACGTCCTTGATCTCGACATCGGAAATCTTGATACCCCACGCATCAGTGGCTTCATCGAGCATGGTTTGCAGGGTGTGGTTGATCGAATCGCGCTTGGACAGGATTTCATCCAGCTCATGCTGACCCAGCACGGAGCGCAGCCGCGTTTGCGCAAGCTGGCTGGTCGCCGAATAGAAATCGGCCACCTGCAGCATGGCCTTGTCCGGATCGACGACGCGGAAATACACCACCGCATTGACCCGTACCGAAACGTTGTCGAGCGAGATAACGTCCTGCGGCGGCACATCCATCACGTTGACGCGCAAGTCGACGCGGATGATGCGCTGCATGACCGGCACCAGCACGATCAGTCCAGGACCCTTGGTGCCGGTGTAGCGGCCCAGGGTCAGGATCACTCCGCGCTGATACTCTGGTAGCACCTTGATGGTCGAGAACAACAACAACACGGCAATGATGACCAGAACGCCAACAAATCCGAACATGACCTTCTCCTGTCAATAACGCGTCGGCCGCGCGCGGATCATTCCGGCGCGACCCAAAGCAACAAGCCTTCGCGGCGCACCACGCGCACGCGCGTACCGGCCGGCAGTGCAACCTCGCTGCGCACCCGCCAGCGTTCACCATACATCATCGCTTGCGCGAAACCATTGGCCGGGATCGGGCCGAGCAATTCGCCGCGCGCGTCGAGCATTTGTTGATCGCCGCTGATCACATGCGCGCGTCGCGATCGCATGACCAGCCAAAGGACTGCCGCCAGCAAACCGATCCCGCCCACTGCGATGCCGCCAATCACACCCAGATTGACTGCATAACCCGGAACACCCGTATTGAGCAACAGGATCGATCCCACCACGAACGCGATAACGCCGCCAATTCCAAGCGCACCGTAGGTTGGCGTAAAGGCTTCTGCGACGAGCATGCCGACGCCCAATGCCATCAGCGCCAGCCCGGCGTAATTCACAGGCAACATCTGCAATGCGTACAAACCGATCAGCAGGCAGATGGCGCCGGCAATGCCGGGCAACATCGCGCCGGGATGAAATGCTTCCAGTACCAAGCCATAGATGCCGGCCAGCAGCAACAGATACGCGATCGTCGGATTGGTAATGATGGCCAGAAAACCGGTGCGCCAATTCGGCGCGTAGTCGCGTACTTCCAGTCCCTTGAGGGTGAGCGTTACCGAGCGCTCGCCAACACGTACCTGGCGACCATCGGCCTGATTCAAGACATCCGTTGCATTGGCTGCAACGAAATCGATGACGTGCTTGGTCGCCGCTTCGCTTGCGGTCAACGTGGCCGCGCCGCGCACCGCCTGCTCGGCCCACTCGGCATTGCGTCCGCGCAATTGCGCGAGCGAACGAATATAGGCGATCGCATCGTTCAAGACCTTGTTGGATTCAGCGTCGCCGGTGGGCTTGGCTTGGGCGTTCGGTGCGACGTCTGCGGACGGCTTGCCCGTGGGCGCGGCAGACTTGTCGCTCGTGGCCTGATCCAGTTTGGAATGATCCAGCGGAGCCGGCATGGGCGTAATGCCGCCCAGCGAAACCGGCGTCGCAGCACCCAAGTGCGTCGCTGGCGCCATTGCCGCAATCTGTGCGGCATACAGGATATAGGTGCCTGCGGACGCCGCCCGTGCGCCGTCCGGCGCGACGTAACCCAACACCGGAATCTTCAGTGCCAGCATGCGACTGATGATCTGGCGCATCGATTCGGACAAACCACCCGGCGTATCCAATTGCAACACGATCGCGACGGCGCCATCATCGATCGCACGGGCGGACGCGTTGTCGAAATATTCCGCCGCCGCAGGCCCGATGGGGCCATCCAGATCTATACGGACAACGAAACCCGTCGTCGCAGTGACTGTGCCCGGTGCGCTTGCGGCCAGCACGCCTGCCATCACCAACACACAAGCCATCGCCACGCACACTATCCCCAACCATCGCATCACGGCAAACCTCCGTTCAGGATGCACCGCACACGCACGACTGCGGTGTTTGTATCCCGCCTGTACAACATGCGTGCTGATTTTGGGTATTCAACGGCCCGGCTCGGCCAAAGGGACGGGGGAAATGATCTAGGCACAGGTATTTTCCCCACTCCTTAAGTTGGCGCGCGGGCTAGACCATGCCCCGCGCACAAACCGTTCGAGCGTGGCCTGCGCATCACCAGCGCCGATATCGCCGTTCCAATCTTCCATCAGCGTGATCAACGCGATTTTGTCGAACTCGCGCACGAAGCGCTGCACGATAGGTTCCGGGTCGGGGACGCGTTTGCCGTCCGCGATCAGACCGAAGTGCACGCGGCCGTTGTAGCTAAGGATCGACAAGCCCATGCCGATACTGCCGTTCTGTGGTACCCAGAACATGAGTTCCTTGACCTCGCAGCCGGCCAGATACAACGGCATCTGCGGACCGGGCACGTTCGTCGCCACTGTGGTCGCCTTGCGGCTGAACAGTTCCAGGGCCATGCGCTGCAACGCCGCCGGGGCCATACCGACGGCGGCCAGGAGACCGAACGTAAGCGCCGCCTGCTTGCTGCGCTTGAGCTCGCGCATGCTGGCGGCGACGCGCTCGAGCCGGCGCAGCGGATTGGCTTCGCCGATCGGCAAATCCAGAAACACCAGGCCAAAATGATTGCCGAGTTTCTTCGCGTGTTCGAGCGGCCGCAAATTCACCGGCACGGTCGCGCGAATGGTCAGGCCGTCGACCGCATCACCAGTGTCGAGCAGATAGCTGCGCAGGGCGCCGGCCGCACAGGCCAGCAACAGATCATTGACCGTACAGCGCAAAACGCGGCTGATCGCCTTGGCCTCGGCCAGCGGCAATGGCTCGGCCCAGGCGCAATGCTTGCGCGCGCCGAGTGCACCCTTGAATGCGGTGGGTGGATCGTCGTTGAGGCTGAGCGCGGCGGCCAGTTCGCGCGCGATCTCCGAGCCTTCGCGTGCGATAGTCGCGGCGAGCAAGGGATTGCGCACCAGCGCACCGCTCGTATCCAGCGCCTTCTCGCCAAGCGCGAGCACCTTGGCGAAACCAGCGCGTGTCGGCGCGAGCAGGCGCGAAAGCACGCCGCCCCGATCGCGTTTGAGCCACGCTTTGGCGAGTGGCGCCCGCTGCGCCGGCTTCGGCGCCGCGTCGGTCAGCGCGAGCATCACCTGCACCAGCGCGAGGCCGTCCGCATAGCAATGATGGATACGCACTACCACGGCGCTGCCACCACGATAATTGCCGATGAGATGAAACTGCCATAGCGGCCGCGCGTGATCCAGCGGCGTGGACGCCAGTTCGCTGACAAAGCGCTCGAGTTCGTCCTTGCCGCCCTTGCCCGGCAGGCGCGCAGCGCAAACATGCCAGTTCAGATCGAAATTGGCAACGGTTTCCCAGTACGCCGCCGCACCGGTATCCACCGCGCGCTGGCGGAAACGCGGATACGCGAGAAATCGCTCGCCGATGGCGCGGCGCAATTGTGGCAAGGACATGCGGCCGGCGAAAATCATCAGGCCGGTGATCATCATCAGGTTGGTCGGACATTCCATGCGCAGCCACGCGGTATCGACCCGCGCCATGGGCTCCCGGGAATCGTCGCCGGTTTTTGCCACGGTCTCCCACCTCCCATTTCCCGTGCCCGGCGTGTAGCATCCGGGGATCGGAGTCAAAACGCAATGGCGCTTATCCGCGCTTGCGCTTGCGCTTGCGCTTGCGCAGGAGGCGCCACCAAGGAACCCGGCATGCAGCACGGCAGCGACATCCTGATCAGCCTGTTCGTCGTTTTCGTCGCCGCGCAGATCGGCGCCGAGATTGCCCAGCGCCTGAAATTACCCGGCGTGGTCGGCGAAATCGCGGCCGGCTGCATTGTCGGTCCATCCCTGCTTGGCTGGGTCGTGCCTTCCGAAGCACTGGATGTGCTGGCCGAAATCGGCGTAGTGTTGCTGTTGTTTGCGGTTGGACTGGAGACCCGGCTGGACGAAATGAAGCGCGTCGGCCGCAGCGCGTTCGCGGCCGGTGTACTCGGCGTGATCGTACCGTTCGCGCTCGGCAGCCTGTGGGCGCACGGCTCGGGTTTCGACTGGGCCAAGTCGCTGTTCGTGGCTGCTGCATTCGTGGCTACCTCGGCGGGCATCACCGCACGCGTGTTGCAGGAACTGGGCGCGATAAAACGCGAGGAAAGCCGCGTGATTCTCGGCGCTGCGGTAATCGACGATATTCTGGCAATGCTGCTGCTCGGCATCGTCACCGCGCTGCAATCCGGCGATCAACTGCGCCTGGGTCACTTGGCCATCGTGTTGGGCGAGGCGGTCGGTTTCGTGGTCGTGATTGGTTTTGTCGGTGCGCGCGTGATGCGAAGGTCTTCGCGCTGGCTGGACGCGCCGATCCATCCGCTGGCCCCACTGAACATCGTGCTGGCGCTGTGCCTGGGCCTTGCGTTTCTTTCCACCCAGTTCGGTCTGGCCGCCATCATTGGCGCGTTTCTCGCCGGCATGATCGCCTCGGAAACGCGCCAGCGCGAAGTTCTCGAGCATCAGACCCAGCCGCTGCTCGCACTGATGACCCCGTTCTTTTTCGTGATGACGGGTACAAAAGTGGAATTGGCCCAGTTGTGGAATCTGGATGCGTTGCTCGCACTCGCCGTGATTACCGCGATCGCCATCGTCTCCAAGCTGATTGGCGGATTTCTCGGCGCGCTGTCGCTGGGCACGCGCGGTGCGCTGATCGTCGGCGTCGGCATGATCCCGCGCGGCGAAGTCGGCGTGGTCGTGGCAAGTCTGGGACTGGCGGCCGGCGTGTTCCCTCCACGCACCTATGCACTGATCGTGGCGATGTCCTTGCTGACCTCGATTGTCACACCGCCGGTGCTGGCGATACTGCTGCGCAGAAAGCCAGAGTCACAATAATCCGAAGCGCCGGATCACACGCGATTTGACGAACTGCGTCAGCGTCAGATAGCCGACAAGCACAGCCGCGAGGAACAGCCAGTACACGCCCGGCAGCGGCACAAAGCCGAACCAGGCGGCCACCGGCGAGAACGGGAGCAGCATTCCGATCAGGCAGATTACCGTGCTCGTGATGGTAAGCGGCAGGCTGGCACGACTTTCCGCGAACGGAATCCTGCTGGTGCGAATGACATGCACGATCAATGTCTGCGTAAGCAGCGATTCGACAAACCAGCCAGTCTGGAACAATTTCTGGTGCGCCTCGACATTGGCGCCAAGCACGAACCACAGGAACGCGAACGTACAGTAGTCGAAGATCGAGCTGATCGGGCCGATGTACAGCATGAAGCGCGCAATGGCTTTCAGGTTCCATTGACGCGGCTTGGCCAGGTATTCGGGGTCGACTTCATCGGAAGCGACCGCAGTCTGCGAAAAATCGTACAACAGATTATTGAGCAACACCTGCACCGGCAGCATCGGCAGGAATGGCAACAGTGCGCTCGCACCGATCATGCTGAACATGTTGCCAAAGTTGGAACTGGCCGTCATCTTGATGTACTTGAGCACGTTGCCGAACACCTTGCGGCCTTCGATCACGCCCTCTTCCAGCACCATCAGGCTTTATTCGAGCAGGATCATGTCGGCCGATTCCTTGGCGAAGTCCACCGCCGTGTCCACCGAAATGCCGACATCGGCCGCGCGCAGCGCGGGACCGTCGTTGATGCCGTCGCCGAGAAAGCCGACAATGTGATTGTCGCGATGCAGGGCCTGAATTACGCGTACTTTCTGCTGCGGATTCAGGCGCGCGAATACCGGCGTCGTGCGCGCAGCGATGGTCAACTCATCGTCGCTCATCGCCTCGATCTGCGGGCCGGTGAGGAATTTCTCTACTTTGATGCCGACCTGGCGACAGACATTGCGCGTCACTGTATCGTTGTCGCCGGTGAGGATTTTGACCGCCACGCCGTTCGCATTGAGCGCACCGATCGCTTCCGCCGCACTATCCTTGGGTGGATCCAGAAACGCGATGAAGCCCATCAGGGTCAGATCTTTCTCGTCGTCGCGCGAATAACTCGGCTTGACCTCGATCTCGCGCACGCCAAGCGCGAGTGCACGGAAACCGTCGTCATTCATGTCGCGCGCCACCGTGCGCACTTCGGAGAGCTTTGCCTTGCTCATTGGCACCGATTCGGCGCCATCGCGCGCGAACGCACATTGGGCCACGGTTTCCGCGACCGCGCCCTTGGCAATCAGAAAATGCCGGCCGCCTTCGTCGCGTACCACCACCGACATACGCCGGCGGGTGAAATCGAACGGCACCTCGTCCACCAGGGTATAGGCCGATTTGAGCCGTGCGGTAGCATCCGGCGCAACACTCTCGAGCACTGCCACATCGAGCAGGTTTTTCAGACCGGTCTGGTGATAACTGTTGAGCCAGGCGAAATCAAGCACGCTTTCGTCCTCGTCGCCGCGGATATCGGTGTGGCGTTCAAGGATGACGCGATCCTGGGTGAGCGTGCCGGTCTTGTCTGTGCACAGCACGTCGATGGCGCCAAAATTCTGGATCGCATTCAGGCGCTTTACGATCACATCCTTGCGCGCCATTTTCAGCGCGCCCTTGGCCAGATTGATGGCCACAATCATCGGCAGCATTTCCGGCGTCAAACCAACCGCCACAGCCACGGCGAACATGAAAGCCTCGAACCAGTCGTGCTTGGTCAGACCGTTGATCAGAAACACCACCGGCACCATCACCGCCATGAAGCGCAGCATCAGCCAGGCGAAGCGTGACACGCCCTTGTCGAAGCTCGTTTCCACGCGCTGGCCGACCAGGGAACCGGCGAGCGCGCCAAAATACGTGCCCGCGCCGGTCGCGGCGATCACGCCAGTCGCGCTGCCGCTGACCACATTCGATCCCATGAAGCACAGGCAACGCGCTTCCAGGGCCGTTTTCGCCTCGGCGTCGACCGCTGCGAATTTTTCCACCGGCATGGATTCGCCAGTCAGCGCGGCCTGATTGATGAACAGGTCCTTCGCGTTGAGCAGACGCAAGTCCGCCGGCACCATGTCGCCGGCCGACAGAAACACGATATCGCCTGGCACCAGGGCGTCGATCGGAACTTCAAGTTTTTTTGCAACACGCCGAGAGGGCGCGTCGTCATCCGCGCCGTCGTCGCGTTCCTCCACCTCGCGCCGCACCGTGGCCGTATTGCTGACCATGCGTCGCAATTGCTCCACCGCGCGACCGGATCGCGCCTCCTGGAAATGCGCCACAAATACCGCCATCACCACCATCGCGAACATGATGATCGCGCCGATGCGGTCACTCAGCTGCGAACCCGTGATCCACGTTATGACCGCGAGTACGGTCAGCAGGATATTGATCGGGTTGGTGATGAAACGTTCGAGAATATGCAGCAGGAAGGGCTTTTTCTTCTCCTGCGCGACGATGTTGGGACCGTGCTCTTGCAGCCGCTCCTCGACCTGATCCGGATTCAATCCGTCCGCTGCAGCGTGCAGGCGCGCAAGCGCATCGGCGCCATCGGTCCGCACCAGCGCCAACAGCTGCGCGGCGGCACGCGACGATGCCTCACTTTTACCGCGCTCGCGCGCAGCCTGCGGGGTCAGCATCGAGAACATCGACAAATCGAACATCAGCAACTCCGCGCTGTGCGCAGCCAGCCGAGCGAAACGACGAAGTTCAGATGCGAGTGCTCGTCAGTGCGACGAACACCGGCACGTTTCCGCCTGCGCGGAAATGCACCGTACGAGGGGCTTCCGCGGATTACGCTGACTGGGCTGCAGTGTAATTTCTACTGCAAGGGTCCACGGAAGGACGGCCTCGTTGGGGAAGGTGCGCGCAAGGTAGTCGCCGCAGGCGCACTTGTCAACGGGGACACTGGATGTTTCCGAGGCGTGCTGCCACCGCATCGAAAAACGCCGGCGGCAACTCTGCGCGGACAGGCACGTACCAATGCTGCGGGTTGGCGAATGCGCGGCATTTGACCGCATCCTTTTCCGTCATCAGCACCGGCAAATCGTCGGCGAACTGCAGATCGGATGCGGCGAAGGCGTGATGATCGGCAAACGTGTGTTCGACGACGTCGATGCCTGCCGCGCACAACTGCATGAAAAATCGCTGAGGATTGCCGATTGCCGCCACTGCATGGACGCGCCGTCCGGTGAAGGCGTGTAACGGCTGCTTGCGCGTCTCATCGAGCAAGGCCACTGCCAGGTCGCCAATCAACCGCATCGGATATTCGCCAGATTGCCGCACGCCACCATTGCAAACGCGAAAATCCACGGATTCGAGTCGTGCCCCCGGTTCGCGCAACGGCCCAGCAGGCAACAATCGACCGTTGCCGGAGCGGCGCTCGCCGTCGATTACGCAAATTTCCACATTGCTGCAAAGTTTATAATGCTGCAAGCCATCGTCGGCAATGACAAGATCGATGCCATCCACCTGCAACAACAGACGTGCAGCCGCGGCGCGGTCGCGGCCGATCGCTACCGGCACACCAGTGGCGCGGGCGATCAACACCGGTTCGTCGCCGACCTGTGCCGGATCGGCATCGGCGGACACAATCTGCGGCACGCGGGCGCTGCCGCCATAGCCTCGACTGATCACGCCGGGCCGGAATCCGCGTGCGCGCAACGCCGCGATCAGAGCAATCGTCATCGGGGTCTTGCCGGTACCGCCGACGGTGATATTTCCAACAACGACCACTGGCACCCGCAAACGCACGCTGCGCAGCACGCCACGGCGATACAGACTTCGGCGCAATGCGGTCAAAACGGCATACACGCCAGCCAGGGCACGCAACCAAAGCCCAGGCGGCTTGCCGCCGTACCAGATCGCTTGCCATTCGCGTTGGTCGCGCATCGGAGCTCAATTACCGTTGTCGCGAAACTGCATCCTGTGCAGCAATGCGTACTGCCCGCCGCGCGCCAGCAATTGCGCATGCGTGCCGCATTCCACGATACGGCCCGCATCGAGTACAGCAATGCGATCGGCATGTTCGATGGTCGAGAGCCGGTGCGCGATTACCAGCACGGTACGTTGACGCAGCAGACGGCCGAGCGCGTCCTGGATCAGGCTTTCGCTTTCACTGTCCAGCGCGCTGGTCGCCTCATCCAGAATCAGGATCGGCGCGTCCTTGAGAATCGCGCGGGCAATGGCGATACGCTGGCGCTGACCACCCGAAAGCAGCGCACCGCCCTCGCCCACGCGGCTGTCCAGTCCCCGCGGCAACGCCTCGATGAATTCCATCGCGTTGGCCGCGCGCGCAGCGGCAATGATCTGCTCGCGCGAAGCGCCGCCCAGCGCGCCATAGGCGATATTGCGCGCTACGGTGTCGTCGAAGATCACTACTTGCTGGCCGACCCAGGCAATCTGGGCGCGCAGGCTATCCAGCGCGTAATCCGTCAGCGGCCGGCCATCGAGCAACACCCGCCCCGCATCCGGATCGCGAAAGCGTGGAATCAGACTGGCCAAGGTGGATTTGCCGCTGCCTGAGCGTCCGACCAAGGCGGTGACGCTGCCAGCGGCACAATCCAGATCGATGCCGTGCAGAGCACGTTCCGCAGCGCCCGGATAATGGAACCCCACGCCGCGCAACGCGAGGTCGCCGCGCGCTCGCACCACACGCTCACTACCGGTGTCGCGCTCCTCCTCACTGTCGAGCACGGCGAAAATATCCTGGGCCGCGACCACACCGCGCTGCATGTTCGATTGCACCGTGGTCAGGCGCTTGAGCGACGGCAGCATGACCAGCATCGCCGTAATCAGCGACATGAACGTGCCAGGACTCATCTGGCGCAGGATCGCGCCGGGCCGCGTGGCGAGGAAAATCACCAGCGCCAGCGCACAGGCGGCGACGAACTGCACCACGGCGTTGGCCAGTGAATTGGTCGAGGCGATCTTCAGGTTCAGGCGCCGGATCGCGTCGTTGACCGCGGCGAAGCGGCTGCGTTCATAATCTCGCCCTCCGTAGACCTTGACCTCGCGCTGACCGCTGACCACTTCGTCGACCATGCCCGTGATCGAGCCGACCGAGTCCTGGATACGGTGACTGATGCGCCGATAACGCCGGCCTACGTACCAGACCACAAACGCGACCGGCGGCGCCAGCACGAACAAAGCCATGGTCAGACGCGCACTGTTGTAGAGCATCACGCTGACCTGGCCGACGATCATCAGACCGTCAAGCACGAGGATTTTCAAGCCATCCGTGCTGGCGTTGGCGACCTGTTCCACGGTGAACGTCATCCGCGCGATCTGCACGCTGGAAGATTCGCGCTGAAAAAACGCTGCTGGCAACGCCAGGTATTTACGGAACACTTCCTCGCGCAGGGTCTTGATTACGCCGCGCGCGATGCTGGCCATGCTGTAGCCTGCGGTAAACGTGGCAACGCCGCGGATCAGAAACAGGCACAAAATGATGAGCGGCATCCAGAAAATCGTGCTCTTGTCCTTGTGCACGAACAGATCGTCGAGCATGGGCTTGATGATCAGGGTGAAGGCCGAGCCGCAGGCAGCATCGAAGATCATGCCGATTATGGCCAACACACCGATCGGCCAGTAGCGCGCCGAATAGCGCAGCAGCCGGCGCCAGGTCGCCCACGGCG
>JBOHYL010000137.1:0-57122 GCA_050737915.1 Rudaea sp.
CTATTTGCGCGTGCCCTATCGCAATCAGGCCGATCTGCCGATCTTCGACACGCAACTGCCCTCCTTCGACTTTCCGAGCCTGTTCCGCAGCAACAATTTCGTCGGCGCCGACCGCCAGAGCAACGCCAACAACCTCACCCTGGCCCTGACCTCACGTCTGATCGACGCCGCCTCCGGCGACGAACTGCTCAGCGCCAGCATCGGCCAGATCCGCTATTTCGACACGCAACGCGTGCAATTGCCGGGCGTGCCGGAGGTGGATTATTCCGGATCGGATTATGTCGGCGAGCTGGATCTGCGCCTGAACGATCGGTGGGAAGTGAAGTGGGATCAGCAATACAACCCGAATTCGCGCATTCTCGATCCGCAAACGCAGATGCTGGTCGAAAACCTGCACCACACCGACCTTTCCTCCGTCAGCGTCGAGCACCGCTTTGGTGCCGAGGGCACGGTGAATTTCTCCTACCGCTTCCGCCGCGGCCTGCTCGAACAGGTCGACACCTCGGCGCTGCTGCCGCTGAATGCGAACTGGAGCCTGGTCGGACGCTACTACTACTCGCTGATGCACAGCCAGTTGTTGGAGGCCTTCGCCGGCGCCCAGTACGACAGCTGCTGCGTGGCCATGCGCGTGCTGGTGCGGCGCTACATCAACATCATCGGCCAGCTCAAGCCAAGCAACGGCGTGTATTTCGAACTGGAGTTCAAGGGCCTTGGCAACACCGGTACGCGCACCGAGAATTTCCTGCGCCGTGCTATCCTAGGCTATCAATAACCGGGAACCTCTGATTAACCTGCTGCGCTCGACAGCTTGCGTGCCGGTGGTGCTCCCGGCCCGCGCCAGCGGCGCGGGCGTTCGCTAGCGCGGCTCGCTTTGCGAGCCAAGCAGCGCTAGACTCACCCTCATTTACCCTCAAGTAAACTCCGGTTTCTGCGCTCCGGCGACACGCAATCCGCCTTCGCTCGCGACGGTTAATCAGAGGTTCCATAACGTAATTCTTACCGTTGCCGCGGCATTATTCCCGTATCTGCCTGGATCCCACTTACCGATGAATCGCCTCGTCGTCGCATTCTGTTTACTGATCGCCGCATTCGGCAGTATTTCCTGCGCGCGCGCGCAGGCGCTGCAACCGGCGCAGCCGCTGGATCGCATCGTCGCCATTGCCGAGGACGACGTCATCCTGCAAAGCGAGCTCGACCACGCCGTGGCCAACGTACTCGCGCAGTACCGCAGCAATCCGCAGCAACTACCGCCGCGCGACGTGCTCGAGCGCCAGGTGCTGGAAAGCCTGGTCATGCTGCGTTTGCAGGTGCAGCGCGCCAAGGATACCGGCATCCGCGTCAACGACTCCGATGTGGATCAGGCCGTGCAGCGCGTGGCCGAAAACAACAAGATGAGCGTGGATCAACTGCGCGCATCGCTCGCCCACGACAACATGAGCTACGAGGATTTCCGCAATCACCTGCGCGACCAGATCATCGTGCAGCGTCTGCAGCAGCGGGTGGTGCAGAGCCAGTCCAACGTCAGCGACTCCGAAGTGGATATCCTGCTTGCCAGCAACAGCCTCAAGTCCGGCGAGGTCCATCTGCAGCATATTCTCGTAGGCCTGCCCAACGGCGCCGACGCTTCGCAGATCGCCGCGGCGCGCGCCAAGGCCGATGAGGTCAAGGCCAAGATCGACGGTGGCATGGATTTCACCACCGCGGCGATCCAGTATTCCAGCGCTCAGGACGCACTGCAGGGCGGCGACCTTGGCTGGCGCCGCTATGATGAGGTGCCCGAGGCGTTCGCCAACCTGGTCGAGGGCATGCAGCCTGGCCAGGTGTCGCAGCCGCTGCGTGGCCCGAGCGGCTTTCACATCGTCAAATTGGTGGACAAGCGCGCCGAGGGCAAGCAGCTCGTGACCGAATACCACGCCCGTCACATCCTGATCAAGGTCAATGAGTTGACCGGCGCCGCCGAGGCCGCGAAAACCATCGCCGACATTCGCAACCGCATTGTCGAAGGTCACGAGGATTTTGCCGCGCTGGCCAAGAAGGATTCGCAGGATTCCAACACCGCCAGCGAAGGCGGCGACATGGGCTGGTTCCCGATCGACCAGTACGGTTCGGCAGTCGCCGATCAACTGGCCACGCTCAAGGACAACGAGATTTCACAGCCGTTTCGCACTGATCTTGGCTGGCACATCATGCAGCTCCTGGGCACGCGCCAACAGGACCGCACCAAGGAAATGAAACGCGAGCAGGCACGCGAGGTGATCCGCAACCGCAAGGCCGAACAGGCCTATGAGGATTTCCTGCGCACCCTGCGTTCGGAATCCTTCGTCGAAATCCGCCTGCCCGGTGCGGATGCCCAATCCGCCGCGGCGGAAAAACCCGCTTTCTGAGTGCGCCGATGGACGTCGTCCGTCCGTGGCTGCCGCGCCTGGCGGTCACGCTGGGCGAACCGGCGGGGCAAGACCGAGCGCTTACGCGATGCGTTGAAGCGCATCGCGTGCGAGGTCGAGCGCCCGCAGCAGGATGCGAAGGGCCGGGTTGCTTGGCGAGGCCGTGGACGGCCGAGCTTAGCAACGGCCGGCGCGGTGAAGCCGAGCCGAGGATATGAAGATGACCTCCCGGTTTCTACCACGGCTTGCAATCACTATGGGCGAACCGGCGGGAATCGGTCCCGAACTCGTCGCCGCGCTGGCAGCAACGGATCTGGCCGCTGACCTTATCGCCGTAGGCGACAAGGATCATCTGCTGCTCGCCGCGCAAGCGCGCGGCGTCGCCCTTTCGATCGAAGCCGACGATGGCCAATGGCGGCACGAGCGCGCACCCGGTGTCCTGCGCTGCGTGCATGTTCCGCTTCGCGCCGAGGCGGTTCCGGGGCGGCTCGACCCACGCAACGCCGCCCACGTGATCGATTTGTTGGCGCGCGCGGCGGATGGCTGTCTCGCCGGCGAGTTCGACGCGCTCGTAACCGCGCCCGTGCACAAGGGCATCATCAACGACGCCGGTTTCGCATTCACCGGCCACACGGAATTCTTCGCCGCGCGCGCCAAGTGTGAAGTCGCCATGCTGCTGTCGGCTCCGGGCTTGCGCGTGGCCCTGGCGACCACACATCTGCCACTGGCGGAGGTGCCCGCTGCGATCAGCGCGGCCGGCATCGTGCGCATTTTGCGCATTGTATACAACGACCTGCGCCATCGCTTTGGCATCGCCGATCCGCACATTGCGGTGCTCGGATTGAACCCGCACGCTGGCGAAGGCGGTCATCTGGGCCGCGAGGAAATCGAGATCATCGCTCCAGCACTCGCCGCCTTGCGTGCCGAAGGCATGAATCTGAGCGGTCCGCTGTCGGCGGATACCGCCTTTGTTCCCGCCAAGCGTGCCCAATTCGATGCCTATCTCGCCATGTACCATGATCAGGGCCTGCCCGTGCTCAAGGCGCTGGGTTTCGGCGATGCGGTCAACATCACTCTGGGCTTGCCCTTTATCCGCACCTCGGTCGATCACGGCACCGCGCTGGACATCGCCGGGACCAACCGCGCCGACGCCGGCAGCATGATCGCGGCGACAACGCTGGCCGCGCAGCTCGCGGCGGCGGCGGCATGAGGCCGGACAGCGCACACGTTCCACGCAAGCGCTTCGGTCAGCATTTTCTGCACGATCCCGGAATCCTGCACCGCATCCTCGACTGCGTTGCACCGCAGCGCGGAGAACACCTGGTCGAGATCGGCCCTGGGGAAGGCGCACTAACCCTGCCCTTGCTGCGCGCGGCCGGGAAGCTCACCGCCATCGAACTCGACCGCGACCTGATCGAACCGTTGCGCGAAAAGGCACGCGGGGTTGGTGAACTGACCATTCTCAACGCCGATGTGCTGACGGTGGATTTTTCCGCCCTCGCGCAAGGCACACTCATGCGCATCGTCGGCAATCTGCCGTACAACATCTCCACGCCCATACTTTTTCATTGCCTGAATCATGCTGAGGCCATGGCCGATATGCATTTCATGCTGCAGAAAGAAGTGGTCGAGCGCATGGCTGCGGCTCCGGGCAGCAAGGTGTACGGACGCTTGTCGGTGATGCTGCAACTGCGCTGCAGTGTCGAGCCGCTGCTGCGCGTGCCACCCGGCGCGTTCCGGCCGCCGCCGAAGGTGGATTCGGCCGTAGTGCGTCTCGTGCCGTTGCCAGCCGCGCAGTTGACGGACGTCAACGCCGACCTGCTCGCGCGTATCGTACGCGCCGCGTTCGGCCAGCGTCGCAAGACGCTGAGCAATGCCTTGTCCGGCATTGCCAACGCCGACGACATGACAGCCGTCGGCATCGACCCGCGCAGTCGCGCCGAGCAGTTGCCAGCGCAGGCTTTCGTCGCACTGGCGCGACAGCTGGCCGCGCGCGCGTAAGACACCCCTTGCCGGATGGCCGCGCGTGCCGGAGAATCGGCGCATGAGCGACAAGACCCCATACGCCATCGATATCGCCGTACACACGCGCTTTCTCGACGAGCAATCCGCGCCAGCAGACAATCGCTACGTATTCGCCTACACGATCCGCATCGCCAATGTCGGCAGCGTGCCGGCACGTCTGCTCACGCGCCATTGGATCATCACCGACGCCAACGGTCGTGTACAGGAAGTGCGCGGCGACGGCGTGGTCGGCGAGCAGCCACATCTGCGCCCCGGCCAGGGCTTCGAGTACACCTCTGGCGCGGTGCTGGAAACCGCCGTTGGTACCATGCGCGGCAGTTACCAGATGCTGGCCGATGACGGTCGCCATTTCGACGCGACGATAGCGCCGTTTACCCTCTCGGTTCCGCGGACACTGCACTGATGGCCACTTGGGCCATCGGCGATATCCAGGGTTGCCACGACGAACTTTGCCGGCTGCTGGAAAAAATCGGATTCGATTCCGCACGTGATACCGTATGGTTCTGCGGCGATCTGGTCAACCGTGGCGGCCAGTCGCTGGCGGTGCTGCGGCTGGTGAAATCCTTCGGCGAGCGCGCCGTCGTCGTGCTCGGCAATCACGATCTTTCGCTGCTCGCCGTGGCCGAGCGCGACGAAGCCGAACAGGCCAGGGTGAATCCGGAACTGCGCGAGGTACTGTTCGCGCCGGATCGCAACGAGCTGCTCGATTGGCTGCGCGCGCGTCCGCTGCTGCATGTGGATCGCGCGCTGGATTTCCTGCTGGTCCACGCAGGTCTTGCGCCGCGCTGGGATGTCGAACACGCCGAGCGGGCAGCGCGCGAAGTGGAGCAACGTCTCGGCAGCGACGGATCCTCGCGTTTGCTAAAGGCGATGTTTGGCAACAAACCCGATCAATGGTCGCCGCGCCTGCAGGGCTTGGACCGCCTGCGCGCGACCATCAATGTGATGACGCGTATGCGCTACTGCGATGTGCGTGGCCGTATCGCCTATCGCGAAAAAGGCGTGCCGGGATCGCAAAAACCCGGTCTGTATCCGTGGTTCGAAGTGCCTGGTCTGTGCAAGCGCGATATCCGCATCGTCTGCGGACACTGGTCGACATTGGGCCGCTTTCAGGGAATGGGCGTGTACGCGATCGATGGCGGCTGCGTCTGGGGCGGCGAATTGATCGCGTTGCGCCTGGACGGCGAGGAGCCGCAATTCGTTTCGATCAAATCCACGCGACCGCGGCCGCCGCTGGTCGCAAAACCAATTGCGGCCACATGATGAACGCCAATGTCACACCACTGGTGATCGGTGTAACCAGCCACCGCAATATTCCGGCACACGAGATCGACCCGATCCGCATTCGCGTGCGTGAGCTCCTCGCGCAGTTGCGACGCGAGTTTCCGCATTCACCGCTGACGGTCATTTCCGCGCTGGCCGAAGGCGGCGATCAGCTCGTGGCACAGGAGGCACTGGCCGTTGGCGCGCAACTGATCGCCCCGCTGCCGCTGCCGCGCGATGTGTACACGCAAGACTTCATCGACGCAGCGACTCGTGATGCCTTCGCTGCGCTATGTGAGCGTGCGCATGTCTTCGAACTGCCCCTGCTGCCCGGGCATACCGATGCCGATGTCGCGCGTGCCGGCGTGGAGCGCGACCGCCAGTACGCGCGTGCCGGCGTGTTCATTGCCCGGCACTGCCATTTGCTGCTGGCGATCTGGGACGGAAAGGAATCCGAGCGCCTCGGCGGCACCGCCCAGGTCGTTGAATATTACCTGCACGGTGTCATGCCCGGACTGATCGAACGCCGCCGCGGCGCGCGGCGCTGGTTGTTCGGCTATGGCGACGAGCGCCCGGTGTGCCATCTGGTGTGTTCGCGCGACGCAGCCGACGGCGCTCCACAGGTGCCGTTGCAAAGCGGGCAGATCATCTGGCGCACGGCTGGATCGGTGTCCGCGCCGGATGTGCCGATGCCGGCACGCTTCCACTCCGCATTCGCCTGCGCCGGTAAATTCAACCTGGATGCGACGAAATATCGCGCCAGGATCGATGCCGCCCCCGTCGATACGGTCGAACGCGACGCACCGCCGTCTCTGGCTCCGCTGTTTCGCGCGGCCGACTGGCTGGCATTGCATTTCCAGAAACGCGTATTGCTTGCCATGCGCATGTCATACATTGTGGCGGGCCTGATGGGAATCGCGTTTACGGTCTATGACAATTTGTCCAATGCTGACGCCTTCATCTACGTATTCCTGCTGTTGTTCGCCAGCGGCGCGGCGATCAGCACACTCGCCCAACGCCGCGAATGGCATCGCAAATATCTGGACTACCGCGCCCTCGCCGAAGGCCTGCGCGTGCAAGGCTACTGGCGCCGCGGCGGCATATCCCTGACCGGCGATCCGGAGTTCGCGCAGGACAGCTTGCAGCAGAAGCAGAACATCGAACTGGACTGGGTGCGCGACGCGATGCGCAGCGCGGATCTCGTGCGCGTGCCGGACGCGCCGGAGGGTCGCACCATCCGGCTGCAACGCGTCATTGCCGAATGGATCGGCGATACCGCCAGCGGCCAACTCGGGTACTACACACGCAAGGCCGTGCAGCGCGAGCGCAATTACCACATCACCGAACTGATAGGCAAGATCAGCCTGTACGCCGGCGTCGGCATCAGCGTGGCGCTGGCCGTGCTCGCGTTCCGGCTTTCCGCCGACGCGAAGAACAACCTGATCGTGCTGATGGCGATATTCTCGGTTTCCGGCGCGGTGCGCGAAGCCTACGCCTACCGCAAAGCGGACAAGGAACTGATCAAGCAATACCGTTTCATGCGCCGCCTGTTTGCGGATGCGCACGCCGCGCTGCTTGGCGCGCGCGATGACGCGGAACAACGCGAGATCCTGCGCGCGCTCGGCGAGGCCGCTCTATCCGAACACGCCGAATGGGCGATGATGCACCGCCAGCGCCCGCTCGAGCACGGGCGCATGTGAGGATTACGCAGCAGCACTTCACGACGGCGCAAATAATCCACGATGAAATCATGCTCTGGGCCGGACGGCAACTTCATCAAGCAGGACTCAGTAGCGAATCACCGAGCGAATCGTCTTGCCGGCGTGCATCAGCTCGAATGCTTCGTTGATTTGCCCAAGCGGCAGTACCGCGCTGATCATGGGATCGATCTTGATTTCGCCGTGCAAGTAGCGATCCACATAATCGGGCAACTGCGAACGGCCCTTGACACCACCGAACGCGCAGCCGCGCCAGACGCGACCGGTGACGAGCTGGAATGGCCGCGTGGAAATCTCCTGCCCGGCGCCGGCGACGCCGATGATGATCGACTCGCCCCAGCCCTTGTGGCAGCACTCCAGTGCCGAACGCATGACATTGACATTGCCGATGCACTCGAACGAATAGTCCACGCCGCCATCGGTCAAGTCCACGATCACCTGCTGGATCGGCCGATCGTATTCCTTGGGATTGATGAAATCGGTTGCGCCCAGCGCCTTGGCCATTTCCCATTTCGATGGGTTTGTATCCACGGCGATGATACGCGCAGCCCTGGCCATCACCGCGCCTTGCACCACGGACAAGCCGATGCCGCCGAGGCCAAATACCGCAACGCTCGAGCCAGCAGGCACTTTCGCCGTGTTCAACACAGCACCGATGCCGGTGGTGATTCCGCAACCGAGCAGACAGACCTTGTCCAGCGGCGCCTTCGGATCGATTTTCGCCAGCGCAATTTCCGGCACCACGGTGTATTCGGAAAATGTACTGGTACCCATATAGTGCAGGATCGGCTTGGCCTTGATCGAAAAGCGTGAGGTACCATCCGGCATCAGGCCCTTGCCCTGGGTGACGCGGATCGCCTGACACAGATTGGTTTTGCCGGAGCGGCAGAATTTGCATACACCGCATTCGGGCGTGTACAGCGGAATGACGTGATCGCCAGGTTTGACGCTGGTCACGTCGGTACCGACTTCCTCGACGATACCACCGCCCTCGTGACCGAGAATCACCGGGAACAAACCCTCCGGATCGGCGCCCGACAGCGTAAACGCATCGGTATGACACACGCCGGTGGCGACGATGCGCACCAACACCTCGCCGGTTTTCGGGCCAGCCAGTTCCACTTCTTCGATGCTCAGCGGTTTGCCAGCTTCCGAGGCGACAGCGGCACGGGTTTTCATTCTTTCCTTCCTCGAAAAATTTCCTTCGCGTGATGACGCAGGTGGTCTTCCACGAAGCTGGCGATGAAATAGTAGCTGTGATCGTAACCCGGCTGCATGCGCAGTCGCAGACGTTGACCTGCTTTGCGACAGGCCGCATCGAACCACTCCGGGTGCAATGTCTGGTGCAGGAATGGATCGGCCTCGCCCTGATCGATCAGGATTTCACCATCGAAGCGTTTGCCCTGAGCAATCAATTCGCAGGCATCGTAGGGCTGCCACGATTGCCGATCCTCGCCGAGGTAACGCGAAAATGCGCCCTCACCCCAGCGCACGCGCGTGGGCGCAACAATCGGCGCGAACGCCGACACCGAACGATATTTTTCTGGATTCTGCAACGCGATAGTCAGCGCGCCGTGGCCGCCCATCGAATGGCCGAAGATACTTTGCCGTGACATGTCGGCTGGAAAATTCGCTGCAATCAGCGCCGGCAACTCCTGGGTGACATAGGTATACATATTGAAATGGCGAGACCACGGCGCTTGCGTGGCGTCGAGGTAAAAACCCGCGCCGGCGCCGAAATCTTCTTCATCCGCCTCGCCTGGAATGCCGGTATTGCGCGGACTCGTATCCGGCACGACCAACATCAAGCCCAATTCCGCCGAAACCCGCTGCGCACCGGCCTTGACCGTGAAATTCTCTTCGGTGCAAGTCAGCCCCGACAGGAAATACAACACTGGCACCGCACTGTGCTCAGCCTGTGGCGGCGTGTACACCGCGAATCGCATCGGCCCCGCACAGGCAGTGGATGCGTGCCGGTAAAAGCCCTGCACGCCACTGAAACAGCGGCGTGCTGCAAGCGTTTCGAGTGCGCTCATGCGCGAGTCCATCGGAAAAAGAAACGGGGGCGTTGCCGCCCCCGTACAGTGTAGACGAATTTACCGAATCGGATCAGTGGCAGGTCAATTGCAAAGACCAGTCGTTGAGCGTTCCTATGTCTCCTGCCACGTTGTCGGATACCTTCAAGGTCCAAGTTCCGTTGCCAGTCGTATTGTCGAAAACCGTTAACGAACTATTCGGTGTGAAAGCACCGAAGATAGTAGGCACTGTTGTGGCGCACGCGTTCTCGACCGGGCCGCCCGCGCCCTCGTCGTCCAGAACCGCGCGAATATTGTCGCCGCCGCATCCGTATGTAGACGCTGGTACGCCCGGCCGGTTGACAATGGTTACGGACGTCGCTCCTGGGCTTTTCACCGTGACGATCAAGTCGCCGACCCAAGTATGATCGATCGACAGGCCAACGTTCACGTCATCGATGGTATTGCAACCGCTGACTGTGAAGGTCGAGCTCACCCCCGCGGGCGTGTTGTCCGGAATGGCGATCGAACAGTTGGCGCCGCCCGACGTAGAGCACTTGGTGCCGACCAGGGGATTAAAGCCGAAGTAGTTCGCGCTGTCGGCGCCTCCGACCGCGGTACCGTCCGCGGCCAGGGCGGTAACATTGGCGTTGTTGGTATATTGGCCGGCCTGTGCGCCGCCGCCGTCGACGTTGCAGATCATGTCCTCACCTGCAGCCAAGGTATCGGTCGGACAGGTGATCACGCCGAGTTGATCGTCGGTAACCACTACGTTATTGAGCGTCTGCTGGCCGGTGTTGATAACGACATAGCGGAATTGAACCGGATCCCCGACCAAAAGCGATACGCCGGGAGCACTGTCCGCATCATCGCCATTGATTTCGGCATGCACCTCGAGCGAAGCGCGCAGCGGATCGAAGCCACCGGCGAAAAGATGATCGTCGGGCCCGAAACCAATCTGCTGGATATACGTGCCCCAGTTGCCGTACTGATTCGGCACATAGGGCGGCGTCAGGTCAGCCTTGGCATACTCGCCCAGATACCACAGGTGCTGGCCATCCGGATCGGCGGTCATGCCCGAATAGTCGCCCCAGCGTCCGGGACTGCCGTCGAAGGCGGAGTAGATCGTGTTGCCGCGTTTGACTTCCTGGGCATCGCGCAGCGTGTTGGGTGGATCGCTGGCCATGCGCGCGGCGATGTATACGCTGGCATATTTGCTTTCGCCGGTAACGGTGAATCCCAGCGCCATGTTGTCGTTCGCATCCACCGCCAGGTTCGGGAAAGAAACCGATTTGCCAAGGATGCTGACCACGCCGGCTTGCACCACACTGGCATTGGTTGGATCGACTTCGGCCCAGCGCGCACAGCCAAGCGGGCCGGCACCGATATCGCAACTCATCTGATGCGTTATCCACAAATGCCCATTGCGCCACTCGGCATCCAGACTGCGCCAATCGTTGCCCTGGATTTGCACCGGCGTGCCCAACTGGGGTTGGTCGACCGGGTAAAATGCGTTGACGCCGGTGGCAGTCAACAGATCCGCATAACCGACCAGGGTCGGCGCAGCCACACCCGTCGGATCTGTCCATTTCCAGATGCCGAACTCGTTGCCATCGAAAGAAGGGTCGTCAGTAACGATAAACACGGTCCCAGCTGCCGATGGCGAGCCATGCAGCACCATCGGCGTTGGCGTGCCGTCGGCATTGCCGCCATCGAGTAGATTGTGCGGCGTTGGTGCAGTCAACGGATTGCCCGCATACATCGCGGTCTTGTCCAGCGCCCAGACGCGCCCGGCAAAGCCGGTGCTGAGAAACATGTTGGCGCCGACGTAGATCGCCTGATCACCGACGCCGATATGCGGGTAGTCGAACAAGTCGCCGTTAGCCGAAATCGCGCCAGTGCCGAATGCATACACATTCCACGCACCGGTCGGATCGCCGGTCTGGCTGACCGCAATGCAGTCGTTCGGCGACCCGTCGTAATTGATGATGAAACGATTGGCACCTTCGTCGTATTCCACAGTCGGATCGAACGTACCGTGGCATTGACCGCTGATGCCGCTAAATAAACTGTCCGAGGTTACCGGGCCGTTGAGCAACTGGCCTTGCTTGTCGTAGATGCCGATCGCGCTGTTGACCACGGCGATGACGTGATTCAATCCGACCGTCATGTGCGGGTCGGGAGGTACTTCCGCGCTGCTGCCGCAACACTGCGAGATATCCGGCCCGTCGAAACCATTGAGCAGGTTCACCACATCGGTCGATGCCGGAGTGGCGACGCCGGGCTGACGTTGATTGCGGGTGATATCGCGCAGCTTTTGTACGCGTGCGCGGCGTACCGGCTGCTGCAGTGCCTGCGCACGCAGCGCATCGGCCTGCGCTTGCGTCAGTTGCGAGCGCTCGCGTTTCTCGTCGCCTTCGCCGGAAGCGCGATCTTTCTTGCCGGGCCGTTGCATGCTCTGTCCGACCGGATGATGCACAACAGCCAGATTCCGGAATGTCACCACATGTGGCGCAATCATTCCCGTGGTCGGTGCCGGCTGGTTTTTCGCCTCCTCCGGACCCGCATCGACCGGACGCATGCCAGCGTGCCCGTCGTGGTCCGCAGTGAAATTCATCAAACCGACATGCATGGCAAGGCCATACGCGCCGACCACAGCCAACCCCATTGCGGCTACGACCACCCAAGTCCAGCGTTTCATATTGTTTGTCCCCACAAAGATAACCACCCAGAGCGACTCGACATGAAGACGAGTGCGCGATTATCCCCTGCTACTCCTCCAGCCCGTGGCCGAGCGGAGCATTGATCCTGTCACATTTGCCGAACGCGAGCAAACGCACGCGTGATCCAGGTCGTGTTTTTTTGCTGTGAGCCGCCTTCCATGCCGGCAGTTTCCGATCAACCTTCGGTGGTGGGTCTTCAGCTCGCCATCCCTGCCTTGCCCTCAGTCGGCTGTCGCCGACTTTGTCCATTTCTTCAACCAATCGATCACCGTCTTGTGCCAGAGCACGCTGTTTTGCGGTTTCTGCACCCAATGGCTCTCGTCCGGAAAGGTGAGGAACTCACTGGGAATGCCGCGGCGCTGCAGCGCGGTGAATGCGCCAATGCCCTGTTCGATCGGAATGCGGTAGTCGTGTTGACTGTGCACGACCAGCATCGGTACGCGCCAGTCCTTGACGTGGTCGATCGGGGTGAACTTCTCGTAATTTTCCGGATGCTCGTATTGCGTGCCGCCGTTCTCGTGTTCCTCGAACCACAGCTCCTCGGTGGCGTAGTACATCATGCGCGCGTCGAACACGCCATCGTGATCGACCAGGCATTTCCATGGCTTGTTCCACACACCCGCGATCCAGTACGTCATGTAGCCACCGTAACTGGCGCCCAGCGCGCAAGCGTTATTGCCGTCCAGATACGGAAACTGCTTGAGCGCCGCGGCCCAGCCTTTTTGCAGGTCTTCCAACGGACGATCACCCCAGTGCTGGCTGATCGAATCCGTAAACGCCTGCCCGTAACCGGTCGAACCGTGGAAATTGATCGCGACCACGCCGAAGCCGGCACCGGCATAGGTTTGTGGATTCCAGCGGTAATGGAATTCATTCGGCCACGGATCCTGCGGGCCGCCATGAATCATGAACGCGACCGGATATTTGTGCCCCGGCTTTGCATCCACCGGCGGCATCACGTAGCCGTGTACCGTTTCGTTGTTCCAGCCCTTGAAGGTGAACCACGTCGCCTTGCTGAAGCGAATGTCAGCC
Source organism: Rudaea sp. (assembly GCA_050737915.1). GTDB lineage: Bacteria > Pseudomonadota > Gammaproteobacteria > Xanthomonadales > Rhodanobacteraceae > Rudaea. The sequence continues at coordinate 13,161 of JBOHYL010000137.1, forward strand.
AGTCGCACGGCGTTGACATCGGTGAGCTGCACAAGCTTGCCGGACGCGAACCGGTACAGATCGGTGGGATGCGAAAAATCCTGCCGCGCGACGACGATTTGCTTGGCGCCCACGGCGAATCCCATGACGCTGCCGTCGCCGACCAGACGCGTCGCCTTGCCGCTGGCGATATCGATCGCAAACAGGGCGTGATCGCCGTTGTCATACGTCGTGGTGTACAACGTTTTTTCATCCGCGGAAAGTTGCAACGCCTCAGCCGAACTGTCCCAATGCGGGTCGATCTCATGCGCCGCGCCGGTGGCAAGATCCATTGCCATGATGCCGAAACGATCGGCCTCGAAGCCTGGCGTTTTCATGGCGAGGTAATACAGCGTCTTGCCATCATGTGATGGCAGCGGATACGCATCCCAGGCCTTGTTGGCTGCGGTGAGGTTGTGCGGCGCGGCGGAGCCGTCGGCCGGTACCGCGTACACGTCGAAATTCGTCGACCACGGCTCGCTGTTGCCGGCGATGCGCACGTCGAAGTAAACCGTCTTGCCGTCGGACGAGAAAGCGAATTCGGTGTCGTCGCCGAAAGGCTTTGACGGAACGTCGCCGTCGATGCCCTTGGACAACAGTCGCGGCAATGCGACCATGGCCTTGCCGCCGCGCGGCGTGAGCGCCGGCGCGAGGTAAAGCTGTGAGCGGCGGCCGCTGGACCAGGCATCCCAATGGCGCACGAACAGGCGGCCGTAGAGCTTGCCAGTGGTTTTCTCGAGGCCCGCTTGCGGCGGACGCTTCGTGCACAGATGTTCGGCGCAATCCTCGAACACGTCGATGGACAGCAGCATCGTCGTGCCGTCCGGCGATAGTTTGAACGTGTTGATGTCGGCCGGCCACGGCGTCTCACTCTCGGGATGGGCGCCAGCCGATGCAGCCATGCGCCACACGCGCGTGTACTCGTCGCCCTTGGCCTGGGCCAGGTAGTAAATGGATTTGCCGTCCGCCGACCAGCGCGGAGTGGAAGCGCTGATGTCCTTGTCGGTCAGGCGCACGGGCTTTGCATCCTTCGCCGGCAAATCCAGCATCCAGATGCCGCTGGCACCCTTGTTTGCTGCGTAATCGGTTTCGCGCAACGCATAGACGACGTGCCTGCCGTCCGGCGCGAGCTGCGGATCGCTCAGGCGTTTCAGCATGACCAGATCCTGCGCATCGAACGGATGCGTTGCGGCCAGTGCGCTGGTGGCGAAGAGAAATGTGCAAAGTGCGATCGTGAATTTCATTCGAATTCCTCGAAAGTAAATCATCCTGAAGTGCTTTTCCAGTCGGCATCCATGCCTCCTCCTCGATCCGCGCACGCGATGCGCTTCACCGCATCGCGTCAGCGCTCGAATCTCGACCCATGCGCGCAATCCAGCGATACAGCACCACGATCAACGCAACGAATACGGCGCCGCCGATCCAGATCGACGCCGTCTCGAAATCGGCCCCAACCACAGCCAGTGGCGCATTGTTGCCGGAAAACGCAACGATCGCCGCGACGATCACACCGAGCAGACTCTCGCCAACGATCAGGCCGGACGCGAGCAGTATGCCCAGTTGCTTCGTCGCTTCCGGTTTTGCACCGCGTTCGGCATGCCGGTCGAACCAGGCGCCGACGAGGGCACCGACCACGACCATCAGGGTCGTCGAGGTAGGAAGATAAATGCCAAGACCTACGGCGAGCGGCGGCAAGCGCATCGATGTGCCGGTCTTGCCGAGAATTTCGTCGAGCAGGATGATGACCACGCCGATCGCGGCACCAATACCGATCAGGCTCCAGTCGATCGCACCGGTGATCACGCCCTGCGCTAGTGCCGAGATCAAACCGGCTTGTGGGGCCGGCAGCGCGTGCGCGGGATTCGCGCCGGGCGCACCGACGAATCCGTAGGCGTGCTGCAACAAGTCCAGCACCGGCGGAATCACCACAGCGCCGGCAATCACGCCGATCACCAGCGCCCATTGCTGCAGCGAGGGCGTTGCATCGACGAGCTGGCCGGTTTTCAGATCCTGCAGGTTGTTGTTGGCAATCGAAGCCACCGCGAACACGATTGAGGTGATGAACAATGCGAACGCGACCAGCGCCTTGCCCGCTTCCGCCGGTACCAGCGACTTGACGAACAGCACCAGCAACAAGGCAGCCACGATCACCACCAAAATGCCGATGCCGGACAGCGGACTGTTGGACGACCCGATCAATCCGGCCATGTAACCACACACGGCCGAGACCAGAAAACTCAACACGATCACGAACAGCACGCCGCCGAAGGTAAGCAGCATCGCGTGTTCGCCCAATCCACTGGTATTGGCGAAATGCCACAACAGGTACCCGACCGGGATTAGACAGGCCAACGAGATCAGACCGACCGTACCGATCGGCATGTCGTGCTCGGTGCGCGGCATGGTATCGAGTCTGCCTTCCTTGCGCGCGCGTGATGCGCGCATTGCGCCGGTGAGTCCGCCGACCACCGGCTTGACCAGTTTGGCCAGCGTCCAGATCGCAGCGACGGCAATCGTGCCGGCACCGACGAAACGCACATAATGGCTCCACGCCGCCTGCGCCACGTCGGCCGCCGTGCCTGCCGCCGGATACAGAGCAGTGAAATGCGGAACCGCCCAGCCCCAGCCGATCAGCGCCCCGACCCCCATCGCCACACCCACCCACAGGCCGACCAGATGACCGACCGCAAACAACGCGAACGACAGGTTGAAGTCGTAGCCGGTCGCGCTGGATTTGTCGCCATTGCCGAGGCGGAAATACTGCGCCACGTCGCTGGCAAAAAGCTTTGTCTGCACGACGATGTAGAACAGCGCCGAGATGATCGCACCCCAGACCACGGCCTTCAGGCCGGAGCTGCTCGCATCCACGGATTCGGCGGCATTGCCCTGCGCCTGTCCGGCGCCAACTTTCAGGACCTCGGCGCAGGCCACGCCCTCCGGATACGGCAGGTCGGAATCCGTCACCAGCGCGCGGCGCAGCGGAATCGTGTACATCACGCCGAGGATGCCGCCGGTGGCGCAGATCCCGAATGAAATCCAGAACGGAAAGCCGGTCCACCAGCCGACGATGATCAGACCCGGCAGCACGAAGATGATCGACGACAGCGTGCCGGCGGCCGAGGCCACCGTCTGCACGATGTTGTTCTCCTGGATCGTGGCGTCGCGCATGGCCTTGAGGATCGCCATCGAGATCACCGCGGCCGGAATCGAGGTCGAGAACGTCAGTCCCGCCTTCAACCCGAAGTACACGTTGGCGGCGGTGAACACGATGGTGATCACGATGCCGATGATCAGGCCGCGGATGGTGAATTCGGCGCGGGCGGCCGAAGAATCGATGCTGCTCATGGAACCCCTCCCGGAATGCTCCTCCAAGTATCGCAGACTGGGGCGCGCGCGTCAGGGTTTTGCGGTCCTGCCGTACACGTCTTCCAGGCGCACGATGTCGTCTTCGCCGAAATAGTCGCCGCACTGGACTTCAATCAGATGGATGTCTTTCTCGGTCGGATTTTCCAACCGGTGCAGGGTTTGCATCGGGATGAACGTCGACTCGTTCCTGTGCAATAAAAACTCCTTGTCGCCCACACGCACCTTGGCGGTGCCATCGACCACCGTCCAGTGCTCGCTGCGGCGATGGTGCAGTTGCAGGCTCAACACCTGACCCGGTTTCACGGTGAGGCGCTTGACCTTGCAGTCGGCCTCGTCTTCGAGCACGGTGAAACTGCCCCAGGGGCGATGCACGGTCTGATGGAAATTTGCCGCGGCATGGCCGGTTTCACGCAGGTGTTTGACTACTTGCTTGACTTGCTGCGCGCGTTCGCGGTCTGCCACCAACACGGCGTCGCCGGTGTCGACAATGACCAGATTCTTGACGCCGACCGCCGCGACCAGCCGCTGCTCGCCCTGGATGTAGCAGTTTTCGCTGTCGACGAGGACCGCTGCGCCATGTACGCGGTTGCCGGCCGCATCCGGCGCGACGCCGGACTCCAGTTCGCTCACGGCTTTCCACGAGCCGATATCGCTCCAGTCGAAACTTGCCGGCACCACGGCACAATTTTTTGCCTGCTCCATCACTGCATAGTCGATGGAAATGTCGGGCATTGCGGCAAATGCCTCACGTACGTATTCGACCGGGGTTTTTGCGTGCGTTGCAGTAGCGTGGCAGGCACGTGCCGCTGCGAGTACCTCCGGACAAGTCTGCTGCGCGGCCGCGATCAACGCGTCGGCGCGGAAACAGAACATGCCGGAATTCCACAGATACTCGCCCGAGGCGAGATACTCTTCGGCGCGGGATCGATCCGGCTTTTCCACGAACGCGGCGATTTCACGGCCACCTTGCCCCAACGACGCGCCCATGCGGATGTAACCAAAGCCGGTTTCCGGGGCCGCGGGCTTGATCCCGAACGTGACCAGGTATCCGTCTTGCGCCAGCGCCTGCGCATAGCGCGCATCGGTGACAAACGCATCCACTTCGTGGATCAGATGATCGGCGGGCAGGACCAACAGGATTGCGTCCGCAGCGATGTGTTCCATTGTATACAATGCCGCAAGCACGATTGCCGGCGCCGTGTTGCGCCCCACCGGTTCGAGCAGAAACGCCAGCCGATCCGGATTTGCCTGCGCATGATGGATGTACACGTCACGGGTGAGAAAATAATGATCGCGTCCGGTCACGGTGAGTACGCGGCCGCCATCGGCCAGGCGCAGTGCACGATCCAGCGTCTTGTCCAGCAGCGACTGCCCATCGGCCATGCGCATAAACGGTTTGGGCCAGGCGCTGCGCGAGACCGGCCACAGCCGTGTGCCGGCGCCGCCGGAAAGGATCACGGGAATCAGCATGCTCATACCGCCATTCTAGAGAACCTCTGCACAACCGTCGCGAGCGAAGGCAAATTGTGCGCCGCCGGAGCGCAGAAACCGCAGTTTACTTGAGGGTAAATGAGGATTACGAGCACCGCCGGCACACAAGTTGTCGAGCGCAGCAGGCTGTGCAGAGGTTTCTTACTCCGCCAGCTCGCCGATAACCAAATCCAGCCCCGCTTGCCACGTCGGCAAATGCAAGCCGAACGCGGTGCGCAAACTGCTGCAATCCAGCACCGACCAGGCCGGGCGCACGGCGTTGGTCGGATAGTCCGCGGCCTTGATCGGTCGTAGTTGCGGGGTGCGTGCGATCAATTTTGCCGCACGCGCGCGTGCAAAAATCGCGCCGGCGAAATCGAACCAGCTGCATTCGCCAGCGGCGCACAGGTGATACGTGCCGTGCAGTTTGCCGCGTTCGCCCGTGCGCCGCGCCAGCAGACGCGCGAGTGACACTGTAGTGGCGTCCGCGATCAGTCGCGCGCTGGTTGGCGCGCCATGTTGGTCTGCAACGATACGCAACTCGTCGCGCTCACGTGCCAGGCGCAACATCGTGCGCAGGAAATTGTTCCCCCGCGCCGCGTATATCCAGGCCGTGCGGAAGATCAGATGATCGCAGCCGGATTCGCGCAACGCATACTCGCCGGCGAGTTTGGTACGGCCATAGACACTCAATGGACCGGTGGCGTCGCTCTCGCGGTATGGACGCGTGCTGCGCCCGTCGAACACGTAATCGGTGGAAAAATGGACGGCCAGCGCCTCACGCGCCGCTGTCCATGCGCCAATTTGCGCCAATGCGAGCTCGTTCACGCGCTGGGCCAAATCCGGCTCGTCCTCGGCGCGATCCACCGCGGTATATGCCGCGGCATTGATCACAATGTCACAGCGCGCTGCTTCCAGCGCGGCTGCGAGAGACTCGGGTTGTGCCAAATCGGCGGTGAGACAGCGCATGCCGCCCGGCAGCGCACCCGAGCGCGTCGCGCAGACGAGTTCGCCTAGCGGTGCGAGCGAGCGAGCCAGCTCGAAGCCGAGCTGACCGTTGGCACCGAGCACCAGGATCTTCACTTCGTATACTTCGGCAGTTTTTCGCGCGGCACGTCGCGCAGGAACGGCGCCTTGGCATCCTTTCCCGACAGCAGCGGCGCGCCAAGCGGCCAGTCGACAGCGATATCGGCATCGTTCCAGCGAATGCTGGCGTCGGCCGCATGATCGTGCAAGGCGGTGCATTGGTAGCAGAACGTGGCATGTTCCGACAGCACCGCGAATCCGTGCGCAAAGCCTTCCGGAATCCAGAAATGGCGCTTGTTATCCGCAGACAGGATCGCCGCGACCCAGCGTCCGAACGTCGGCGAACCGACGCGGATATCGACCGCGACGTCGTAAACCTCGCCTTCGAGCACGTTTACGAGCTTGCCCTGCGGGTTCGGCCACTGGTAATGCAGGCCACGCAATACACCGTGTGCCGAACGCGATACGTTGTTCTGCACAAAGCGCAGACCCAATCCGGCATTTTTATACTTTTGCTCGTTGTAGCTTTCGTAAAAAAACCCACGCGCGTCACCGTGCACCACGGGTTCGATCACCACGCAGCCGGGCAGATTCGTTTCGATGATTTTCACGGTACTGCCTTCACGCCACGGGCCCCTGTTTGACCAGTTGCTGCAGATACTGGCCGTACCCGTTCTTGGCCAGGGGTTTGGCCAGACGCAATACCTGCTCGGAGTCGATCCAGCCGTTGACCCAGGCGATCTCCTCCGGGCAGCACACTTTCAGCCCCTGGCGATTCTCGATGGTCTCGATATAGTTCGAGGCTTCGACCAGGGATTCGTGCGTGCCGGTGTCGAGCCAGGCGAAACCACGACCGAGTTTTTCCAGCATCAGCGAGGCATCGTGCAGATAACAGCGGTTGAGATCGGTGATCTCCAGCTCGCCGCGTGGCGAAGGCTTGAGCGAGGCGGCGAAATCACAGGCGCGCTGATCGTAGAAATACAGCCCGGTGACGGCATAATTGGATTTCGGTCGGACTGGCTTTTCCTCGAGTCCGGAAACCTTGCCGGACGCGTCGAACTCGGCCACGCCGTAGCGTTCCGGATCGCGCACCCAGTAGCCGAACACCGTCGCGCCGTGCGTGCGCAGTGCGGCCAGGCGCAATACATCGGTCAGGCCATGCCCGTAAAAAATGTTGTCGCCTAGGATCAGGCAGCTTGGCTGGCCGGCAACGAAATCGCGACCAATCACGAAGGCCTGTGCCAGACCTTCCGGCTTCGATTGCACCGCGTAGCGGATCGTGATGCCCCACTGCGAACCGTCGCCAAGCAGCTGCCGGAACAAAGCTTGCTCATGCGGCGTATTGATTACCAGCACCTCGCGAATGCCGGCGAGCATCAACGTGGACAATGGATAGTAAATCATCGGCTTGTCATACACCGGCAGCAATTGCTTGCTGATGACCTGGGTCAACGGATACAGACGCGTACCCGAGCCGCCCGCGAGAATGATACCTTTTCCAATTTGTTGCATTGTATATTCCTTGCGAAAAGCATTTTACCCCCTCTTCCCCTGTTGTGCCGGGGAAGAGGGTTTGTCTTCACGCAACGCCCAACCGCTCTCCACGATAACTGCCGTCGAGCACACGCTGGCACCACGTCTGATTGGCAAGATACCAGTCCACGGTATTGGCGATGCCACTTTCGAACGATTCGGACTGGCGCCAGCCGAGTTGCGTCTTGAGCTTGCCTGCGTCGATCGCGTAACGACGGTCGTGACCGGGCCGATCCTTGACGTAGGTGATCAGCGTTTCGCGCTTGCCGCCGTTGGTCAACGGCTGACGCTCATCGAGCAGCTTGCAGATGGTTTTCACCACGTGGATATTTTCGCGCTCGGCGTCGCCGCCAACGTTGTATACCTCTCCGGTGCGGCCGATTTCCAGCACGCGCCGTATCGCCCGGCAGTGATCGCCGACATACAGCCAGTCGCGGATATTGCGACCGTCGCCATAGACCGGCAGTTTCTCGCCGACCAGCGCCTTGTGGATCATCAGCGGAATCAGTTTTTCGGGAAATTGGTATGGCCCGTAGTTGTTCGAGCAATTCGTGGTCAGGGTCGGCAGGCCGTAGGTGTGATGGAACGCGCGCACCAGATGATCCGATGCCGCCTTCGACGCCGAGTACGGCGAATTGGGCTGATACGGGGATTCCTCGGTGAATCGCCCGATCGGCCCGAGCGAGCCGTAGACCTCGTCGGTGGATACGTGCAGGAAGCGAAAACCGTCCTGCCGTTCCAATGGCGATGCGCGCCAGTACGCCAACGCGCATTCGAGCAGGGCAAGCGTACCCACCACGTTGGTCTGCACGAATTCGGCGGGACCGTCGATGGAACGATCCACATGCGACTCGGCCGCGAAATTCACGATCGCGGTCGGCGTGTGTTCGGCCAACAGCTTCGCCACAAGGGCGCGATCACCGATATCGCCATGCACGAAAATGTGATCGGCATTGCCGCGCAAGCCGGCCAATGTGTCCCGATTCCCGGCGTAGGTGAGCTTGTCCAGATTGACGATGCGATAGCCGCCATTGGCATCACCACCATCGGCAAGCAGGCCAAGCACGAAATTGCCGCCGATAAAGCCGGCGCCGCCAGTGACGAGAATGGTCTTCATTGCATGGTAGCGCCCAAGGATGAGCGATGCGGCCAATGGCGGCATCGCTCAAGGAATGGCCATTTTACCCAATGCCATCGAAGCGGACAAAAAACCGCAGTGGCCGGGCAATCCGTGGTGGTGAATCCAGTTCCGGGAGCGCGGGCGCAATTCAATCGGGCGCAGCCGGGACGCTTTCAAGGATTCCGCCAGCTGCTGCATTCGTGGACTCGGCGACGACACGGCGGCGTGCCAGCAAGACCGCCGCAGCAAGACCCGCAATCAGACACACATCAAACGTCACCAGCCGCCACAGCAGCAATGCTGTGGCCATGCTGGTGGCAGGCACCCAGGCGGCAAGCGCTGCGCTCAAGCCGACTTCGGCACCGCCGCCGCCAGAGGGAACGCCGGTCCAAAGCGCCGCATGCAGAATCAACGATTGCAACAGCAAGGTCAGAGCGTACGACACGTGGTGGCCGAGCAGCATCAACGCCGCCCACAAGATGCCGTAACGCGTAACCCATTGCAGCGCGGTCAACGCACATACGCCGAAAACGCCGGAGATGCCACCCGACATCAGCAAACGCACGTCGGCATTCAAACTCGCAAAAAATTTCCGTAATGATGCCTGACGACGACGTAACCTCGGCCAACGTCGCACCAGCATGTTTTCGGCCACCAGCCAGCGCACCAGACTGCGACGCATGAAAAATGCGGCGACACCCAGAGCAATCATCAGTGCGCTGGTGACAAACGCAAGCACTGCCAGCGACGTGGGCAATTCCGACCAGAGCAGGCTCAAGCCGGCGAGCGGCAGGATCAAGGCGAAAAACGCCAGGTCGAGTAACTGATCCACGGCCGTAACCGTGGTTGCCGCGCTCGTCGAGGTGCCGCTGCGACGCACGTAGTAGATGCTGGCGGCGTAACCACCAACGCCTGCCGGGGTGCCGATGAAAGCGAAGTCGATAGCCAGCGACATCAACAGGGTGCGGCCGAAACTCTGCTGCGTGCCGATTCGTTGCAACAACACATGCAGCTTCAAAGCACGCGCAAACCAACTCGTCGCCAGCAACGCCAGCAGCACGGCGTAGCTGCTCGCGGGGAAATTCATCGTCTTTACCAATGCATCGCGACCACCGAGCAGAATCGGCACCGCCAGCGTCGCCAAAATCGCCACACCAATCAACAAACCCGCACGCCGCGCACTCGGAGACAACCAAATCGAAACATTGAGCGTGGCTTGGGTAGCTTGCACTGCGCGCTCGCGCGCCGGTACATAGCGCGTCCCCAGCACATGGTCCCACAATGATGTGGTCACCCCGAAATTACTTTCTGCGTGGCGATGATGAATGTGATGGTGCGCAGCCCAACGCATCGGCCAGCGCCAGCGGAAACGGCGGAAATGAATCGCCGTATGTCCTAACCCGTACGCCGCATAGCCGACGGCAACCGCACCCGCCAACAACAGCGCGGTACTGCCGGGCAGAAACGTAGCAAGCAACGCCGCGAGCGCAAGCATGCCTAGCGGTGGCGCGAAGAACGGCAAGGCATCGTAGCCGAGCGGATCGACATGATGCTGGTCGTGTCCGGCCGCCAATGCGCCCGCCCGTCCGTGAAACAGCCAGCGATGGATGGCGTATTCGACAAAACTGAATCCGAACAGGCCCAGTGCCAGCGTCGCAATCGCCACGACAAACCCGAATCGGTTGGTATAGGCGCCGGCGGCGAGAAGCAACACGGCAATCGAAGCATCCGCAACAAGACCGACAAGCGCGTTTGCGCGAGTTGTTGACAGCCGTGCTAGATAGCCACGCGGCGGCGCGACACTGGAACGGGCCGCGTGCCCGAATTCGCCGTTGCCTGCATCGGGCAAATATTCAATGGGCATAGCTTCAAACAGTCCTGATCGTTGACGCCACCCCTGTCCCGTGCCGCTATTTTATGCCGGATACGCACAAAATTGGTGAATTGCGGTATTCAGCAACACATGATCCGCCTGCACTCCGACGATTAATCTGAGATTCCTCAAAACGGAATCTCGTCCTCGCCGAAATTCTCGTCCGTGGCTGCTGGCGCCGGTGCGTTGCGCGCGGGCGCAGACTGCGGCCCGCGCGCGGGGCCACGTTCACGACTGTGGCCGCCGCCCGAACCGCCTTCGCCGCCGCCTTCCTTGCCGCCAAGCATCTGCATTTCGTCGGCGATGATCTTGGTCGACCAGCGCTTGACGCCATCTTTTTCGTATTCGTCGGTACGCAGCTTGCCTTCGATGTACACCTGCTGGCCCTTTTTCAGGTATTCGGCGGCGATTTCGGCCAGGCGTCCGAAAAATTCCACGCGATGCCACTCGGTGCGTTCCTGTTGTTCGCCTGTCTGCTTGTCCTTCCACGATTCGCTGGTGGCCATGCGGATGCTGCAAATCGCCGTGCCGCTGGGGGTGTAGCGGCTTTCCGGATCGGCGCCAAGGTTGCCTACCAGGATCACTTTATTGATGCCGCGTGCCATGATCGTTCCTTTGTTGCGAGCGGTGGTTGATGTGGCCGAAGAATACCACGCCGCCCGTCTCACTCCGTAAGACGCGGATGCTGTCGCGTGTAGGAATTTCCCTCGTGCTGCGGGGTGGGAAAACGCCCACCCAACCTGCCCCATCCCGTTATAATCGCACTCCCGTCACGGCTTGCCGCGCAATGGCCATCGTTTCGCCCGACTTGCCTCGCACCATTACGCGCATTGCCGCAGCGCAAGCTCTTTGCGCTCCGGGCATGGCGCGCGTGGATGCGCTGATCCGTGCGCGGCTGGCGTCGGACGTGGTCCTGATCAACCAGATCGCCGAGCATATCGTCGGCGCTGGCGGCAAGCGCCTGCGTCCGATGCTGGTATTGCTGGCTGCACAAACCTGCGGCTATCGCGGCGAACGCGACGCGCTGCTGGCGGCGGTGGTCGAATTCATTCATACCGCCACCTTGCTGCACGACGACGTGGTCGACGAATCCGAATTGCGCCGCGGGCGCAAGACGGCGAATGCGTTATGGGGCAACGCGGCCAGCGTGCTGGTCGGCGATTTTCTGTATTCGCGCGCATTCCAGATGATGGTCGAGGCCGACGACATGCGCGTGATGCGCCTGCTCGCCGACACCACCAATCAGATCGCCGCGGGCGAAGTGCTGCAGTTGCTCAACATCCACAACGCCGACGTGGATAAGGCCGCCTACCTGCGCGTGATCGAGCGCAAGACCGCCGTGCTGTTCGCCGCCGCCACGCGCTTGGGCGGCTTGCTCGCGGGCATGCCCGCGGCGCAGGAGCAGGCGTTGGCCGATTTCGGCCTGAATCTCGGATTTGCGTTCCAGATCGCCGACGACGTGCTCGATTACGTGTCCGATGCCGGCACGCTGGGCAAGAACGTCGGCGACGATCTGGCCGAAGGCAAGGTCACCTTGCCGCTGATCTTCGCGCTGGAACGCGCAGCGCCGGCACAGGCGGCCAGCTTGCGCCGCGCCATCCAGACTGGCGGCCTGGACTCGTTGGACAATATCGTTGCGGCGATCCGCGACTCCGGCGCGATCGAACGCGCACGCGCCATGGCGCAGCAGTATGCGGATGCGGCAAAAGCGGCATTATCCACATTGCCCGCTTCCGACGCGCGCACTGCGATGGCGACGCTGGCCGAGCACGCCTTGCAACGCGACCATTGACGCTGCCGATGCCGATCAACCGCCCGCCGCCGGAACCCACAGCCGCATGAAGCCGCATATGCGCATTGCTATCTGTGCCACTGCCTGCGTAGTGCTCGGTGCCTGCGCGACCTCCACACCGCTGCCCGACCTGCATGCGGACATGCCCGCGCACTGGCGCAATGCACCGGCCGCATCGACGCAGCTCGGACCCGCGCCGAATCTGGATTCGTGGTGGCATGCGTTCCACGATGCGCAACTCGATGCGCTCATCGAACGCGCCTTGCGCCAGAACCTCAGCCTGCAGCAGACCACCTTGCGCCTGCGCAGCGCGCGCGCTTTGCAGCACCGTTCCGGCACGCAGTTCATGCCGCAGCTGAGTTTCCACACGTTTTCCGAACCAGATCCGGCGGCGACAACCAGTTATTACGAAATCGGTTTCGATGCGCAGTGGGAATTGGGATTCTTCGGCCGCGGTCTGGGCAACGCGCGGGTGGCCGCGGCGGATCTGCAGGCCGCCGCCGCGAACGTGACCGCCGCGCGGGTGAGCCTGGCCGCGGAGGTAGCGCGCACCTACGTGGACTTGCGTGCGGCGCAGGCACGCGCCGCCCTGCTCGAACGTATCCTGAAGTTGCGCCAGGATGCTCTGAATCTGGCCAGGGTGCGCCTGCGCCTGCATCTGGCCGCGCAGGACGACGTCGACCAACTCACGGCCGGGTTGGCGCAAACGCAAGCCGATGCAACCGAACCCGCCTTCACCATTGCCCAGGCGCAGCAGACTCTGGATGTGCTGCTGGCCGAGCCGCAGCCCGATCCCTTGCTCAACGCGACCGGTCCACAGCCGAACCTGGACGATGTGCACTTCACGCAAACGCCAGCTGACCTGTTGCGCACGCGCCCCGAAATCCGCCAAGCCGAACTCGACGTGCTGCGTGCAGCAGGCGAACTGGGAATTGCCCGCGCTGATCTGTGGCCCAAGCTGGGCCTGGGCGGAACCCTGATCTCCTCCACGCGCGTGGTCGGCGACATCGACCGGCCGAACAAGGCCATCCCCTCGGCCGGTCCGATCGTGGATATCCCGTTGTTCGACTGGGGCGCGCGCCACGACGTGGTTGACGCGCGTGACGCCGGACTGCAAGCCGCCGTGCTCGGATACCGCCAGGCTGTGCTCGAAGGCGTAGCCGAAGCGGAAAGCGCGCTCGCGCAATGGCAGCGCGAGCGCAGCCGCGCCGACGCCGCACGCATCCAGACCACATTGGCCGGGCAGGCCGCGAACCGGGCGAAACAGTTGCAGCACATCGGCTTGGCCGATGCCAGCGACCGCGCGCGCGCCGGCATCGCGCTGGCGCAGGCGCAACTGCAACAAACGCTGACACAACGTGATGCGGCGGTCGCTTTCATCGCGGTATACAAATCCTTTGGCGGCGCGCTGCCGCCACTGGCGATGCAATGAGTGTCGTCGCGCTGGCCCGAAAAACCCTGTTCTACGAGTGGCGCAAGTTCCTGCCCGCCGCGCTCGCAGTCGCGTTCTCGGGCCTGCTGCTGCTGATGCAGGCGGCGCTGATGTTCGGCATCTTCGATTCGGCCAGCGTGTATGTGAGCAAATCCACGGCCGATTTGTGGGCAGGCTATCCGGGCACGCAGACGATCGAGCTGGGCCGACCGATTCCACGCGACACGGAAATAGCCCTGCGTATGGATCCGGACGTGATCCGCGTGGAGCCATTTCACTGGATCGATGGCGACTGGCGCGGCCCGGCTAGTCACGGCAGCGTGTCGGTGTTCATCTCCGGCATCGATCCCGAGCCGAATGCGCTGATGTTCGCCAGCGCCATCCCGCCGGCGACGCGTGCGCTCTTGTATACGCCGGACAGCGTGATCGTCGACGCAGCGGATCTGCCCAAACTGGGTTTGCCGATCGGCGGCAGCGCCATCCTGAACGGACATCGTGTGCACATCGTCGCGGCCTGCTCCGGCCTGCGCGCGCTCGGCGGCGTCAACATTGTCACTTCGATCGCGACCGCGCGGCGTCTGAATGCGGATAGTCCGGATGCTGACAGGGTCGCTTACTACGTAGCCAAGCTGCGCCCCGGCGCGAATCCCGATGCGGTGCGCGTCCGCATCGAAAAAGCCTGGCCGCAGCGTCGTTTCACAATGTGGACAAAAGCCGAATTTGCGCATACCGCGGCCACGTACTGGATGTTCGAGACGGGCGCAGGCCTTGGCTTCGTGTTCTTCACCTTCGTCGTCTTTCTGGTTGGCACCGTGATCACCAGCCAGACCCTGATGGCGGCGGTCGCCAGTCATGTGCGCGAATACGCCATGCTCAACGCGCTCGGTGCCGGGCGTGCCGCGCTGCGTCGCGTAGTGCTGGAACAATCCCTGATCGTCGGCGGCTTCGGCATCGTCGTCGGTGCGGTCGGCTGCGCCGCGCTGATGCTGCTGGCCAACAGCCAGAACGTGCCAGTGGCGTTTGATGTCAGCGCCGGTTTCGCCTGCGGAATCCTCGTGCTGGTCATTGCGCTGGTTTCCGGAATGATGGCGGTGCGCACGATCGCGCATTTGGAACCGGCCAACCTGCTGCGCTGACATGTCCATAACCCACGCCCTGATCGCCGACGACATCGCCAAGGCCTACACCACGGGCAAAGTGACCACGTCCGTGCTCGACGGACTGTCGCTCGCGCTGGAAGAACGCGAACTCGCCCTCGTACTAGGCCCGTCGGGGTCGGGAAAAAGCACGCTGCTGGCGATACTGTCCGGGCTGCTGCGGCCGGACCGTGGTCGCAGCATCGCGCTCGGCGAGGATTTGTGGAAACTGTCGCGCACCGAACTGGAGCGCTTCCGCCTGCAACACACGGGTTTCGTGTTTCAGGGATTCAATCTGTTTCCGGCGCTGACCGCGGTCGAGCAGGTCATGCTGCCGCTGGGTTATCTTGGTCTTGACCGGCGCAACGCGCAGAACCGCGCACTGGCTGCCCTCGAGGAAGTCGGACTCGGCGCCGCCGTGCATCTGCGCCCGCTGGAAATGTCCGGCGGCGAAAAACAGCGCGTGGCAATTGCGCGTGCGCTGGCGAAGAAGCCGCAACTGCTGTTTGCCGATGAGCCGACCAGTGCGCTGGACAGCGTCAATGGCAAGGTCGTGATCGATTCTCTGCACCGTATCGCGCGCAATTTCGGCGCGACCGTGGTCTGCGTGAGCCACGATCAGCGGCTGGCGGCCAGCGCCGACCGCATTATCACGATTGCCGATGGCCTGATTCAATCGGACACCGTTCGATCAGATAAAGTACGCAACGGCACCGCGCCCGCGGATGCCGCCCAACCGGAACTCGCCCCATGATCCGCACGCTCGCAATCCGCACCGGCCTGATCTGCGCCGCCGTCGTCGCGCTCGGGGGCTGCTCGCGCGAAGCGGCGGAGCATGCGCCCGCCGCACCGGCCATGCAGCCGGCCTATGCCGCAATGGCGCGCGGCCAGGTCGATGTCGAAGGCGGCCTGATCCGGATTTCCACTCCGCGCGACGGCGTAATCGCACAGTTGCACGGTGCGCCCGGTACCAGCGTCAAGACCGGCGACGTGCTCGCCCAGCTCGACGCCCACCAGGCCGAACTCGGCGCCGGCATTGCGCAGGCGCAACTGGATCAGGCCAGCGCACGTGCTGCCGCGTTGCGCACGCAATTGGCTGGACTCAAATCGCACGCCGAACGCGCCAGCGAGGCCGCTCACGCCGGCGCCGCTACGCAGCAGTCCGCCGACGACGCTCACCAGGCACTGGCCGAAGCCAACGCGCAGATTGGCGAGGCCGATGCTGCCGTCGAAGCGGCCCGCCAACATCTGAAACAGGCCCGACACGAGGTTGCCGTACTGGCGATCCGCGCCCCGGCCGACAGCCGTATCGTCACGCGCAACGCGCATCTGGCCGACGTGGTTTCCGTGCAATCGGGCACGCCGCTATTCGTCTTGTTGCCGGACACGCCGCGTATCGTGCGCGCTGAACTGAACGAGGCCTTCGTCGGCAAGGTGCAGGTCGGCATGCATGCCGACGTCGTCACCGAGGGCGGCGCCGGCAAGGTTTACACAGCCACGGTGACGCGCATCGGCGATGTGTTCGGCCCGAGCAAACTGGTGGAAGATCCGCAGGAAGCTTCGGACACTCGCGACGTGATTTGCATCCTGAGACTGGACACGAACGATTTGCGCGTAGGCCAGCGCGTGCAGGTGCGGTTTCACGCGTACTGAACCCGCTACGAATTCCTTCTCCGCGCTCGATCCGAACCACCGTCATCGGCTGACTCGGCGTCAGGCTCGACGTCTTCGCGGCCGATATCGAAGCCGCCACTGCGAATCTGTTCACGGGCTTTTTCTGCCAGTTTCCTATAGCGCTTGCGAATCCGATCCAACGTCGCCTCATCCAGTTCCTCCAGATCCAGCAACGCGTTGTGAGCGCCTTCGAGGGCGCGGATGATTTCATCCAGCTTGACCTGCAAGGCGTAGCCATCGCGGTTTTGCGTATTCTGGATCAGGAACACCATCAGGAACGTAACGATCGTGGTGCCGGTGTTGATCACCAGTTGCCAGGTATCGCTGTAGCGGAAGATCGGCCCGGTGACGGCCCAGACGACAATGACCGCGAGCGCCAGCATGAACGTCATCGGCTTGCCGGTGGCACGGGCCGAGATGCTCGCAAAACGAGCGAACCAACCGCCTTTCATCGTTTCACACTCCGGTGGACACGACGTGGGTCAGGACACCTTGCGCAATTACTTGTGCGCGAACGCTTCATCGAAGAAGCTGTGCATCAGCCCAAACGCCCGCCGCGCAACCTTCGCATCGTACTGGCAGCCTTTTAGCGAATTGTCGGCAGTGGGGATCGCGAAGCAATGCACCGCGCCGCCGTAGTTGACGAATTCCCAGTCCACTCCGGCATCGCGCATTTCCTTCTCGAATCCCGCAATCGCCGATTCCGGCGTGAAGCTGTCGTCGGCTCCGTTCATCGCCAGCACCATGCCCTTGATGTTCTTTGCCAGCGCCGGATTGTCGGTGGAAAGATTGCCGTGGAACGTGGCCACGCCAGCGATGTCCGCGCCAGTACGCGCTAAATCCAGTGCCACCGCGCCGCCGAAACAGAACCCGATCGCGCCCCAGTGTTTGCCATCCAGCGGGACCTTTCCCTGCTGCCCTTGTAACTGTGCAAGTGCGGCCTTGATGCGCGCGCGCAACTCGTCGCGATGCTTGTACAGGTTGCCGGATGCCGCTGCCGCCTGATCCGGTGTTTTCGGCCGCACCGCAATGCCGTAGACATCGGCAACCAGAATGACGTAATCCTTGCCGGCGATCTGTTTGGCGAGTGCGATCTGGTTGGCATCCATGCCCAGCCAATCCGGCGCCATCACCAGTCCCGGCCGCGGCGTTTTTACCGCGTCGTCGTAGACCAGCACACTCTGCATTTTCGCGCCATCGACCGTGTAATCGATGGTTTTGGCCACCATCGCCGCGTGTGCAGACACAGCGACCATTCCGAACAGCGCACTGGTTGCGATCATGCGTCTCATTGCCATGCTCCTCATGCCTGCGGGCTGTCATGATACTGCGCCCGCGCCGGTCTGACACCGGGCCAGCACTCGCCTGCTACACTTTATCCATTCCAACCCGGGAGTTCGCCATGAAAATCGCCACCGTTGCCTGCGTTGTCGTCGCAGCGACATTCAGCCTGAACGCTGCCGCACAACACAAACCCGAGCAAGTCATTCATTACCGCCAATCGGCAATGACCCTGATGGGCTGGAACTTCGGGGCGCTCGGCGCGATGGTCAAGGGCAAGACGCCGTGGGATGCCAACCAATTCGCGCTGCATGCCGATCGCCTCGCCGGTCTCGCACCGCAGGTGCTGGAAGGCTTCGCGAAGGGCTCGGACAAGGGCGCCAAGACCGATGCCAAGGCTGGCATCTGGACGAACTTCGACGATTTCCAGGCCAAGGACAAGGACCTTGTCGACCAGACCAAGGCGCTCGCCGAAACCGCGCACGGCGGCGACGAGGCGGCGATGAAAGCGCAGTTCAAGAAGACCGCAGAGGCCTGCAAGGCATGCCACAAGAAGTACAAGGAAGATTGACAACTATCCCGCCCACCACACCAGCGACGCCACAGCGGCAGCACACAGTATCAGCGCCGCCAATGCCCGCCACCCTGCGACAAAGTGCAGCGGTCGCGCGACAGCCACGTGTTTGCGTCCACTGATCATCGGCATGATCAGATTCTCGCGTTGGAGCAGCAGATATGCCAGCACCGCCACGATGTGCAGGCCGATCAGGATCAGCAATACGTTTTGGTTCCAGTGATGCACGCGCGTCATCCACTTGACCGTTGCATTCGAAACATGCGCGACCAGCGGGCCGTCGGTATCGATTTCGTCGCTTGAAAACAAGCCGCTGATCGCCTGCAGCGCAACGCTCGCCAGCATTGCCAGCACTGACCAACCGCCGAATGGATTGTGGCCGATATTTCGTGGTGGATTTGTGGACATTTGCAAGCGAATATAGCGCAGTACTGCGCCCGGCCCGCGCACGAAGTCGGTGAAACGGCTGGTCTGTGAACCGAACAATCCCCACAGCACGCGGAAGCCGATCAAGGCGAGCGTGGCGTAGCCAAACCAGAAATGCCAGCGCATGTCGAGCAGATCGAACTCGCCGCTCGCATATTGCAGCGCGATCAACACGACCAGCGTCCAGTGAAACAAGCGTGTCGGCAAGTCCCATACGCGCAGCAATGGCGGTGGTGCATTCATGCAATCCCCAGCCCGGTGATTTCGCCGATAGCATCCGGATCGAACCCCGCCAGACGCGCGAACTGGCGGCCACGTTCGGCATAGTCGCGAAATTGATCGAAACTGGGGGCCCCGGGCGACAGCAGCACGACTCCACCCGCGGGCGTCAGCGCACGGGCTCGCGCAACGGCATCGGCCATCGATAGTACCGGGGCCAGCACGAATGCCGGCGCAGAAACTCGGCGCAAGCGCTCGGCAATCGTGGCGCCGTTCGCTCCCATAGTCACAATGGCATGCGGCGGTTCTTCGGTCACATATTCCACAAACGCACTCCAGTCCAGACCACGGTCGAAGCCGCCAACAAGCACCGTCACTGCGCGACCGGTCAGACTGCGCAGCGCCTCGATGGTGGCATACGGCGTGGTCGCGATACTGTCGTTGATGTACTCCACGCCGTCGCGCACGCCTAGCGTTTGCAGCCGATGCGGCAATGCGCGAAAGCTGGCAACATGCTCCACTATCGAACGCGCATCCAGAGCCGCCGCGTCGATCGCTGCGAGCGCCGCACAGACATTGTGCGCATTGTGCGCACCGGGAAACGGCAAGCTGGCAAGCGTCAGAATACGCGTGTTGCCGCAAAAAATCGCATCGCCACGCACGTGCCAGCCGGCGTCCGCGCCGAATACGCTGCGTTGCGGATGCGCCGCCGTGCGCTCCAGCAATTCCGGCTGCGCCGCAACAACCAGCCGCTGTGCGCGCGTCGCAATCGCAAGCTTGTCGGCTACATAATTGGCGCGTGCCCCGTGCCAGTCCAGATGTTCCTCGTACACATTGTTGATAACGGCTACGGTCGGCGCACCGGCAAAATCGCGCGTCTGGAAACTCGACAACTCGACCGCCCACCAATCGGGCCGGCGCGGCGAGTCGATGAGTTCCAACAAAGGCAAACCGATATTTCCCGCCAGTGCCACGCAGGCTCCGCTTTTGCGCAGCAGATGCGCGATGAGCGCGGTGACCGTACTCTTGCCCTTGGTGCCGGTCACGCAAATGGTGCGCGCATCGGGATTGTCGGCAAACCACGACGCCGTACCCGAAGTGAAACGCACCCCGGCGCGTTCGGCTTCCGGCATCGGTGGCTTGTACGGACTGATGCCGGGCGATTTGATGACGATGTCGAATTGCGCGAGTGTCGCGGCGTCAGGCGGTACATTGAGGAAATTCACATCAGCATTGAGCTGCGGCGCCTCGCCAACGCTTCCGAATACCGTCAGCGGTTTCCCCGGAAAGCGCGTGCGCAGCGCGGCGAGCGCAGCGCGGCCTTCACGACCGAAGCCCCAGATGGCGACGCGTACGTGCTCGAGATCAGACAGGCGCATGCAGCAATGCCTGCAGTCGCAGCGGCAGAAAATGCCCGCCCGCAGGGGCGAGCAGCGGTGCCAGCGCAAGCTCGTGCGTATCGAGCTGCGGTACGATTTCCTCGGCGAATCGTGCGATGAGCGCATCCTCACGCCACTCGGGCCGGTGCGTCAGCGCAAACAGGGCTGCGCGCGATTCGCGGCCCTCGCCCACGCATTCAAACGGTTTGTGCTCGCGGTATTCGAGCAGCGCGTCGAATCCGGACGCGAGTGTGGCATCGTCGAGCAGATTGCGACCAAAGATCGCCAGCAGCCGCGTCTTGGCCACGAAGGGGCTGAGCGCGAGAAACACGAAATGGCATTTCGGGCATTGCCCGCACCAGCGATCGGCGGGGCGCTCTCCGCGAATGCGGAAATTGCGATTGCAGCTGGAGAATACATCGTCGTACTGAGCGGTGCACGCGAACATGCGCGCAACCGCCAATTCCGACCACGGCCGCAGTAACGAAAAATAATCCAGATCAGCAGCGATATACGATTTTGTATACTCGCGCAGCGTGCGCTCGAAGTCGCGGCTCTTGCTCCACTGGTGATTGACCGGCTGACCGTCGTATTCCAGCGTCGCAACGGACGCGGAGCGCTCGTTCGAGAATGCGATCGTGTCGTAGCCGTACAGGATCGCGGCACACAGCAGAATCGCCGAATTGATCGCAGTGACCGGAATGTGTCCGTTCCACGCACCCATCCGGTTGTATTCGAACAGCTTCGGTGCCAGCGTGCGACTGATATTCAGCAACGGCAGACCACTGCGCTGCGCACAGGCTGCGATCAATGCCGAATCGCCAACCCAGACCGCGGTCATGGGTTCGTGAACGCGTTTCAGCATTTCCACACTGACCAGCGAATCCTTGCCACCACCGATCGGCACTAGCGTGCGGCGTGGCAGATTCAGTGATGGCGCGAGATCTGCTTTTTGAGCACCGCGTGGAAACCGAATGCGTTCGCGCAAATCCAACTTGTTTTGATATGCAAACTCGGCAAGACCGTGCAGGTACACGGCATCCATAAATTGCGCTGTCTCCACATCCAGCGGCGCACCCTCAACACGGATTTCCGTTGGCACGCCAGCCTTGTAATAACTCACACCGGCAATCAGATGCAGCAGGCGCAACGCCGCGTCGAACGCGGGTTTGCGCTTGTCCGACAGCACCGGCGAATCTGGAAAACCAATGCGCTCGATCAATTCCGCGCCGTCGTCGAACGCGTAAACGAGCTGCGCCTCGCCTTCGTCATATTTGACGCGCACAAAGCGGAAGGCGCACGCCTGACGCGGATCGACCGATTTCATCGACGCGGAAGCGCTCACAACACCACCTCGTCTGCGCAACCGCGCAGGTTGTAGTGCGAGGCCATCGCCGCACCGTAGGCCCCGGCCTGTGCGATCAATAGCACGTCGCCTTCGCACGTCGGCGGCAGGCGCCGGTTGCTGCCGAGCACATCGCCGGATTCGCAGATCGGGCCGACGATCTGCACGAGTTCGGTTGCGGCTGCGTCGAGTCGGGTCAGATTGACGATTCCGTGATACGCCTCGTACAGCGCCGGACGGATCAGACAGTGCATGCCGGCGTCGCAGCCGACATAGCGCACCTCGCCTTTGCGTTTGGTCTGGGTGACACGCGCCAACAGTACGCCGGCATCGGCGACCAGCCAGCGCCCCGGTTCGGCCCACAGCTCGAATTGCGGATACGCAGTTTTCACCTCCGTCAGCGCCGCCGACAATGCGGCCAGATCCAGCGGCGTCTCGTCCGCGCGTGCCGGCACGCCGAGCCCACCGCCGATATTGAGCGCGCGCACGCTGCCGATTTTCTCGGCGAGGCTGGCCAGTTGCACGTACACATCTTTCCAATGCGCAATGTCCAGAATCCCCGAGCCCAGGTGCGCGTGCAGTCCGGCAATGCGTACTTTGTGATCCGCAGCAAGGCGCTGGAATTCCGGCAATTCGTCCAGTGCCAAACCGAATTTGGATTGCGCGCCGCCGGTCTTGACCTTGTCGTGATGGCCGCGCCCAGCACCCAGATCCAGACGCAGCAAGATCTCGCGCCCGGCGAAGTCCGTTCCCCAGTGTGCGAGCGGATGCAGGTTGTCGAGAGTGACCTGGGCGCCGCGCGCGAACGCGGCGGCGTACTCGGCGCGCGGCGCAAAGTTTGGCGTGAACAGAAGCGCTGCGCCGGCGATTTCTCCAGCGCGATCGAGCTCGCCGGACGAGACGCATTCCAGACCAAATCCTTGCGCGGCGATTTCGCGCAGCAACGTCGGATGCGAATTTGCCTTGATCGCATAGAACCAGCGATCCACGCACTGCAGCGCCGTGCGCAAAGAATGCGCGCGTTCGCGGACAACCGCACAATCGTAGACATAACGCGGCGTTGCGGCCTGCGCGAGTTCCAGCAGCGCACCACGACGCGCAATCCACCACGGTGCCGCCGCGACGGACGTTGGCGCAGCGTACAACTCGCGCCAGCTCGGGCCGAAAATCGCGCGATCCTCCACGCGCATCGCCTCGGCCTTGATCAACAGCGCATGCAAGGCGGGCACCAGATCCGCGGCGATGCCTTCATCGGCAACGAAGGTGAGATTGAGGTTGTTCGACGATTGCGAAATCAGGTGCACGCGCTGCGCCCCAAATTCGGCGAGCACGCCGGACAACTTGTGCAACATCGAGCGCATGCCGCGCCCAACCAGAGTGATGGCCGTGCACGGCGCGATCACCTTGACCCGGCAGACTTTTGCCAGATCCGCGCACAGTGCCGACAGCACGTCGGAATTGACCAGGTTCTCGCTCGGATCCAGCGACACCGTAACATTTGTCTCCGAGGTGCCGACCAGATCCACCGACAGACCGTGGCGCTTGAAATGCTCGAACACGTCGGCGAGATAGCCGACCTGCTGCCACATGCCGATGGATTCCATCGAAATAAGCGTGATGCCGCCGCGTGAGGAAATTGCCTTGACGCTCGGTGCCGCGTCGGGCACGGTCGCGCCGATCTGCGTACCCACCAACTCTGGAAAATTCGTGTCCTTGATCGCCAGCGGCACGCGCGCCTCGCGCAGCGGGTTGATGCAACGCGGATGCAGCACCTTGGCGCCTGTGGTAGCGATTTCCTGCGCCTCTTCGTAATCCAGCCGTGCGAGCAGGCGCGCCGCCGGTACCTGACGCGGATTGGCACTGAACATGCCCGCCACATCCGTCCAGATTTCCACTTGCTCCGCTTTCAGCAACGCGCCGAAATAGCTGGCCGAGGTGTCCGAACCACCGCGTCCGAGAATCACAGTCTCATTCGCCGCGTTGCGCGCCAGAAAACCCTGGGTGATGAACAGCGCCCCACGTGCGGCCAGCGTAGCTGCCAGTGCGGGATCGGGCGCCGTCGGCACGCTGGCGGACAGATAGCGACCCCAGGCGTTCTGGTTCGGCAGCGGCTGCGCGTGCAGGTGCTCGCGCGCATCCAGCCACTGCGCCTGCATGTTCAGCCGGTTCAGATACAGCACGCCGAGCGTGCTCGACAACTGTTCGCCCAGCGCCAGCACCTCGGCCTGCCATGGCAAGCCGCCGGCGTCGGCGCGTACATTCGCGGCCAGCGCGTCGAGGCGTTCGAGCCAATACTGCAACGGCGCGCGATCATGCAGTTCGAATGCATCGAACAGGTCGCGGTGGCGCGCGGCGATGGCATCGCGAATCGTCGCACGCAGCGTCGCGTCCGCCTGCGCCTCGCCCAGCGCCTTGAGCTGATCGGTGATGCCGGACAACGCCGACACCACGATCAGCACGCAGCGTCCTTGTCCGCGCCAGCGTTTGGCGACGGCCGCGATCTTTTCCCAGTGCTCGCGCGTCGACACACTAGTGCCGCCGAACTTGAGTACAACCCACGGCACGGCGGGCGGACTGGACATCGCTGATTGCACTCCAGGAAACCGAACCGCCATTGTCCTTGTGCAGCGCAAAAAGACAAGCTGTACATGCAGGCGAAAAAGCGGCAAAACGCGGGCATGGACCATTCGTACGGCGGTTCGTGCAAAATACCGGCACCTGATCCCGGATTCGCCATGCCCGATAATCCCTTCCGCCGCAGCAAGCCCGTGCCAGTCCCACCGGTCGCGGCCAGCGCCAGCGAAAAGACCCTGCCGCTGACCATCAACGGCAAGGCCTATTTCCACAACGGCGATCCGCAGATGCCCCTGCTATGGTACCTGCGCGACGTACTGCGTCTGACCGGCACCAAATATGGCTGCGGCGTCGGCGCTTGTGGCGCCTGCACGGTTCTGCTCGACGGCAAGGCGCAAACCGCCTGCATGCTGCCGATCAAATCGCTGGCGCACCGCGAAATCGTCACCATCGAGGGTCTGGCCGGCGCTGCCGACCTGCACGCGTTGCAGGAAGCCTGGATCGCCGCGGACGCGATCGGTTGCGGCTACTGCCAGACCGGCCAGATCATGGCCGCCGCCGCACTGCTCCGGCGCAAACCGCATCCGGACGACGCCGACATCGACGCGTTGCCGAACCTGTGTCGCTGCGGCACTTATCCGCGCATCCGCGCGGCGATCGCGCGTGCCGCCGCGGCGACGGAGGACAAGCAGTGATTTTCGATCCGTCGCGACGTCGCTTTCTCGTCATCGGCGCGGGTGCCGGCGGCGCATTGTTGGTCGGCTGGCGCGCCCGCGCACAGGACGAGCTGCCCTATCTGGGCGCGCGCTCGCAGACCCAGCAACTGACCGATTTCGTGCGCATCGGCGCCGATGGCAGTATCGTCATTGGCGCGCGCGGCTGCGAGGTCGGCCAGGGCGTGAAAACCGATCTGCCCATGCTGATCGTCGAAGAACTCGACGTGGACTGGAAGCAAGTGCGTGTCGAGCAATTGGACTATGGCTATATCGAAACCGACAACGGCCCCGGCGACCGCTATGGCAACCAGGGCGTGAGCGGTGACGCCACGCCGGCGGCCTGGAAGCAATTGCGCCAAGCCGGCGCGGTCGCGCGCTGGCTGCTGGTGCAGGCGGCGGCGCAGCAATGGAACCTCGATGCGACGACGTTGCGCACGCAGTCCGGACTCGTAATCGCCACAGACGGACGTCGGCTGGCCTACGGCGCACTCGCCGCAAGCGCAGCCACGCTGGATGCACCAGCCACACCGCCGACGCTCAAGGATTCGACACTATTTGACATCATTGGCAAGCCTGTGCGCACCGTCGATGCGCGCGAAGTCGTACTCGGTCGTACCGAATATGGCATCGACAGCTACCTTGGCAACGCGCTAACCGCCGTGATCGCGCGCTGCCCGCATCCGGGCGGCAGCCTGGACACGCTCGACGCCACACAAGCGCTGCTGGTGCCGGGCGTGCACCGCGTATTCGCGCTGCCCGGACCGCAGCCGGACGCGCCGTTCGACGGTGTGCAGGCCGCCGGCGTTGCCGTGCTGGCCGAGGATACCTGGGCCGCGCTACGCGGACGCGACAAGCTGAAAATCGCGTGGAAGCCGGATAACGCATGGGCGAAGACCTCCAGTGCGGCGCTGGCAACCACCGCACACGCGCTGCTCGACGATGCCGCGAGCGACATCGTGGTGCGCAACGATGGCGACTTCGCCAAGGCGAAAAAGGCGCCCGGGACAACGTTGTTCACGGCACGCTACCAAATGCCGTTGCTTGCGCACGCGACCTTGGAGCCGCCCAACGCAACCATCCATGTAACCGGCGACAAGGTCGTGCTGATCGCCGGATTGCACGATCCGGCGGGCGCCTCGCATCTATTGCATGCGATTACCGGCGTGCCGCGCGAAGCGATCGACATCCGCCTGCCACGCGCCGGCGGCGATCTGGGGCGACGTCTGCACAACGATTTCGTGGTCGAAGCGGCGCTCGTCGCCAAGCAGGCGGGCAGACCCGTCAAGCTGGTATGGATGCGCGAGGACGATTTGCAGCACGATTTCTACCGGCCATTCGGCGTACACGAACTGGTCGCCACGCTCGACCGCAGGAAGAAAATCACCGGCTGGTCGCATCGCGTCGCCGCTACGCCGCGCAATTGGCGCGACGGTAACCTCGCCGGCAAACCCATCTTTGCCGGACTGCTCGACGCCGATGCATTTCCCGCCAGCCTCGTGCCAAATCTCGTGCAGTCGTTCCATGCCATTCCCTGCGGCCTGCCACGCGGCCATTTGTTGGGAGGCGCGCATGCGTTCCAGGCCTATGCAATCCAGAGCTTTCTCGATGAGATCGCCATTGCCACGCACCAGGATCCGGTGCGGGTGCGCATGGATCTGTTAGGTGCGCCCCGCGCGTTGCGCCCGGGATTCGACACCGGACGTCTGGCTGGCGTGCTGCGCACCGTCGCCGGCAAGATCAACTGGCAGCACAAGCCGAGCAACGGACATGGCCTGGGCATCGCCTGCCACGCCGGCGACGGTGCCTATGCCGCACACGCTTTCGAGGTTTCTGTGCAAGGCAACGATCTGATGATCCATCGTTTGGTATGCGCGGTCGACGCCGGTCGCGTGCTCAATCCGCTGAGCCTGGAGGCGCAAGCAACCCATGCCACGCTCGCCGCGGTTTCGGCGACTCTGCGCGAAGCGATCACGCTCAAGAATGGACAGGTACAACAACACAATTTCCCGGACTATCCGCTTTTGCGGATGAGCGATGCTCCGCATTCGGTAGAAGTGCACTGGGTCGATGGCGATGCCGACCCGGCCAGACTGGAGGATGTCACCGCTGCCAGTGCCGCCCCCGCGCTGGCCAATGCGGTCTTCGCCGCGACCACGGTGCGGGTGCGCGCATTACCGTTGATGCCGGAGTTGCTGCGGATGCTGTAAATGCGGGCCTGCCGCATCGCGCCTTGACGCGCGGCGCCGAAAGGAGAACGCTTGACGGTCCATTACCGCAGCACGGGAGAATTACATGGGCTACACGACCGAAGGCATCCGAAATATCGCGCTCGCCGGTCATTCTGCCGCGGGCAAGACCACGCTGTTCGAGGCCCTGCTGCATGCGGGCGGCGTGATCGGTGCACTCGGCTCCGTCGAACGCGGCACTACGGTTTCCGACCACGATCCGATGGAGAAAGACCGCAAGCACTCGCTCAACGCCGATATTGCCTCGATTGACAACGGCGACTTCCACATCAACCTGATCGATACTCCTGGCGCGGCCGATTTCCGCGGGCCGACGCTGACCGCGCTCGCCGCCGTGGAAACCTGCGCGATCCTCGTCAATGCGCACAACGGCATCGAACACGGCACCCAGCGCATGATGCATTACGCGAAGACGCGTGGATTGGCGCGCGTGCTGGTGGTCAACAAGATCGACGGCGGCAATTGCCGCGCACTGGTCGAGCAGTTGCGCGAAGCGTTCGGCCCGGAATGTCTGCCGATCAATCTTCCTGCGCAGGACGGCAAGACCGTGGTCGACTGCTTCTTCAAGCCGGATGGCGTCGCCGATTTTTCCAGCGTGACCGAGGCCCACCAGCGCATCATCGATCAGGTGGTCGAGATCAACGAAACGGTCATGGACCATTTTCTGAATGTCGGCGAGGAGGGTCTGTCCGGCGCCGAGCTGCACGACGCCTTCGAGCAATGCCTGCGCGAAGGACATCTGGTGCCGATCTGCTTTGTGTCCGCGCGCACCGGTGCCGGGGTCAAGGAGCTGCTGCAGTTGATCGGCAAGCTGTTGCCGAATCCGCTCGAAGGCAATCCACCGCCGTTCGTCAAAGGCACGGGAGCGAATTCAGCACTGATCCAGGCGCAGCCCGATCCAAACCAGCACGTCATTGCCGACGTGTTCAAGATCGTCAACGACCCGTTCGTCGGCAAACTCAGTGTGTTCCGTGTCTATCAAGGCACGGTGAAAAAAGACACGCAGCTGTTGGTGGATGACGGCAAGAAACCGTTCAAGGTCGGGCATCTGTTCCGGCTGCGCGGCAAGGATCACATCGAGATCGACAGTGCCATTCCAGGCGACATCGCGGCGGTGGCCAAGGTCGAGGAGATCCACTTCGACGCGGTGCTGCACGATTCGCACGACGAGGACCAGATTCGCCTCAAGCCGCTCGACTTTCCGCAGCCGATGTTCGGCCTTGCCGTGGAGCCGGCGCACAAGGGTCAGGAACAAAAGCTCGCCACATCGCTCAACAAGCTGGCCGAGGAAGACCCGTGCTTCCGCTTCGAACACAACAAGGAATTGAACGAATCGGTGGTGCGCGGGCTTTCCGATTTGCACCTGAAACTGATGCTCGAGCGCATGAAGGAGCGCTACGGCGTCGAAGTGAAAACCCGGCCGCCGCGGATCGCATACCGTGAAACCGTCGCGGCGCGATCCGAGGGCCATCACCGCCACAAGAAGCAGACCGGCGGTGCCGGCCAGTTCGGCGAAGTGTTCCTGCGCGTTGAGCCGTTGCCGCGCGGTACCGGCTTCGAGTTCGCCGACGAGGTCAAGGGTGGCACGATTCCAAACCAGTTCATTCCCGCGATCGAAAAAGGCGTGCGCCAGGTGCTTGAGCACGGCGCCATCGCTGGCTATCCGATGCAGGACGTGCGCGTCACCGTGTACGACGGCAAATACCATCCGGTCGATTCCAAGGAAGTCGCCTTCGTCAGCGCCGGCAAGAAGGCCTTCCTCGAAGCCATCGCCAAGGCGCGGCCGCAACTGCTCGAGCCAATCGTGAATCTGGAGGTATTCGTACCCGATGCGCACATGGGCGATATCACCGGCGGGCTCGCCAGCAAACGCGCGCGTATCAACGGCACCGATTCGCTGCGCGGTGGCGAAATCGTGATCAAGGCACAGGTTCCGCTGGCCGAGGTGACCGATTACCAGACCGAACTCAAGGCCATGACCGGCGGGCGCGGTCGCTACGCGATCGAGTTCAGCCACTACGATCCGGTACCGCCACAGGTGCAAAAGCACCTCACGGAGGCATACAAGCCGAAGCCGGAAGAAGAGTAACGGGTTGCTGACCGGACTTTTTCAGCAGCCTGACAAAGCCTGCGGCGGCCTGTTTGCGCCGGCGCGGGAGGAAATATGCAATCGTCCCATCCATTCAACCATCGGGGAGTACCATCATGGTTTCACTATCCCAGCTTTGGCTTCCAATCCTGCTTTCCGGCGTGCTCGTTTTCATCGCCAGCAGCATCCTGCATATGTTGTTCAAGTTCTGGCACATGCCGGACTACCACGGTTTCTCCAACGAGGACGAAGTCCGCACGACACTGCGCAAGAGCAATGCCGCGCCTGGCATGTATATGATCCCCTACTGCAAGATGGAAGAGATGAAGCAACCGCAAGCACAGGCGAAATTCGCCGAAGGCCCGATCGGCTTTGTCATCCTGCGCCCCAATGGCATGCCGAACATGGGCAAATCCCTGGGACTGTGGTTCGTGTTCTGCCTGATCGTGGCGCTGTTTGGAGGCTACATCGCGCAGCATGCCCTATCGATCGGCGCGCCGTATGCGCACGTGTTCCGTATCGTCGGCACTGCGGCATTCATGGGCTTCGCCTTTGGTGCGCTGCCGATGGGCATCTGGTGGGGCCAGCCATGGCGCGCAGTAAGCAAAGACATGATCGATGGATTGATCTACGCGCTGATTACTGCAGCCACATTCGCCTGCCTCTGGCCGCACTGAAGCGCAAGCCGCTGCATTTTTTGCAAACCGGCCACGCGCCGGGTTTGCATATCCCGATCAGCCGCCGGCATCGTGCAACGCCGCTGCTAGCCGCCGACAGCCGCAGCTGCACTGCCGCGCTTGCGCACGATCAGCATGGCCAGTTCCAGGGATTGTTCATAGTTCAGGCGCGGGTCGACGGTGGATTTGTAGGCACGCGCAAGATCGGTTTCGGCCAAATCGCGTGCGCCACCCAGGCATTCGGTGACGTCCTCGCCGGTCAATTCCAGATGCACGCCGCCCAAACGGGTTCCGCATTCAGAGTGGATGTCGAACGCGCGGTCGAGCTCGCTGCGGATTGCCTCGAAACGCCGCGTTTTAACGCCGTTGCCCAGGGTCTCGCCATTGCCATGCATCGGATCGCAGCACCACAGCACGCGTTTGCCCTCGGTCTTGAGCGCATGCAGGTGTTGCGGCAGTTCCGCCTCGATGCGGCGCTCGCCCATACGGTGAATCAGGGTCAGGCGCCCAGGCTCGTTGTCGGGATCGAGCGCATCGAGCAGGCGCAGCAACGCGTCGGGTTTCAGCCCCGGCCCGACCTTGAGCCCGATTGGATTGCGAATGCCGCGGCAGTATTCCACATGGGCGCCATCGCTCTGCGCGGTGCGCATGCCGATCCACGGGAAATGCGTGGCGAGGTTGAACCAACCCCATTGGCGCGGCACCTGGCGGGTCTGCCCCTGTTCGTAATGCAGCAGCAGCGCCTCGTGAGAAGTATAGAAATCCACTTTACCGAAATCGCCGATGGCACCGGCCAGGGTTTCCATAAACCGGACTGAATCGCCGATGGCCTCGACCATGCGTCGGTATTCGTCGCGCAACGGCGAGTGCCGTACCCAGGCCAGATCCCAGTATTCGGGATGGTGCAGA
This sequence comes from Rudaea sp., assembly GCA_050737915.1. Taxonomy (GTDB): domain Bacteria; phylum Pseudomonadota; class Gammaproteobacteria; order Xanthomonadales; family Rhodanobacteraceae; genus Rudaea. Next base: position 44,036 of record JBOHYL010000137.1, read on the forward strand.
TCGGCGAAACCGCCATCGATCAAGGCGCGGGTGAAATTCATCGTCAGCGCCGATTTGCTGTGCGCCTCGAGCAGACGCTTCGGATCCGGCGCGCGCGCGACGACGTCGAACTCCGGCGCATTGACGATGTCGCCGCGGTAACTGGGCAGACGAGTGCTGCCGCGGGTTTCTGTATCGTCCGAGCGCGGCTTGGCATATTGCCCGGCAAAACGGCCGATGCGCACCACCGGCAGCTTCAAGCCGTGCACCAGCACCAGGCTCATCTGCAGCAGGACCTTGAGCCGATTGGAGATGATCGCCGAAGTGCAATCCGCGAAACTCTCGGCACAATCGCCGCCCTGCAGCAGAAAACAGCGCCCTTCCGCAGCGTCAGCGAGTTTGCGCCGCAGCGCCAGTACTTCCCACGAGGTTACCAGCGGCGGCAGCGCATGCAACTGTGCGAGTGCGGCCGCCAGCGCGCCAGCATCCGGATACGTGGGCTGCTGTACTGCGGGTTTGCGCTGCCACGAATCCGGCGCCCAATCCTGCGGTTCGCGGACGGCGGTCAGAGTGCGTGGATCGGCTGGCATTGGCAAATGCTCATGCTGCGCTGCGGCATTGCATCATGCCACAGTCGCAGCGCCATGCAAGCCGCAGCGGTCAGCCGCGCCGGCGAAATCCGGCCCAGACCGCACCCGCGCCGAGTAACGCATAGCAAACCAGCGTCCAGAACGGCATCGTGAGTCCCAGGAACGTCCAGTTGATCTGCGCACAATCGGCATGCCCGGTGAAGGCGTGTTCCAACGTCTTGGACCAGGCGTAGCGTAATGAATAGTTCTCGACCATGTAGTTCCAGCCCGGCATGCAGCCGGCCATCGGATCGGGGCCTTGCTGCTGCACCCACAAGTGATAAGCGGAGATGCCGATGCCCGCGCACGCAGCCAGCAGTACGGTCAGCGCGTAGACGCCCCGACCGCCGGCGCGCGGGGCGTGAATGGCACCCGCGAGAAAGACCAGACCCATGACGATGAAAGCGATACGCTGGAATATGCACAGCGGACAGGGCTCGATACCGAGCTGGAACTGCACGAAATACGCATACGCCAGCAGGCTCGCGCAGACGAGGAAACCCGCGAAGCACTGCGTGCGGAACGGCCAGCGAAGCGGATTGAACATGCTAAATCCTGGTTCGTGAAGTTGCCGGTCAGACCATACGCGACCGGCGATGTTCCGGGACCCTAAACAACAAGGCCCCGGCAGTCGCCCACCGAGGCCATGGTTGAATTGCAGCGAGCACTTATTCTGCGGCTTCGATTTCGGCGTGCGGCCGGTCGACCAATTCGACGAAGGCCATGGGCGCGGAATCGCCGACGCGCACACCGCACTTGAGAATACGCAGATAGCCGCCCTTTCGTTCGCGGTAGCGTGGTCCGAGTTCCACGAACAGCTTGCCGACCGCCACCTTGTCGCGCAGCCGCGCAAATGCGAGGCGGCGGTTGGCGACGCTGTCGGTCTTGGCCAGCGTGATCAGTGGCTCGGCCACGCGGCGCAATTCCTTGGCCTTGGGCAGGGTGGTACGGATCAGCTCATGCTTGATCAACGATGCGGCCATGTTCTTGAACATCGCCTGGCGATGGCTCGAGGTGCGATTGAGCTTGCGGCCGGATTTCATGTGACGCATGGGTAATTCCTTTGTATAACTTTATAATTGTAGCTTCGGCGGTCGTTGCCGCGCGAAGTGAACTCTTGGTTCGACCGTCCTGGCAATATCTGACGGATATCCATTCCAAACGTTTAGTACTTTTGCGATCATCCGTGATCGCGAGGATCACAAAGCGGACATCCTGCCCGCACTTTTCAACAAGCCATCAATTCATCTGCATGCCGGACGTAAGCCCTGCCGGCGGCCAGTTTTCCAGCTTGGTGCCAAGCGACAAGCCGCGCGCGCCGAGTACGTCCTTGATTTCGGTGAGCTATTTCTTGCCCAGGTTCGGCGTCTTCAACAGTTCCACTTCCGTGCGCTGCACCAGATCGCCGATGTAATAGATGCTCTCGGCCTTCAGGCAGTTCGCCGAACGCACGGTCAGTTCCAGATCGTCGATCGGACGCAACAGTACCGGATCCACGCCGGATTTTTCCGCCTTGGTATCGGTGCTTTCGCGGCGACTGAAATCGCCGAACACGGTGAGCTGATCCATCAGGATCTCGGCGGACTTGCGTACCGCTTCCTCGGCATCGATCGTGCCGTTGGTTTCGATGTCGAGGATGAGCTTGTCCAGATCGGTACGCTGTTCCACGCGCGCACTGTCGACTTCATAGGCCACTCGGCGCACCGGACAAAACGAGGCATCCAGCTGCAGACGGCCGATCGGACGTGATTCCTCGTCCGGGCGTTGCCGCGCCGTCGCCGGCACATAGCCCACGCCACGCGCGATCTTGATGCGCATGTTCAGGGCGATATCCTTGGTCAGATGGCATAAAACATGTTCAGGATTGAGGATCTCGACGTTGTGATCGACCTTGATGTCGCCGGCCGTGACCACGCCCTTGCCCTTCTTCGACAGGCTGACCGTGGTTTCGTCCAGATTGTGCATACGAATCGCGACGTCCTTGAAGTTGAGCAGGATTTCGATGACGTCTTCCTGCAAACCCTCCAGGGTCGTGTATTCGTGCAGCACGCCGTCGATTTCGACTTCGATCACCGCCGCGCCGGGAATTGACGACAGCAGCACGCGCCGCAGCGCGTTGCCCAGGGTATGCCCGAAACCGCGTTCCAGCGGCTCGACGACAACGCGGGCGCGGTTGGCGCCGGTGCGTTCCACGTTCAAGCCGCGCGGGCGCAGGATGGTAGTAGGCGACTGTGCCATGAACTACGCTCTCCGATTGATTGAAAGGTTTTTGCAACCGCGGCTGCCGCCGATGGCGGCCGCGGACAATCCGTTACGAACTACTTCGAATACAGCTCGACAATCAGACTTTCGTTGATATCGCTGGGCAGATCCGAACGCTCCGGCAGCGCCTTGAGCGTGCCAGCAAACTTCTTCGCATCCACCTCGATCCAGGCCGGAGCCAGATCCATCTCCTGGGACAGATTCAGCGCCTCGGTGATGCGCAACTGGCTGCGAGATTTTTCAGTCACTGCGATCTGGTCACCGGCCTTGACCTGGTACGAAGGCAGGTTGACCTTCTTGCCGTTGACCTCAATGGCCTTGTGCGACACCAGCTGGCGCGCCTGTGCGCGCGTAACCGCGAAGCCCATGCGGTAGACGATGTTGTCCAGGCGCGCTTCGAGCATGCGCAACAGGTTTTCACCGGTATTGCCCTTGAGCTGCGAGGCCTTGCTGTAGTAATTGCTGAACTGCCGCTCGAGCAGACCGTAAATGCGCTTGACCTTCTGCTTTTCGCGCAACTGCACGGCATAGTCGGACAGACGGCTTTTCTTGCCGGTGGCCGCGCCATGCTGGCCGGGTTTCTGCAGCTTTTCGAATTTCTTGCACTTGGATTCGATCGCGCGCGCCGGACTCTTCAGGTTCAGATCGGCGCCTTCGCGGCAGGAAAGCTTGAGTTTGGGACCAATGTAACGAGCCATGTTCTCTTTCCAAAAGTCCGGCCACGGATGGCCGGTTTGTGATCCACGCGATCAGGATGATCGCAAAAAATTAGACTCTGCGACGCTTCGGCGGACGGCAGCCGTTGTGCGGAATCGGCGTGACGTCGATGATATTGGTGACCTTGATGCCGAGTGCGTTCAGCGAACGCACCGCGGACTCACGGCCCGGGCCCGGACCCTTGATGCGTACTTCCACCGTCTTCAAACCGTATTCGGAAGCCGCGCGTCCGGCCTTTTCCGCCGCGACCTGGGCAGCGAACGGCGTGGATTTGCGCGATCCGCGAAAGCCCGCGCCGCCGGAAGTCGCCCACGACAATGCGTTCCCCTGACGATCGGTGATCGTCACCACGGTATTGTTGAACGAAGCCTGCACATGCACGACGCCATCGGTGACGACGCGCTTGGCTTTCTTCTTGGTCTTGGCAGCAACGGCCGGTTTATTCATGAGTCGGTGATTCCGCAGGAAATTTCGATGAATTCAGGACGATCAATTCTTCTTGATCGCACGGCGCGGGCCCTTGCGGGTACGCGCATTGGTGCGCGTGCGCTGGCCGCGCACCGGAAGACCACGACGGTGACGCATGCCGCGATAGGTTCCCAGGTCGATCAGACGCTTGATCGCCATGCCATTTTCGCGGCGCAGGTCGCCCTCGATCGTGAATTTGGCGACTTCCAGGCGCAGCTTTTCGACCTCGGCTTCGGTCAGCGACTTGATCTTGGTCGCCGGATCCACGCCCGCTGCCACACACACCTTTTTCGACCGCGCACGGCCAATGCCAAAAATGCTCTGCAAGCCGATCACGACATGCTTCTGCACCGGCAAGTTGACACCCGCAATACGCGCCATCTGTCTGTCTCCGCAAGCGTTTTTGCGCAAAAATGCGCAGTGAACCGTGAATTATAACCCGAATCGTACTGTTATCAAAGCGCGAATTTCGCGCCACTTACCCGTTTCAGCTACCCGCCGCGCCCATATCCCTTGAGGTTGGCTTTTTTGAGCAGACTCTCGTACTGGTGCGACACCAGATGCGCCTGCACCTGGGTGGTGAAATCCATCACCACCACGACCACAATCAGCAAAGACGTGCCACCGAAGTAAAACGGCACATGCCAGCTCTGTTGCAGCATGGTCGGAATCAGACACACCGCAACCAGGTAAATGGAGCCCGCGCCAGTCAGACGCGTGAGTACGCCGTCGATGTATTCGGCGGTCGCCCGGCCCGGGCGGATGCCGGGAATCAGGGCACCGGATTTCTTCAGGTTGTCGGCAGTCTCGCTCGAGTTGAACACAAGCGCGGTATAGAAGAATGCGAAAATGATGATCATCGCACCGTACAGAATTTCGTACAGTGGCTCACCCGGGTTCAGCGCAGCGGTGATCTGCTGCAGCCAGCGGATATCCGCGCCGTTGGAAAACCACGACGACGCCGTGGCGGGGAACAGGATCAGTGACGAGGCGAAGATCGGCGGGATCACGCCCGACATGTTGATCTTCAGCGGCAGGTGCGAGCTCTGGTTCATGTAGGCGCGCGAGCCGCCCTGGCGACGCGCGTAGTTCACGGTGATGCGGCGCTGACCGCGTTCCATGAACACCACAAATGCAGTCACGACCAGCACCAGAACCAGGATCACGAGCACGCGCATCGGCGTAATTTCGCCCTGCTGCGACATCTCCAGCGTACGTGCGACCGCGCTCGGCAAGCCGGCGACGATGCCGGCAAAGATCAGCAACGAGATACCGTTGCCGATGCCGCGCTCTGTGATCTGTTCGCCTACCCACATCAGGAACATGGTGCCCGCGGTCAGACCGACCATGGCGGTGAAAATGAAGCTGGGACCGGGCACGTAGACCACGCCTGCCTGGTGCTGCAACATGGTGGCGATGCCGAACGCCTGAAACGCGGCAAGACCGATTGTGCCGAAACGCGTGTATTGGGTCAGCTTGCGGCGGCCGGATTCGCCTTCCTTGCGCATCGCCGCCCAGCTCGGGATGACCGAGCCGAACATCTGCACGATGATCGACGCGGAAATGTACGGCACCACCCCCAGTGCGAACAGCGAGAAACGCGCCAACGCGCCACCGGAGAACATGTTGAACATGTCCACCAGACCACCGCCTTGACCCTGGATCAGTTTGGTCATCGCATCGGAGTTCACGCCCGGAACGGGAATGAACGAACCCAGGCGATAAACAACAAGCGCACCGATCACGAACAGAATGCGCTGTTTGAGCTCGGTCAGCTTGCCGAGATTGCCGAGCAGGTTGTTGGACTGGGGCGCCGCCACGTTATTGCTCCGCCTTGCCGGAGCAATAAGCGGCCCATGGACGGGCCGCCCACGCGCACCGCATAGCGCCGCGCGTCGGCGCATGAGTCCGGACCGGCGCCGGACTCATGCGCGCGAATGTTTGGAAAGGATGCTCAAACATGTGCATTCGAAAAATTACTCCACGCTGCCGCCGGCAGCGATGATCGCCGCCTTGGCGCCAGCCGTCGCTGCCACGCCGCTGAGCTTGATGGCGCGCTTGATTTCGCCCTTCTTGACGATCTTCGCGCGAATGGCGCGCGTTTCGATCAGACCTGCAGCCTTGAGCGCGGCAAAATCGACCGCCGCTGCCTTGATCGAGTCGAGCTTGTACAGCAGCACTTCGCAGGTGTCGCGGGCGAGTTTGGAACGAAAACCGACCTTCGGCAGACGACGTTGCATCGGCATCTGGCCGCCTTCGAAACCCGGCTTGACCTTGCCCTTGCCGGTACGCGCGTACTGGCCCTTGTGGCCGCGGCCGGCAGTCTTGCCCAGGCCGGAGCCGATACCGCGACCGACGCGCACGCGCGCCTTGCGCGATCCCTTGGCCGGTTTGAGTGTGTTCAGATGCATGTTGCGGACTCCCAATAGGTACTGTTGCCCGATCCGGTCAGGAATCAGGCGTTTTCCTCGATGCGCACGAGATAGCCGATCTTCCCGACCAGCCCGCGCACCTGCGGCGAATCCTTCAGCTCGCGCACGTCGTTGAGTTTGTTCAAACCGAGCGCCTTGACGCTAAGCCGATGCTTCCACGGACAGCTGTTCATGCTTTTGTACAGACGCACGCGGATCGTGCCCACCGCCTTGGTCGCGGCTTTGTTCGCAGAATTAGCCTTGGCCATAACCGCCCACCTCATTCACTTTCTTGCCGCGCTTGGCGGCGATGCGCTCCGGCGTCGCCATTGCCTGCAGGCCCTTGATCGTGGCGCGGACCAGATTGATCGGATTGCGCGAACCGACTGCCTTGGCCAGCACGTTCTTGACCCCGACCACTTCGAGCACTGCACGCATGGCGCCACCGGCGATCACGCCGGTACCTTCGGATGCCGGCTGCATGTACACGCGCGCCGCACCATGATTGGCCTTGACCGCGTGCCACAGGGTTCCGTTGTTGAGCTTGACGTTGACCAGACCGCGGCGCGCACGCTCCATCGCCTTGGAAATGGCGACCGGCACTTCTCGTGCCTTGCCATAACCGAACCCTACCCTGCCGTCGCCGTCACCGACCACGGTCAGCGCGGTGAAGCTCATCTGGCGTCCACCCTTGACCGTCTTGGCCACGCGGTTGACGGCGATGAGTTTTTCCAGCATGCCGTCGCTGTTATCACGTTCGTTGCTTGCCATTGTCTTTTCACCTTGTTGCCACCCGAGGATCGGTGTGGACTTTTGCTTGCGGCCAGGCCGCTTAGAATTGTTGTTGGATCGAAGGATCGCTCACGACTTAAAACTTCAGTCCGGCCTCGCGCGCGGCATCGGCCAGCGCGGCGATGCGGCCGTGATAGCGGAAGCCGGAGCGGTCGAACGCAACGCTTTCCACTCCGGCGGCCTTGGCTTTGGCCGCGATCGCCTTACCCACCGCCGCCGCTGCCGTCTTGTTCTTGGTGCCTTTGAGACCCTTTGCAAGGTCTTTCTGCACGGTCGACGCGGCCGCCAGCACCTTTTCGCCGTCGGCCGAAATGACCTGGGCGTAGATGTGCTGATCGGTACGATGCACGGTCAAGCGTGGCACCGCGAGTTTGCGGATGTGGGCGCGCGTGCTCTTGGCGCGGCGCAGTCTTGCAATGTTCTTGTCCATCGTGATTACGCCTTCTTCGCTTCTTTCAGGCTGATGTGCTCACCCGAGTAGCGCACGCCCTTGCCCTTGTACGGTTCGGGCGGACGGAACGCACGGATTTTCGCGGCCACCTCACCGACGCGCTGCTTGTCGGCACCCGCGATCAGGATTTCGGTCTGGCTGGGTACGCTCAAGGTGATGCCTTCCGGCGCCTTGAACACGATCGGATGCGAAAAGCCCAGGGTCAGGTTCAAATCCTTGCCCTGCAGCGCAGCGCGGTAACCGACGCCAACCAGTTCGAGCTTGCGCTGATAGCCTTCGCTCACGCCCTTGACCATGTTGGCCACGAGCGCACGTGTCGTGCCCGCAAACTTGGTCTCGGCGCTGCCGTCGGCGCAAGTGACATGGCCATTGTCGACAGCGACCTTGACTCCGGCAATGACTGGGATCTTCAACGTGCCCTTCGGACCCTTGACGGTGATGGCGTCCTTGGCCACGCTGCACTCGACCCCCTTGGGGAGCGCAACCGGTTTCTTGGCTACTCGTGACATTTCGTTCTCCTTGCTCAGGCGACTGTGCCGATGACTTCGCCGCCCACACCCTTGGCGCGCGCCTGCGCATCGCTCATGATGCCATCCGGCGTCGAGATGATGGCGATGCCCAGACCTGCCATCACGTTCGGCAGTTTGTCCTTGCCGCGATACACGCGCAGTCCTGAACGGCTGACGCGATCGAGCTTGTCGATCGCCGGCCGTCCCTCAAAATACTTGAGCGCAATCTCGAGCACCGACTTGTTGCCGACAGACTTGCTCACCTGGAAATCGCGCACGTAGCCTTCGTCCTTCAACACCTTGACGATGGCGACTTTGACGTTTGATGCCGGCATGCTCACCGTTGCCTTGGCCGTGGCCTGGGCATTGCGGATGCGCGTGAACATATCGGCGATGGGATCAGTCATGCTCATGGATCAATTCCTGTACTGCTAAATGTTCGGCATCGATATCCGATGGATTCAACTTTCTGTTACCAACTCGCCTTGCGCAAACCCGGCACGTCGCCGCGCATGGTCGCTTCGCGCAGCTTGTGGCGGCCCAGCGCGAACTTGCGATAGACACCGCGCGAACGGCCGGTCAGCGCGCAGCGGTTGCGCTGGCGCGCAGGACTGGCGTCGCGCGGCAACTTCTGCAACTTGGTCTGCGCAGCCATTTTTTCCTCATACGAGGATTTCGGACTGAGCACAATCGCCTTGAGCTCCTTGCGCTTGGCGGCGTGCTTCTTTACCAGTTTGGCGCGCTTGAGTTCGCGCTCGATCATGCAGGTCTTGGCCATTGCAATCGTCTCTTCGAATTAGTTGCGGAACGGAAAGCTGAACGCTTCGAGCAACGCCTTGGCTTCCTCGTCATTCTTTGCGTTCGTGGTGATCGCGATATCCATGCCGCGCATTGCGTCGACCTGATCGAAATCGATCTCGGGAAAGATGATCTGTTCCTTGATCCCCATGTTGAAGTTGCCACGACCGTCGAATGCACGGCCCGACACGCCACGGAAGTCGCGCACACGTGGCAACGAGATGTTGATCAGGCGATCGAGAAACTCGTACATCTTCGCCCGGCGCAGCGTGACCTTGCAGCCGATCGGCCAACCGTCTCTGATCTTGAACGTCGCGATCGACTTGCGCGCCAGCGTCGCCACCGGTTTCTGGCCGGCGATCTTCACCATGTCGGCAAGCGCATTCTCGAGAATCTTCTTGTTGCCGGTCGCCTCTCCCACACCCATGTTGAGCGTGATCTTGGTCAGACGCGGCACCTGCATCACGTTCGCGTAGCCGAAGCGCTGCATCAGCTTCGGCACGACTTCGTCTTTGTAGAATTTTTCCAGACGTACCATGGCCATATCCTCAGGCGTCCACGACTTCGCCGCTGGCGCGATACACACGCACCTTGCGGCCGTCGTCCAGGGTCTTGAAGCCGACGCGCTCGCCCTTGCCCGCGGCGGCGTTGAACAGCATCACGTTCGACAAATGGATCGAGGCCTCACGCTCGACAATGCCGCCGGGCTGGTTGGCCTGCGGATTCGGCTTGGTGTGGCGCTTGACCAGGTTGATGTTCTGCACGTAGACGCGCTCTTCCGCGACGCGCAGTACTTCGCCTTTCTGGCCCTTGTATTTGCCGGTGATCACGATGACGTGATCACCTTTGCGAATTCGGTTCATAACGTAACCCTTTATTTCAGTTAAGCGCGGATCGTTGTTGACCTCGACCCACGCTGCCGCACTTCCACAACCCTGGCTTTCGCCGCCCCCTTAACTTAAGGGGGCTCAAAAGCATTCCTTACAGCACTTCCGGCGCGAGCGACACGATCTTCATGAAGCGCTCGCTGCGCAGCTCGCGCGTGACCGGCCCGAAGATGCGCGTACCGATCGGCTCAAGTTTGTTGTTGAGCAGCACGGCGGCATTGCCGTCGAAGCGGATCAGCGAACCGTCGGCGCGCCGCACGCCTTTGCGCGTGCGCACCACCACGGCGTCGTAGACTTCGCCCTTCTTGACCTTGCCGCGGGGAATCGCATCGCGGATCGATACCTTGATGACGTCGCCGATGCCGGCATAACGGCGCTTGGAGCCACCGAGCACCTTGATGCACATCAGTTCCTTGGCGCCGCTGTTGTCGGCCGCGGCCAGCGTGGTTTGCATCTGGATCATGGGATTCTCCTCGCTGCCACGTCAGGTTGCCGCGTGCGCGACGACTTCAACGACGCGCCAGTTTTTGGTCTTTGAAATCGGCGCGCATTCGACGATGCGGACGGTGTCGCCTTCCTTGCACTGGCCGTTTTCGTCGTGCGCGTGCACCTTGGTGGAGCGGCGCACGATCTTGCCGTACAGCGGATGCTGCACCTGGCGCTCGAGCAGCACGGTGACGGTCTTGTGCATCTTGTTGCTGACCACGCGACCTTCGATCGCTCGTTGCGCCTTCTGGCCGGGATTGTTGGCTTGTTCGCTCATTGCCGTCGCCTTCATTTCTTCGCGCCAGCGGTCGGCTGGCCGAGCAGGGTCTTGATCTGCGCGATCTCGCGGCGCACACGCTTGAAATGGTGCGTCTGCGCCTGGTTGCCCGCGCCCTTCTGCATGCGCAGGTTGAATTGCTCGCGGCGCAGATCGAGCAATTGCTCGTTCAGGTCCAGCGCGGATTGCTTGCGAAGCTCTTTGAGTTCCATCACAGCACCGTACGATTCACGAATGTGGTCTGCACCGACAACTTGGCCGCGGCCAGGCGGAACGCCTCGCGTGCCTCAGCTTCGGTCACGCCCTCGATTTCATAGAGCATGCGGCCGGGTTGCACGACGGCGACCCAGAACTCGACGTTGCCCTTGCCGTTGCCCATGCGGACCTCGATCGGCTTCTTGCTGATCGGCTTGTCCGGGTAGACACGGATCCACAGCTTGCCGCCGCGCTTGACGAAACGCGTGACGCAACGGCGCGCAGCCTCGATCTGGCGCGCGGTCAGATGACCGTGCGTGGTCGCCTTCAGGCCGTATTCGCCGAAGCTGACCTTGTTGGCAACAAAGCTCAGGCCGCGGTTGCGCTGCTTCTGGACCTTGCGGTATTTGGTGCGTTTGGGTTTCAACATAATCTTTCTCTCTTTTTGCGCTCATCCCTGAGCGCGAGAATCAAAAAGCGGCCATCCTGACCGCACTCTTCAATTTTTCGCCGCGCGCGGTTCACGACGCTCGCGCGGTTCACGATGTTCGCGCTGATCCCGATCAGTACGATCGCGGCGTTCGCGCGCCGGCGGCGCGGATTCGCGCGCGTCGTCCTTGCTCTCCGCCGCCGCCGCGTGCAGGTCGAAAATCTCGCCCTTGTACACCCACACCTTGACGCCGATGATTCCATAGGTCGTCTTGGCCTGGGCAAAACCGTAGTCGATGTCTGCGCGCAAGGTGTGCAACGGCACGCGACCCTCGCGGTACCACTCCGAGCGCGCGATTTCCGCGCCATTCAGACGGCCACCGACGTTGACCTTGATGCCAAGCGCGCCCAGACGCATGGCATTGCCGACCGCACGCTTCATCGCGCGCCGAAACATGATGCGGCGCTCGAGCTGCTGGGCGATGGATTCGGCGACGAGCTGCGCATCGATCTCGGGCTTGCGCACCTCGGCGACATTGATATGCGCCGGCACACCCATCATTTTTGTCACCTGCTTGCGCAGCTTCTCGATATCCTCGCCCTTCTTGCCGATCACCACACCCGGACGCGCCGTGTGAATGGTGATGCGCGCGGTCTTGGCCGGACGCTCGATCTGGATGCGCGACACACCGGCCTGAGCCAGCTTCTCGTGCAGCAGTTCGCGCACTTTCAGGTCGGCGGACAGGTACTGCGCGTATTCACGCTTGTTGGCGAACCACTTGGAATTCCAGTCCTTGGAGATGCCGAGGCGGATACCGGTTGGATGAACTTTGTGACCCATCGTGTTTTCCTCAGCTGCCCACGACCACGGTGATGTGGCTGGTACGCTTGATGATTTGCGAGCCGCGGCCCTTGGCGCGCGCGTGCATGCGCTTCAGGCGCGGACCTTCGTCGACCATGATCGTGGCGACCTTGAGCTCGTCCACGTCGGCGCCAAGGTTGTTCTCGGCGTTGGCGACCGCCGAAAGCAGCACCTTCTTGACCAGCTGCGCGGCTTTCTTGTCGCTGAACTTGAGCAGATCCGTGGCGCGCCCCACCGGCAGACCGCGTACCTGGTCGGCGACCAGGCGAGCTTTCTGGGGTGAGATGCGCACGCCGCGCAGGATCGCTTTGGCCTGCGGTGCGTGGGCTTGCGTAGCTTTGGCTTGCATCGTCGTCATATCCTGTTGGAAGCCGCTATTACTTCTTGACCTCTGCGGCCTTCTTGTCGGCCGAGTGGCCTTTGAAGACGCGCGTGGCGGCGAACTCGCCGAGCTTGTGCCCGACCATGTTTTCGTTGACCAGCACCGGAACGTGCGCCTTGCCGTTGTGCACGGCGATGGTCAGACCGACCATTTCCGGCAGGATCATCGAGCGTCGCGACCAGGTCTTGATCGGCTTCTTGCTGTTGCTGGAAACCGCGCTATCGACCTTTTTAAGCAGGTGCAGGTCGACAAACGGGCCTTTCTTCAATGAACGTGCCATGGCTTAGCCTCTGCGGTCGCGCACGATAAACTGGTTGGTGCGCTTGTTCTTGCGCGTCTTGTAGCCCTTGGCCGGCTGACCCCACGGTGAAACCGGATGCGGATTGCCCTGGCCGGCCTTGGCCTCGCCACCGCCGTGCGGATGGCCCACCGGATTCATCGCCGCGCCGCGAACGGTCGGGCGGATGCCGCGCCAGCGCTTGGCGCCGGCCTTGCCCAACTTGCGCAGGTTGTGTTCGGAATTGCCGACTTCGCCGATGGTGGCGCGACAGTC
>JBOHYL010000138.1:0-7126 GCA_050737915.1 Rudaea sp.
CAACGGCGCCGACCGGCGTCGCAATCGCGACACCGCCGGCAAACGGTTTGCCGCCAGGCGCCGTGTGGCAGGCTGCGCAATCACCGAGGATAGCCAGGTACTTGCCACGCGCGACTGTCGAGTCCGCCGAATCGGCTGCGGCGACGGTGCCCGCGGCGAGCAGCAGCATTCCCGCGACACGTGCGCGCCGCATCGTCATGACACGTCCACTTCGTCGCCGACAAGCGCATGGGTGCTGACCAGCTTGGCAGGACGAATATGATCGACGGTACGCAGCGCGAGTGCCACCGCAGTCAGCGTGGAGTTCATCGTCGCTGCGGTGGGCATGATTCCGGTACTGCAAATGAACAGGTTTTCGTGATCGTGCGTGCGTCCGAAGCCATCAACGACGGATGTCGCCGGATCATCACCCATGCTCAACGTGCCGGTGATGTGCTGATTGTTGGCGAACTGGCCTTCGGCGCTGTAACGCAAGCCCGTGCCGCCCATCAGTTCGGCGATCTTGGCAAAGTCCGCTTTCGACACCTCGGCTCCGCGCCGCGTGTAGTCGTCGATGGCGTAGTGCACCTCAGGTTTTGGGATGCCCAGCGCATCCTTCTGGCTGCTGAGCACGATGCGGTTGTCGGGGTTCGGCAGCACTTCAAGGACGTTCTTGACACTGACCTGATGCGCGGCGCGATAGCGCAACTGCTTCTCGAACTCGGCGCCATACACACCCTCGGCGATCAGCGCCTCGGTTGCGCTCAATACCTGCGAGATATTGGTGAAGTCCAGGCGATAAGCCGCATGCTGCGCGCGGAACGCGCCGTCGCGCATCGTGTTGATCGAACTCGGGCTCTGCGGGCCGCGGCCCAGCCACAACTCCTCATCCGCATAGAACGCGAGCGAGGTGCTGGGGTGATCCATCAGATGGCGGCCGACGGCACCGGAACTGTTCGCCAGTCCATTCGGATATTTGTCGCTCGCCGACAGCAACAGCAGCTTGGGACTCTCGATGCCGTTCGCGGCGAGGATGAACATGTCGGCCGTAATGCGGTGCGAGGTCTTGTCCGGTTCGTAGTAGTGCACGGCGACAATGCGTCCGCGCGCATCGTGTTCGATCTTGTAGACGACGGCATTCGCGATCAGCCGCACGCCGGCCTTCTCCGCCGCTTCGACCGCATTGATGCCAAGATACTGCGCATTGACCGGGCAGATCGGCTGACAACTGTTGTTGCCGACGCAGGCGGGCCGGCCGCCGTAGCTGCGGCTGTTGCGTGCGACCGTATTCGCGACGACCGGGAATGCTGGAGCGAGGCGTTCGCGAAAACGCCGCATCGCCCAGGGTTCGGCAACGGGTTGCATCGGAAACGGCTGCTTGCGCGGCGAGCCGGTGTTGTCGGCGCCGGCCACGCCGAGAATTTCCTCGGCTTGCTGGTACCACGGGTCGAGTTCCTCGTAGCTCAACGGCCAGTCGACGCCGACGCCGTACAGACTCTTCAGGCGCACATCGTTCGGCACCAGCCGCCAGGCCTGCGCGGCCCAGTGCCAGGTGGTGCCACCGACTGCACGGATGTATTCGGCCGGATACGGATAAGGCCCCGCCTGGATCAGGTAACCGTTATCCTTCGGTTTGAAGATCGGATGCGGCGCCCACGGCACGGCGGGATACGGCGCCATCCAGTCGCTCTTGCGCGGCGAATTCCGGAATGCGGCGACCAAGCGCCCGCGATCCAGTCGCGGTCCGGCTTCGAGCATCAGCACCGAGGCGCCTTGCTGCGCGAGTTTCCACGCGGCCAGCGCACCGCAGATGCCGGAACCGATAACGACAACCTCGGCAGCATGCTCCTCGGCCATCAGCCGACTTCCTTCGACGCGGGCTTGGTTTCCCAACTGCCGTAGACGCCATAGGCATACGTCGGTGGTTTCAGGACATCAGCGACCATCTGCGCGTTCATCGCGGTTTCATAGGCGACGCAACGCGCCTGCTCACCGCTGCCGGCCACGCCGAGACACCAGGCTGTCATGATCTGGCGCGGCAAGGGCGCGAGCGGAGATTGCTCGGCATCGAGCACCTGTTGCAGTTGCAGCGGATCGATATGACGCTGATTGATTACGTCGAGCAGTGCTTGCGCATCGGCAGCGAAGCGCTTGTCGTCCGCAGCAAGTTGATCGAACAGCCTGTCGGTCTGCGCCGAATCCAGCATTGCTCTGCCGACCAGGATTGCCGAAAGTGCCGCGAAGGCTCCATGTTCCGCGCCATGCGCAGGTTCGGCGAGTGCCCAAGGGATCAGCGCTGCGGTGTAAGCCGTCAGCAACCCGGCCAATACTGTGCGCCGAGCGGGATTCTCGATATCCGTTCGATCGAATTTCAAAGCGCTTGGGTCCACGTGAAATCCTTCAGTGGAAGCAGCTTGCGAACTCCTTTTACCCCTCACCCGTTAAGTTTTCAATAATTCGCGGTTTTTCCGGGTGCTATGCCTGTTTCGGATGGTGGCAGCATCATGCGCCACGGCGATTGCGGAAAAATTCGCGCAGCAGATTGGACGCCTCATCCGAGCACAGTCCGCGCGCGACTTCGACGCGATGATTGTGCTTTTCCGAAATCAGAGTATCGAAAACACTGCCGGCTGCGCCGGTTTTCGGATCGGCGGCAGCAAAGACCACGCGCGCGACACGCGCATGCACGATGGCGCCTGCGCACATGACGCAGGGCTCAAGCGTTGCGTACAGCATCGCTCCCGGAAAACGGTAATTGCCGAGGTTGCGCCCCGCGTCGCGAAGCGCGGCGATTTCAGCGTGCGCAGTCGGGTCGTTGCCACCGATATTGTGGTTCCAGCCCTCGCCCACGATTTCGCCGTCGAGGACAAGTACCGCGCCGACCGGAACCTCGGCATGTTCATCGGCTGCGTGCTGCGCCAGCTCCAGTGCGCGACGCATGAAGCGCTCGTCATCGGGCGTGAACGCGCTCATTCCCACTCGATGGTGGCTGGCGGCTTGCCGCTCACGTCGTAGACCACGCGTGAAATACCACGCAGCTCATTGATGATACGGTTCGAGACCTTGCCGAGGAAGTCGTACGGCAGATGCGCCCAGTGCGCGGTCATGAAATCGATGGTCTCGACCGCGCGCAGCGCGATCACCCATTCGTAGGCGCGCGCATCGCCGACCACGCCCACGGATTTCACCGGCAGGAACACGGCGAACGCCTGGCTGACCTTGTCGTATAGATCCGCCGCGCGCAGTTCGCCAATGAAGATGTCGTCGGCGCGCTGCAGCAGCTCGACGTACTCCGGCTTCACCTCGCCGAGCACGCGCACGCCGAGGCCGGGTCCGGGGAATGGATGCCGGTACACCATCTCGCGCGGCAGGCCGAGTTCGACGCCGATGCGGCGCACTTCGTCCTTGAACAGCTCGCGCAGCGGTTCGATCAGCTCGAAACGCATGCCTTCTGGAAGGCCGCCGACGTTATGGTGCGACTTGATCACGTGCGCCTTGCCGGTCTTGCTGCCAGCCGACTCGATCACGTCCGGATAAATCGTGCCCTGTGCGAGCCAGCGGATGCCATCTAGTTTTGCCGACTCCTCATCGAATATCTCGATGAAAAGCTTGCCGATGATCTTGCGCTTGGCTTCCGGATCGGCGATGCCTGCCAATGCCTCGAAGTAGCGCGCAGCAGCATTTACACGAATGACGTTCACGCCCATGTGTTCGTGCATCGTCGCCATGACCTGATCGCCTTCGCGCCAGCGCAACAGGCCCGTGTCGACGAACACGCAAGTCAATTGATCGCCGATCGCGCGCTTGAGCAGCGCGGCGACCACGGATGAATCCACACCGCCGGACAATCCAAGCAGTACGCGCTCCGAACCGACCTTGGCGCGAACGCGTGCGACCGCGTCTTCGATGATGTTGGCGGCCGTCCACAGCGTTTCGCAGGCACAGATGCCGACGACAAATTGCCGCAGCAATTCCGCACCGCCTTGCGTATGCGTGACTTCGGGATGGAATTGCACGCCGTACCAATGGCGCGCATCATCGGCCATCGCCGCAATCGGCAGATCGTGCGTTGCCGCGGTGACGGAAAATCCCGGCGGCAGCGCGACGACGCGGTCGCCGTGCGACATCCAGACATCGACCGAACTTGCCGGAGTCGCGAATCCCTGCCACAAACCGCAGGCCGCGGCGATCGACAGTTGCGCATGACCGAACTCGCGCGTGTGCCCTGCTTCGGTTTTGCCGCCGAGCTGCGCGGCCATGGTCTGCATGCCATAGCAGATGCCGAGCAGCGGCACGCCGGCATCGAACACAGCCTGCGGCGCGTTCGGCGCGTTCGCCTCTATTGTCGATTCGGGACCGCCGGAAAGGATGATTCCCTTCGGCGCGAATTTGGCGATTTCGGCCGGATCGTGATCCCACGCCCAGATCTCGCAGTACACACCGATCTCGCGGATGCGTCGCGCAATCAGTTGCGTGTACTGCGCGCCGAAATCGAGTATCAGAATTTTGTCGGAATGGATGTTCTGCATGCGGCGCAATCAGTCCAAGCGATAATTCGGCGCTTCCTTGGTGATCGTCACATCGTGCACATGCGACTCGCGCACGCCGGCGCTGGTGATGCGCACGAATTGCGGCTTGGAGTGCATCTCTTCGACCGTCGCGCAGCCGACGTAACCCATCGCTGCGCGCAAGCCGCCGGACAACTGATGCAGGATGTTGCGCAAAGGTCCGCGATACGGCACGCGGCCTTCGATGCCTTCGGGCACGAGTTTGTCGGCGTCGGTCTCGTCCTGGAAGTAACGATCCTTGGAACCTTTCTGCATCGCGCCGAGCGAACCCATGCCGCGATAGCTCTTGTACGAACGGCCCTGGTACAGCTCGACTTCGCCGGGCGCCTCTTCGGTACCGGCGAACATGCCACCGATCATCACGCAGTTTGCGCCGGCCGCAAGCGCCTTGGCGATGTCGCCGGAATAACGGATGCCGCCGTCGGCGATCAGGCAGGCGCCGCTGCCCTTGATCGCTTCGGCGACCATGCTCACCGCGGAGATCTGCGGCACGCCAACGCCGGCGACGACACGCGTAGTGCAGATGGAACCAGGACCCACGCCAACCTTGACCGCATCCGCACCGGCATCGATCAGCGCTTTGGCCGCGTCGCCGGTCACGATATTGCCGCCGATCACCGACATCGTCGGGAAGTGTTTGCGCACCCAGCGTACGCGGTCGACCACGCCCTGCGAATGGCCGTGCGCGGTATCGACCACGAGCACGTCGACGCCCGCCTCCACCAATGCCGCGACACGCTGTTCGGTATCGCCGCCAACGCCGACCGCCGCACCGACGCGCAGGCGTTCGTGACTGTCCTTGGCCGAATGCGGATTGTCGCGCGCCTTCTGGATGTCCTTCACCGTGATCAGGCCGCGCAACTGGAACGCGTCGTTGACCACCAGCACCTTTTCGATGCGATGCTTGTGCAGCAGGCGCAGCACCTCGTCTTCGCTCGCGCCCTCCTTCACCGTGACGAGTTTTTCCTTGCGCGTCATGATGTGACGCACCGGATCCTCGGGCTTGGTTTCGAAGCGCAGGTCGCGACTGGTGACGATGCCGACCAGGTTCTCGCCGTCGACGACCGGCACGCCGGAGATGTCGTGCGCACGTACGATCTGCATCACTTCGCCGATCGAGGTTTCCGGGCCGACCGTGATCGGATCGCGGATCACGCCGGCTTCGAACTTCTTGACCAGGCGCACTTCGGCGGCCTGCTGTTCGATGGACATGTTCTTGTGGATGATGCCGATGCCGCCGGACTGCGCCATGGTGATGGCGAGGCGCGCTTCGGTCACCGTGTCCATCGCGGCCGAGACGACCGGCATGTTCAGGCGGATGTGGCGCGTGAGTTGAGTAGCCAGGCTGACGTCGCGTGGCAGAACATTCGAATACGCGGGGACGAGCGAGACGTCGTCGAAGGTGAGAGCTTCGGTAAGTATGCGCATGCCCTATTTTACAGACTCCGCGCCGCTCCTGCCACTCGCCCGGGATTCCGGGGCGATTTCAGCGCGCCAGCCACAAGGACAGTTCGGGCACGTAGGTGATGATGAGTACTGCCGCGAGCAGGATCGCGTAGAACGGCAGGCTCGCGCGCACGATGCGCGTGGCCGGCTGGTTGAAGCGCGCACTGGCGATGAAGATGTTCATGCCGACCGGCGGCAGGAAGATGCCGATCTGCAGGTTGGCGAGGAAAATGATCCCCAGGTGCACCGGATCGATGCCGTAGTGCGTGGCTACCGGCAGGATCAGCGGCACCAGGATGATGATCGCCGGGAATCCTTCCAGCAGCATGCCGAACACGAGCAGGAACGCGTTGAGCAGCAGCAGGAAGGCGAACTTGCCGGAAATCCCCGCCTGCAGGGCCGAAAACAGTTTTTCCGGCACGTCGCCGTCGATCAACCAGTTCGTCAGCGCCAGCGAAAATCCGAGCACGATCAGGATGGCGCCGACCAGCAACATGGCTTCGCGGATCACGCGCGGCAATTCCACGAATTTGATTTCGCGGCGGATCAGCACCGTCACGATCAGCACGTACAGCGCCGTTGCCGCGGCGGCTTCGGACGCGGCCAGTTTGCCGGTGTAGATGCCGATCAGGATGACAAAGGGCAAGGGCAATTCCCAGGCCGCATCCTTGAGCGCCGCCCACACTTCGCGTCCGCTGGACGCCGGCGGGCGCGGCAGATCGCGCGCCTTCCACGCGCTGTAGATCGACAGCATCAAGACCATGAGCAGGCACGGCAGCAACCCCGCCTTGAACAGCGCATCGATGCTGACCGGCGGCGTGGTGTGGAATTGCTGGGCGACCACGCCGTACAAAATCAGCGGCATCGACGGCACCAGCAAAAGCCCGAGACTGCCGGCGGCGGTGAGCAGGCCCAGTGAAAAGCGTTCCTCGTAATGCGCCTGGCGCAACGCCGGATACAGCACCGCGCCGAGCGCGATCAAGGTGACACCGGTCGCGCCGGTGAACGCGGTGAACAAGGTGCAGGCGCATACCGAGACGATCGCCAATCCGCCCGGCAGCCAGCCGAACAGCGCATTGGTCAGGCGCACGAGGCGCCGCGGCGCCTGGCTTTCCGCCAGCAGGTATCCCGCC
>JBOHYL010000139.1:0-10370 GCA_050737915.1 Rudaea sp.
GTACCGGCGTGGTCGGCCTGATGCGCAACGGCGACGGCCCGACCGTGATGCTGCGCGCCGACCTGGACGCGTTGCCAGTCGCGGAGCAGACTGGACTGCCGTACGCGAGCAAGGTCACGGCGAAGGACAAAGATGGCCATACGGTACCGGTGATGCATGCTTGTGGCCACGATATGCACGTCACCTGGCTGATCGGGGCGACCACCCTGCTCGCTCAGGCGCGTGAGGACTGGAGCGGAACGGTGATGGGGGTGTTCCAGCCGGCAGAGGAAACCGGCACTGGCGCGCAGGCCATGATCGACGATGGCCTCTTCAAGCGCTTTCCGAAGCCCGATATCGTACTCGGCCAGCACGTGATGGTCGGCGTGGCCGGCACGATCAGCGGTCGTGCCGGCGTGATCACCTCCGCCGGCGACAGCTTGCAGATCCGTTTGTTCGGCCGCGGCGCACATGGTTCGATGCCGCAGGCAAGCATTGACCCGGTGGTGATGGCCGCGGCGACCGTGCTTCGCCTGCAAACAATCGTGTCACGCGAACTCGCCGCGACCGAAGCCGCCGTGGTCACGATCGGCGCGCTGCAGGCCGGCACGAAGGAGAACGTTATCCCCGACGAGGCGATCATCAAACTCAACGTGCGCACCTTCGACGAGGGCGTACGCCAGCGCGTGCTCGCCGCGATCACGCGCATCGTCAACGCGGAAGCAGCTGCGTCGGGTGCGCCGAAACCGCCTGAAATTACGCCGCTGGATCATTACGCGCTGGTCGTCAACGATGCCGATGCGAACCGGAAGGTCGGCGATGCATTCCGTCAGTATTTCGTGGATGGGCGCGTCGAGAAAACTCTGCCGACCTCGGCAAGCGAAGACTTCGGCTGCTTCGGCGCGCAATGGAAAGTACCTTCGGTGTTCTGGTTCGTCGGCGGTACCGATGCGGAGATCTACGCGAAGGCGAAGGCTGCGGGCCGACTCAACGATCTGCCAACCAACCACAACCCCCGCTTCGCGCCGGTCATCCATCCGACCCTGCGCACTGGCGTCGAAGCCATGGTCGTCGCGACGCGCGCATGGTTGGCGACGAAGTAACGGTTCCGCAGGTCCGGGTGATCCCGGCGCTCTGCACTGACGGGTTGCGTTTGCTGACACGTCATCAGCACATTTGCGCAAGGGATTGCCTTGCACATCAGGATTTATTTACGGCCGCTTGAGCATCCAACGCCGCGCGGAAGCCTCGCGCAAGATCATTGACCTTGCCGGTCGCCCAGAAGTGCGCGAAGTAGAAATTGGGTTGCTCACCCATCATGTGGCTATGCAGCGCGACGACATGTATGCCGTTTTTTCGCAGCGCATGCAGTACCGGCTGCGATTCTTCGGCTGTCACGATGAAATCGCCGTCCATGGCGGCGAGCTGACCGGTACCGCTAAAGGCAGCCCACGTGCTCAAACCCATGGAGCCGCCTACCGGCATGCCCTGCATCGTACCATTGCGCGCGATCGTGACCTTCGCCACCCCTTGGGTGTCGGTTGCTGGTTGGCCAACGATCCTGGCGACTGCTGCGGCGTCGACCTGTCCCGTGACGGGCGTCGGGCCACCGAAGCTGGTCGCCGGTTGCGCGTGCGCAGCACGAACCGCGCGGATCGCGGCCCACACCGCTTTGACTCCCGAGGCAAGCGCTTCCGGCGCTCCGTTGCCGCCGATGTGCATGAAGTATACTTTTGGTGCGTCATGAAAAAAGTGATTGTGTACGGCAGTGACGCTCAAGCCGTGCGCGAACGCCGTATCCATCGCCGCATCGACTTCGTCCTCGAACACCACGGTATCGCCCATGACCATTGCGCCGTTGCCCATTGGAGCAAAGGCGGCCCACGAACCCAAACCTGCAGCCGGCGCCAGTTTCATGCCGTCCACCGTGACCGCGACATCGGTGCGCGACCAACCAATCCTTACGATACCGTCCGGCGTAGTAGTAACGGAGGCACCGCTCGCTTCGGCGATCACTTTTTTATCCAGCCTGCCGGCCGCGTGCGTGGAAGCCGCCACACACAGCAATACCGCTGCCAAGGCAAGTCGTACCGGAAAACGACCGTTACCATTTTTCTGACAGTGACGGGAAGGCAAATTCACAGGCACCTCCATTACCAATTGCCACACCAACTTTATTTAAGGATGGCCACCGGTGTCGCCGGGCGCCGTCGCCGCGCCAGGCGGACGATTCGGAGCATTGGCGCAGCCACTCAGGACAATGGCCGCCAACGTGACTGCACGTGTTTATATCGCAGCACTCCTAACCTCCAGGCAAGGAGGTATTTCTTACACCCGCGTGGGTACATTGGCAATACTGCCGCCAAGAATTCGGCGCTGGTCGTCAATATTGAAGGCCTGATCCACGATCACCCTTCGTGAAGGGTCACGGCTCCCATGTCACGCGCATACCCGCGAACACGGAACGCCCCGGCGCGGGCTCGTAGTAGCGACCGTTGCTCTCGTTGACGATGACAGATCCGGCGTAGTTCTTGCCAAACAGGTTGTCTAGGCGCAGAAAGGCAGTGACGTTCGCCCTGCCGTGTTCGAACGCGTAGCCGGCACCGAGACCTAACGTGGCATAGCCCGGCGCCGACTGCGTGTCGAGGTCGTTGACCGGCGTAGCGCTGGCCAGACTCGCCTGGGCCGACGCATTCCAGCCGAGCGCCTCGCCCCAGCGCAGCGCGGCGTAGAAGTCCGAGCGAGGCACCCCGGGGATGCGCGCGCCAGCAGCGACGGGCGTGTTTGGTTTCGTGCAGGTCGAGGCGGCCGGGCACGTGAAGAATGACGAGAGGAATTTCGCATCGAGATACGTATAGGCTAGCTGTGCATGCCATCGCGTCGCGAACGGCAGGTCGAGCTTGAATTCCGCGCCGCGCCGGCGCGAGCGATCGACGTTCTGGTAAGTCGTGCGACCGCCGCTCGAGTTGGCGACGGCGATCTCGTTGCGCGTGTTGGACTGGAACATTGCGGCGTCGAACTCCGCACCGTTGCCGAGGCGCCACTTCGAACCGGTCTCAACGTTGCGGCTGCGCGCGGGCATGAGCGCGAAGTTGATGCCGGCGCTGCCGTCGGGGCGGTAACCGAGCTCATTGAACGTCGGTGTCTCGAAGGCCTTGCCATACGAGGCGTAGAGGTGCCAGTCGGCGCGCGCGCGATACAGCAGGCCAGCTACTGGCGTCGTCGCGGAGTAATCGGCGCGACCGCTGTCGTCAGGATTTCCGGGCGCGGTGTAGCGGTCTTCGACACTGAACTTTACATCGCTGTGGCGCGCGCCGAGGCTGGCGAGCCAGCGATCGGAAACATTCCAGGTCGCCTGCACGTACTGGTCAAAGTCGTCGACGATGTCTTGCTCGTCGCGACGCAGCGTGCCCTTCACGCCGAGTGCGCTGCCGAGGTAGTTATCGTAGCCTTGGCGGTGTTGGTCTTGGCGGTCGTGGCTGATGCCGAGAGACAGCTCGAATGGCTGGCCGGCGATGACGCTCGTGTAGGTCCAGCGCGCGTCGCCGCCGCCGTAGTCGCCGCCGAGATCGATGACACCTCCGGGGCTGGTCGGTGCATTTTGCGCGACGACCGGAATCGACTGGAACTGCTCGACCTCGCGATGGCCGAAATAGCCGAGCACGCGCAGGCTCTGCGTTTCGCTCAGTGACTGCTCGTAGATTGCGCCGCCCTGCTGCTGGTGCACGCTCTTGCGCGTATCGAACTGGGCGGCGCTGGCGACGGCCTGGCGTGGATCGGTCTCTAATTGCGTGCGTGTCAGGCCGAGCGGATCGTCGGCGTTGGGTAGCGCTACGGTGTTCGCCAGCAGGGTGAGCGTGCGGCCTGCGCCGAGATCGAGGGCGAACTTGGCGTTGCCGTTGCTGCGCTCGGCATAGCCGTGGCCGCGATAGCCGTCGGTATGGAATTGCGACAAGCCTACGTTGTAGTCGAGGTTGCCGTCGCGTCCGCGTGCGTTCGCGCCGAGATGAAATGTACCGTAGCTGCCAGCGGTCGCATCGAAACGCCGTTCGGGCTGCTCGGTTCCATCGGCGGTGAAGATTTGGATGACGCCACCGGACGAGTTGCCGTACAGCGCCGAAAACGGGCCGCGCAGTACTTCGATGCGGTCGGCCGAGCCAAGCGGGAAGTTCGATACCTGTCCCTGCCCGTCCGGCATTGTCGCCGGAATGCCATCCACATACAGGCGCACGCCGCGCACGCCAAACGTCGAGCGCGCGCCGAAGCCGCGGATCGAGATTTGTTCGTCTTGCGCGTAGTTCTGCCGATTGCGGGTCAGCAGGCCGGGAATGCCCTCCAGATATTCGGACGGATCGACGCCAAGCGTGTACGCCCCTGCCGTATCGACGGCCACGACGTCGATCGAGGCTGGCACGTCGAACACTGCTTGCGGCGTACGCGTGGCCGTTATGACAATGGGTGACAAGCTGGTTTGTTCGACCGTGTCTGCGAAGGCATGGCCGCAACAAATCACAACTGGCAGGATTAACGTCGTTTTCCTCATGCCGATCCGTCAGGTCGCGCTGTCACCCTGCCCCGGCTTCGACGGTCCTTTCACGCGCGCGCTCGGCAAACGCCAGCCGCGCCTAATCGCCATGAAACGCAGCGCAAAGCACAGCAGCGCACCGACGGCCATCGACGGCGCGGCTGCGAACTGGAGTTCGTGCCCGATCACCACGACGGCTGCCCCGATCAGGGCCGCCATCGCATAAAAATCGGCGCGCAGCACGACCGGAACCTGCGCGACGAGAACGTCGCGGGCGATGCCGCCACCAATTCCGGTCAACATGCCGAGCAGGATGGCACTGACTGGTTCCAGGTGGAATTCCAAGGCCTTGGTGGCACCGGTCACGGCGAACAGCGCGAGCCCGGCCGCATCGAAGATCTGCACGGGATTGCGCATGCGTTCCACATCGGCGTAGCGGTAAAACGTCAGGATTCCGGCAACGCAGGAAACGCCTAGGTACCACAGGTTGGTCAGTGCGGCCGGCGGAATTGCGCCAATCAGCACGTCGCGGCATATTCCACCGGCCGTCGCCGCGGCGAACGAGAGCACGAGCACGCCGAACAGATCCAGGTCGCGGCGTATCGCAATGGTTGCGCCACTGATCGCGAAAACAAAAGTGCCAATCAGGTCGATCAGCGAGACGAGGGTATGCACATTGTCCTCACGCAGCGGACCTCAAAGTCAGCCAAGCCGTCACGCCCAGCTCGAGATGCGGTAAATGATAAACCTAGGCCGGCAGGATGGTTACCGATTCAAACCCGAAGTGATGCATGAATTCCCGCAGGATGGTCAGCGCCGCGGCAAACCCCGCATCGGTCGGAATCGCATCCTGTGCGGCCGGCCTGCCGAGCACGATCGCTGCCAGTCTTTCAAAGGTTGCTTCGACGAGTTCAACGCCGAGAATTTCATTGCCCTCATCGCCGGCGGCCTGCGCAATCCGATTCAACATGTTGTTGGTGGCGAACAACGCCGAATTGCGCGGAATCGCGAAGCGGTATTTCATCAGTTCGTCTTCGACGACTGCGATGGCGGTTTCGATCTCCCCGGGCGTCGGCGGTGCATGCCTGAAGCAGGTCCGTGCAACCTGACCGTAACCGATGGACATGGCCAGCGATACGGCAGGATCCGAGTGACCACCGGCGACCACTCGGATTTCTTCGGCGTCGAGATCCAGAAACGTGACCGCAACGCCGTCCGCAATTCCGGCGCGAACGAGGCCGTAGCGCCGGACAGCCTCCGATTCCGTCAGGCGCTTGCCGAGTTCTTCCATGACCGGCGGATGATCGTATCTAGCGCGAGCCGAGTTTTTCGTCGATGCTCGCCCCGCCCGCGCCGTATTTGACGAACATCAGCAGGCCGCCGGTCATCGCAAGGTTCTTCATGAAGTTGATCATCTGTCCTTGATCGGCGAAATTCATGTGCGCGATCAGTGCCGATCCGACGGTGAAGGCGGCAATCACCGCGGCCACCCAACGCGTCTTGAAACCGAACAACAAGGCGAGACCACCGCCCAACTCGATCAATATGACCAGCGGCGTGACGACACCCGCCATCGGTATGCCGAGCGAGGTAAAGTATCCCGCGGTCGCTGTGTAGGCCATGGCCTTGCCCCAACCCGAGATGATGAAAATCTGCGACATCAGCAAACGTGCGGCAACCGCAATTAACTTGTCCATTGCTCCCTCCCTTCACTGGTTGATGTGAACTACGAAAAATGAGTCGCGTCGATTGTTTCTGTTGCGGTCAAACCGAGCCGGAACCGGTTGTCCGCGCGGCGTAGGCGTCCAGCGTGCGTGCGGAATACACCAGCGCAGCGCCGGCGTTAACCGCGATTGCAACGCCTAGAGCTTCCATCACTTCTTCGCGCGTGGCGCCGTGCCTTACCGCGGCGTCTATATGCACGGTGATGCAGCCGTCGCATTGGCGCGTCACCGCCACCCCGAGCGCGATCAGCTCGCGCGTCTTGGCGTCAAGCTTGTTGGTCTTGCTGCCGGCATTCCCCAGTTGCGCATACCCGCGCACCGTATCGGGACTGAGCTTGCCGATGTCGCCGACTGCCGCGGCGATTTGCTGACGATATTCGTTCCAATCGAGCATCATGGCATTTTCCTTTAGAAGTATTGGTGGGCCGGGTTTGCGCGTGGCACGCGCCCTCATGTTTCGTTTCCTCACCGATCCAGCATTGCGGCGATGGCGTCTTCCAGCGATCTGAAATCGCCGTCGAGACGATAGCCGTTGACGAAGAAACCCGGCGTGCCGTTGACGCCGCTGCGCACACCACCCATGAAGTCGGAGCGGATGCGCGCGTCGATGCTCTTGTCACCGATCGCCCGCGCCACTGCTGATTCGTCAAGACGCAGCGCGCGCAACCCGGCTTCCAGCCCTTCGGCACCGTAGGCGCTCCACGTTTCCTGGTATTCGTACAACCAGTCATGCATGGGCCAGAAATTGCGCAATGTCGCCGCCGCCTCGGCGACTTCGGCGGCGGGCCGCGCCAGCGGATGGGCTTCGCTCAAGGGGAAATTGCGGAACACGAAACGCAGGTCCGGCCCGAACTTGCGCTGGATCCTCTTGATCTGCGGATAGGCCATGCCGCAGGCCGGGCACTGGTAGTCCCCATATTCGACCAGCGTGATCGCAGCATCTGCGTTGCCCTGGATATGGTCGTTCGCGGTAACCGGAATCACAAGATCGTGCACGTTGTCCCTCATGACGCCCTCCGGCCGGCAGGTGGTACAGACGCGATTGCTTCAAGGGCCTTGAGGATGCCGTTGGCGCCCGGATTGACGCCGATGGGCGAAAGGTAACTCCAGCGGATCGTGCCGGCGCCATCGATCACGAACAGCGCGCGTTCGGCGACGCCGTCCTTGTCGTCGTATACGCCGTATGTCCGCGCCACCGCGCCTTTGGGCTGGAAGTCCGACAGCAACGGAAAGTGGTATTTCCGATCGCGCGACAGCGCGGCGTGGCTCCACGCACCATCAACCGAAATCGCGAGCAGTTGGGCGTTGTACTTGCCGAACTCGCCAAGCAGTTCGTTGTACAGCGCGAGTTGATCGCCGCAGACCGGGCTCCAGTCTGCAGGATAGAACGCGAGGATCACGTTGCGACCACGAAACTCCGACAGCGAAACGGTCTGATCCGGCGTCGAGTGCAGGGTAAAGTCGGGAGCAGGCGTGGCAGCCGGCAAGATGGGCATCTTCGACCTCGCAACGTGTGAGCCTCTTCGACCCTATCAGAAATCAAGCCTGGGCTTGGATTTCCTTCGTGTTGACGGGCCGGATGATTGGCAGTCCAACGATACGCCCAAAAAGTCACGATTGGCTATGTTCGTCGTTGCAGATAATCAGAACGTCACTTGGGTATACAGTCCGATCACGAAGGCATCGGGTATCTTTCCGGTGCCGCCGGGACGAATCACGTATTGCAGGTTTGGGCGGAGCGCGAGCCAGGGTGCCAGCCGCATTCCGTAGTCGATTTCGGCGACGCTCTCGTAGGTCTGGATGGCAATGGCGCCGGCGCCGGGCGTCATGTTGTTGCGGTCGCGCTGGT
Organism: Rudaea sp.; assembly: GCA_050737915.1. Lineage (GTDB taxonomy): Bacteria > Pseudomonadota > Gammaproteobacteria > Xanthomonadales > Rhodanobacteraceae > Rudaea. The sequence continues at coordinate 8,078 of JBOHYL010000139.1, forward strand.
ATTGCGTCAGCCGCGGATTGATCCGCGACGACGCGAACATGAAAGAAATCACATCGTTGTCGCGACCCGGGAACGTGCCCTGGTAGTGGCCGCCGACCAGCCAGAAATCGCGGAACTTCGCGGTCGCCTCGTCGCCCACGCCAGCCATCGCACCTAGGAACAATCCGCGTTTGCTGTCGGGCGATTCGCGATAAACCATCTTGTCGGCGATGAAGTAGCCGCCCGAGCGGCCATCGTGGTGTTCGAAGGCCGCGCCGGTGAGCCCGGCCGAGAAGCCGTTGATGTCGGTGAGCACGTCGGGCGTGCCGGCGGTGTTGTAGTAGGCGCCGAGCTTGAAATCGGCCGGCAGAGGGTTGTCGGGACGCGTGCTCCATCCCATCTCCACCGGCACGAACGCGCCGACGCTCTTGAAGCTGAGGTTCCAGCCCTTGTCCTCGTTACCCGCATTCGGGTTGTTCTGGTAGATACCGCCGGTTATGTAGAAGCTCGGCGTGGGCCGCCACTTGATGTGCCCGCCCCATTGCGCGGTGGGAAAGTTGTGCGCGCCGCTGTTGGTGGTCATCGCATTGGCATGGCCGCAGATGATGCCGTTCTGGAAATTGCAGAACGCCGGCAGCCGCGCGAAGTCATCGCCCACCGGCGACCAGCCCAGCTGGATGAAAATCTTCTTGTCGAGCAGGTCCTGTTGATAGTTCAACTCGGCCAGGCGAAAGTTCTGGCCAGCGCCATACAGTTCCTGTGTCGAGAACAAGTTGCCCAGCGCGTCGTTGGAGAGACTGCGACCGTCACGCTGGGTGACGGTGAACTGGATCCTCGCGCCCGGCACGCCCCGGAGTTTGGCAAGATCGAAATCGGCGCCGAAGTCGAGTTGCTGGGTATACCGGGCGGTCTGGTAGTGGCCGCCGGAGACGTTGCCCGCGCTCTCGGTGGTCAAGTGCGCGCGTAGCGTGATGCCGTCGTCCTGCCATTGCGTCCGCGCGCCGCCCCAGTCGCCAGTCAAGGTCGGCCGGTCGAGCCAGTCGCTGCTCTGCGCGCCGACAGGCGACGCGCATAGCCACAGCGCGCCGCCGAGTGCCAGGCAGTGCAACGCATGTGAATTGTTGCGCATGTGATCAGGCCAGGCGCGAGGAAGTCCGGCGCTGCTTGCGCCGAATTAGCCGAACCAGGATGGCAAGGGCCAGCAGCAGGCCCGTGACCATAGCCAACCGCGCCAGCGACACCAGATGCGATTCGGGTCCGCCGGCGCGCAGCGTGCGCACCTGATCCGGCGTGACCTTGCCTTCGGGATTGCCGTACTGCTTGAGCAGGAACGATCCGAGTTTGGCGACCTGCGCGTCGGATAGTTCCGCAGCGAATCCGGGCATGCGAATACTTGCCGCGCCGGTTCGGTAGTCGATGCCATCGAGCATCGTCATCACCAGGTTGTCGGTGTTTAGCCTGCCAGTAGCCGTGTTGTGGAACAGCGACGGCAATCCGCCATCGAAACTGCCCTCGCCGCTCGCCTGGTGACAGGTCGCGCAATACGCATCGTAGAGTTGCGCGCCACTCCACTGTTCGGAGTCCTTCGGCGGATCCGCACCGCGAATGCCGTCGAGCGTGTTGCCGGCTTGGCCCCAGGCGTAAACGGGTTTGCTGTCGCCTGCGTCGTGCAGCGCCGGCGTGGTTTTCAAAAAACTCGCGATCGCCTGCAAATCGCCGGCATCGACGTATTGCAGACTGTGATCGACGGCTTCTGCCATCGGCCCCGCCGCTTGGGCTTTGCCTGCGGCGTGACCCGCATGCAGGTAATCGACGATCTCCCCCGCTTGCCATCCGCCGATTCCGCTGTTCGCATCCGATGTGATATTCGGCGCATACCACGGGCCGAGCTGCGCACCACCGAATTCCCGTGAAACATTTTCCGCCATCAGCAGATTGCGCGGCGTATGGCAGGTGCCGCAATGTCCGAGGCCGCGAACGAGATACGCACCGCGATTCCATTGCGCGTTCTTGCCGGGATCGGGCGTGAATGGCTTGCTGTCGAGAAACAACATGTTCCACGCCGCCATTGACCAGCGCAGATTGAACGGAAACGGCAACCGTGTCGGCGGTGGTCTGGTGTCGACCGCATTCACCGCTTGCATGAAATACGCATAGAGCGCCGTCACGTCATCGTCGGTGACCAGCGCGTAGGCCGTGTACGGCATCGCCGGATACAGGCGCGCGCCGTCGGCGCGTACTCCCGTGCGCAACGCATCGCTGAATTGCTGCAATGTGTAGCTGCCGATGCCCGCATTCTTAGACGGCGTAATGT
>JBOHYL010000140.1:0-4346 GCA_050737915.1 Rudaea sp.
TATCGTGCCACGCAGTTCAATGGCAACACGCGCCGCCGCGCCACCTACGACGAACTGATTTCGACCGGCGAGATCGGCCTGATCCACGACGCGGCCTTGCGCGATCTGGCGATGCGTGTTTACACGGATCCTGTGATCGACCAGATCACACAGAATGGGCAGCATTCGGAATATCGCAAGGAATTCCGCATGGCGATACCGTACGATGTCCAACTGGCGCTTGCGGACAAATGCGGCGACCACGTTGTGCCGGTTGGCAATTACAAAGACATTGCGCATGTGCTCGACTACCCCTGCGCAACGGAGCTTTCGCCTGCAGCCATAGAAGCTGCGGATGCCATCCTGAACAAGAATCCGCGCATCGTTCCGCTTCTGCAACTGCGCATCGCCGACGTCGGTACCGACCTCGGCAATCTCACGGTGTATTACGCGAACGCCATTCGTGAACCGTTGCGCCGGCTCGCGAAGGAAAAGCAGCAGTGAGCCTGTTCGCCGAACTCAAACGCCGCAACGTGATCCGTGCCGCCGGATTGTACTTGGTCGGCGCGTGGTTGCTGGTGCAGGTGGCGGGGACCATCCTGCCGATGTTCGGCGCGCCGGACTGGATCGCGCGCAGCTTGGTGATCCTGTTGGCAATCGGTTTCGTCCCGGCCATGGTGATTGCCTGGGTGTTCGAACTGACGCCGTCCGGGCTCAAGCGTGACGAAGACGTACCATTGGAGCAGTCCATTGCACCGCAGACTGCGCGGCGAATGGATCGCCTTATTCTGATCGTCGCCGTCATCGCAGTCGCATATTTCGCATTCGACAAATTTGTGCTCGCGCCGCGACGCGATGCGGCACTAGTGACGCAGACCACTGCGCACGTCACCGCCGAAATCAGCACCGAGAAGGCGAAGATCGATCCACGCTCCATCGCGGTGCTGCCGTTCGAGAACCTCAGCGAAGACAAGGGCAACGCGTACTTCGCCGACGGCATGCAGGACATGATCCTGACCAAGCTCGCCGGCATCGGCGACCTGAAGGTGATCTCGCGCACCTCGACCGAGAAATATGCCAGCCATCCGGATGATCTGAAGATCATTGCGAAGCAGCTCGGGGTAACGACCATCCTCGAAGGCAGCGTGCAGAAGTCTGGCAACCAGGTGCTGATCAACGTGCAGTTGATCGATGCCGCCTCCGACAATCATCTATGGGCTGAGGCGTATCCGCGCACGCTGGACAATATCTTTGGCGTTGAAGGTTAAGTCGCGCAGAAAGTTGCCGATGTACTGAAAGCGAAGCTCACGCACGCCGAACAGCAGGGTATCTCGTCGATTCCGACACATAACCCGCAAGCCTGGGATGCGTTCCTGCAAGCCGAATCACTGGCTTTCAAGGCCAACGACTCGCAGCAACAACCGGATTACCTGGCTGCCGATGCCGCGTATGGACAAGCAATAGCACTGGATCCGGGCTTCGCGCTGGCCTATGCGCAACGGGCAGTGAATCGCATGTTTGGACATTGGTTTGCGCTGCATCTGTCCGCGGCGGAACTGGCTGACGTCAAGGCATCGGCCGATCTGGCCTTGAAGCTGGCTCCCGATTTGCCAGAGGCGCATGTGGCACTCGGCGATTACTACTACCGGGGCTTCCGCAACTACAACGAGGCGGTGCCACAGTTCCAGCGTGCCTTGCAACTGGCGCCCAACAGTCTCAGCGCGATCGCTGGACTCGCGTTTATCGACCGTCGTACGGGTAAGTTCGAGCAGGCCCTGGATGCTCTAGGAAAGGCCGTGTCGTTTGCGCCGCGAGACCGCATTTTGCTGGCCGAGTACGGTTTTACGTATGAGATATTGCGCCGCTATCCGCAAGCCATTCAGCAGATGTCACTATCCCTTGCCGTGGATCCTACCTACGATAATGCCAGAGACTTTCTGGTGCGTGCTTACCTGTTTGGATTTGGACATGTGCACGGCGCGCACGCGGCCATGGAATCGCAGCATGGATGGCTGATCGCGCATGGGAACAACCTCGCGGGCGACGTGCTCAACCTGGTCAGTCCGCACGCCTATCCGGAGTTGTTCGATCGACATTTCGAAGCGGCGTTGCGCGATTGGGATTCGGCACCGACCGATACCGGCGAAGAGCGCCTGACCCAACGTGCCGCGCGGGTGGCGATCCAGGTCATCGCTGGCCGTCAGGCAACGATCCAGCCAGAGTGCGAAAAGCTCAAGCCATTGCTTGACGCGGAAGTGACGAAGAATTCCGAATCACTCTCCGCGCTGCAACAGGAAAGCTGGGTGGATGTCTGCCTGGGTCGCAAAGGGGATGCGATCGCTGCTGCGCGCCATGCCGTCGACGTGTTGCCACTCAGCAAGGATACGTACTTTGGTACGTTTCAACTGGAAGGGCTGGCCGAGATCGACGCCCATGCCGGTGCGCCCGACGAAGCGCTCAAGCTGATCCGCCAGTTGCTGGCAATACCGGCTGGCCAATCCATGAGCATCACGCGGCTGCAGCTTGATCCGCTGTGGGATCCACTGCGCAAGGATCCGCGTTTCCAGAAGCTGATCGCCGATGGCGATGCGGCGGCGAAGGCGCAGTCCGGTCCATGACCGCCACGCCTTCCTTCTTCGCCGAACTAAAGCGCCGCAACGTGTTGCGCGCAGCGGCGTTCTATGCGGCCAGCGCCTGGCTGATCGTGCAGATTGCCACGCAGGTGTTTCCGTTCTTCCATATCGCCGAATGGGTCGTGCGCTGGATCGTGATCGCTGCGGCACTCGGGTTTCCGTTCGCGATGCTGTTCTCCTGGTTCTACGAGTGGACGCCGCACGGCATCCAGCGCGAGAGTGAAGTCGTCAGCGATGCATCGGTCACGCGTGAAACCGGCAAGAAGATCGACCGCTGGATCATCGCGGTGCTTGGTCTTGCCGTCGTGTTGCTGCTGGCCAATACCTTGGTGCTGCACAAGGACGCCACCAGTTCGGACAAAGTCGCTACCGCCAACCTCGACAAGTCCATCGCCGTGCTGCCGTTCGAGAACCTTTCCTCGGACAAGGACAACGCTTACTTCGCCGCCGGCATGCAGGATGAGATCCTCACACGGTTGTCCAAGATCGGCACGCTGCGCGTAATCTCGCGCACCTCGACGCAGCAGTTCGCGAGCCACCCGGAGAACCTGCCCGAGATCGCCGCGAAACTCGGCGTTACCAACATCCTCGAAGGCAGCGTGCAGCGCGTTGACAACAAGGTGCGCATCAATGTGCAGCTGATTCAGGCGAAGGGCGACTCGCAGCTGTGGAGCGATACCTATGACCGAACCCTCGACGATGTGTTCACCGTGCAGGGCGAAGTCGCCGGCACGATAGCCGATCACCTGGGCGCAGCGCTGAACGGGATCGCGAAGCGTGAAGTGGCCGTGGTGCAGACGCGCAACGGCGCGGCCCTCGATGCCTACCTGCGTGGTGTTGCCCTGAGCCACCAGGGATTTTCCGACACCGATTCCATTCCTGCGCTGCACGCGCTCCAGGAAGCCGTGAAGGCCGATCCGGGCTTTGCGCAGGCGTGGGCAGCGTTGGCGATTATGGATACGAGGATGATTTACATCGGTTGGGATTCCTCGCAGGAACGGCATGCCGAATGCCTGCACGCGCTGGAAACCGCCGAACACCTGCAACCGGATGCGCTAGATACCCTCTATGCACGCGCCGTCTACGTCGCCATGGTTCAATACGATATGGTCGAAGCCCGCAGGCGCCTCGAGGATCTGCACACGCGTTGGCCCAACAATGTCGATACCCTCCTTGCGCTCAGCGGAACGATCAGGCGCCTCGGAAACTGGGACCAAGCCGACGACCTCCTGCAACAGGCCATCCGGCTCGATCCGTTGAACCCCAGCATCTATAAGGACATTGCGGTCAGTGCCACCAACGAGCGCCGCTTCGACGCCGCGCTCACGGCAGCAGATCGCGCCTTGGCGCTTGCGCCCAAAGACGAGGAAACACGCCAAGTGCAAGGCGATGTCTATCTGGCGCAAGGCGATCTCGTGCGCGCGGCGCAGGCGCTCAACAAGTTGCCTACGAAGCTCTCCGACCAGTGCCATCAATACGTCGTGCTCGCGCGCATGCAGCGCCGCCCGGGACCGGCGATCGCGTGGTTGCGGGGACTGCTGGAACGGGCCGATGCGAATACGCCGCCGGTCGAAGTCGGTTTTGGTTATGTGGACCTCGGCGACCTGCAGCAATTGAATGGCGATCACGCCGCGGCGGTCGCAAGTTACCAGCGTGCGCGTGAGCTGATGCAGCCATTGGTCGAGCGCGAGCCCGACAATAACTGGGCGTTCGGTGTTCTCACCTATGCGCGGG
>JBOHYL010000141.1:0-9072 GCA_050737915.1 Rudaea sp.
GAATTGAAGCTCAATGACTTCATACGCTGCCACGGCGTCCGCTTTGTGCCGGGCTATGTCGATTTGTTGTGGGTGACGTATTGCGGCAAGGACAACAAATACATTGTCATCGTCGACTACAGAAAACGAAAGATCCTGCACGCGTTGGCAATGCCTGAACAGATGCAGGACACCGCATTCATCGGGGCCTACGCGGTAGCTCCCGCCCGGACGAATCACATCAAAGTCGGCGCCCCCTACACTGGCGAGATGTACGCGACGGTCTACCTGTTCCGACTCCCGCAGAATCTATATTCAAGTCCACCGCAACTGATCGATACCTGGCACGGCAGCGGACATCTGGATGCGATGAAAGAGTATGGGGAGCAGGCGTATTCCGCAAACCAGTACAACGATGCGGTTGACGTGTTTGGAGTGTCTGCGGCGGAGCGCATCGAACAGCGCCGATCGATTCGGGGATTCGGCATGCCGCACGGGCTGGATATCCGGCACGACGGCCTGTTGGCCGTGACGAACTATACCGATAACACCCTTCGCCTTCTGGATCTGTTGTCAATACCGGCTACAGCGCCTAGCGAAGATGTGTTCGGTCGACCTGAGCGATGAATTCCTCAAGACCCATCTTCCGGGCCTGGACCCGGTAGGAGGTGCTGCGTTCGGCTTTCCAGTTGCCTGATGCGAGACGAAAAACGAAACCTGCTTCTCGTACCCGACCAAAACTCTGCGATTGGGTGGCAGTCAGGTTCGCCCGGATATTTCGGAACAAGTCGCGCTCCCAGCCATCCCATGGACCCTTGATGCCGAGTCTCATCAACAACTCGACCTTGTTGGCATTTCCGTAACCCAGGCTCTCGTTGAACGTGAGGTCGTGGCCGCGTCGGACAACAATCTGCGGCTCGGCCCACAACAGATAATCCACTTCCTCGTCGGGATAACGCCACGGCAGCAGCGCATGCGGGTTTTCGCGCAACCGAAACATCGGCACCACCAGGTATTTGCCGGCACTGTCTGTGTTGAGGCCCGCGATCATGGCGGAGTAGCCTTCCTCCCTGAAGAACACCTGACCATCAAAGGGCATTACCGCGTTGCCGTCGGCGAGTCCCTGGCGGATGCACCGGTTGCGGGCCGCGTTCTGATTCGTCAGATACAGAGCCCTCTCCGCCGGCCCTGTGAGTTTGCGATAGTCGTCCACAACGAAGGGAATATCTTCCCACGACAGGCCCGCATCACGGATCATCGCTATCAGGCGGTTCTTGGTCTGCGGATCGACAATATGGTTGAGCAGAAAGCGCTTCTCGCAGCCCGGAAGCTCCGGTTCGTGCTTCAGGATGAACGACAGGTTGGTCAGCGTCTGCGCAGGCCTGTGCCGAACGGGGATATCGTTACCCAGAATGCGGTAAAAAATGGTCCTCACTTAGCCCAGCCCCCGAGTCCCCAGCAGCAGCGCACCCACCGCGCTTGCGTCGATGCAAAATCTTGCCCCCGCAGTCAATGTAGAACCCTACCAACGTCACCCAGTCGATGGCGGATCCGTACACGCGCTGGTAGGTGCGACAACCCTCCAGCGCCAAGACCGAATAGCATACCGCAAGAGCTTATGCATGCGGCTTTCCGGGATTGTACGCCCCGTGTGTCAATCGGGCGCGGCACAGGGATGCTTTGCAGGGTTGTCAACCCATGGGATGACATCAATGCCACAGCGGCAATGGTCGTGTAGCATGCTCGGCATGGACAAACCCACCACTCATTTCGGCTATCGCGACGTGCCGGTCGGCGAGAAGCAGCGCCTCGTCAGTCGCGTGTTCACTTCGGTCGCGCCCAAATACGATGTAATGAACGATCTGATGTCGTTCGGCGTGCACCGGCTGTGGAAACGCTGGTTCGCCGCGACCTCCGGCGTACGCGCGGGCGATGCAGTGCTGGATCTGGCCGGCGGAACCGGTGATATCGCCTCCCTGCTATTGCCGCAAGTCGGCGCACGTGGCTACGTGGTGCTCGGCGACATCAACGCGGCAATGCTGCGTACCGGCCGCGAGCGCCTGCTCGACCGCGGCCTCGTGCGCAATCTGCACTATGCGCAACTCAACGCCGAGGCGTTGCCGTTTCCGGCAGCGTGTTTCGATGCCGTCACCATCGCTTTCGGTCTGCGCAACGTCACCGACAAGGCCACTGCCTTGCGCGAAATGTTCCGCGTACTCAAACCCGGCGGGCGCGTGCTGATCCTGGAATTTTCTGCGCTGCAGTCCGACCTGCTCAAGCCGCTGTACGAATTCCACTCCTTTCAGGTGTTGCCGCGGCTGGGCAAACTGATCGCCGACGATGCGGAAAGTTACCAATATCTCGCCGAGTCGATCCGCAAACATCCGGATCAAGCCGCGCTCAAGGCGATGCTGGAAGCCGCCGGATTCACCCGCGTGGACGTGCGCAATCTGTCCGCCGGCATCGTCGCGATCCATCGCGCTTACAAAATTTAACGCCGCACGCATCGGCAACTGGCACTTTCGACACAGGCACACTTGGCATTGCGGCGCCAAGCTGGCATGGTTGTGTTTTGCTCGCCGCCGATTCGGGTGGCTATCCGTCTTCCTGGAGAAACGATCATGCCGACCCGTTTGCTCACCGCCTTGCTGTTCGCTTTGGCATTCGCCGCGCCAGCCTTCGCCGCCGATCACGGCAAGGACAGCGCCAAATCCGCAGATACGCATGGACAAGCGGACAAAGCACCGGTGGAAAAATCCGTCGTCACCTCGCATAGCGTGACGATCACGGGGCGCAGCTATGCCTACAAGGCCACTGCTGGCAACTTGATCATCCGCAACGGCAAAGGCGAGCCGGATGCGAGCTTTTTCTATGTCGCCTACACGGTGGATGCCGGCAAGGATGGCGAACGCCGCCCGCTGACTTTCCTGTACAACGGGGGCCCGGGTTCATCGAGCATCTGGCTGCATATGGGTTCGTTCGGCCCGATGCGTATCGAAACGGCCAGCCCGGAGGCGACGCCGCCAGCGCCATATCATCTGGTGAACAACAACGACAGCCTGCTCGACAAGACCGATCTGGTCTTTGTCGATGCGATCGGTACCGGCTATTCCCACGGCCTGCCGGACGAGAAGGACAAAAAGGACAAAGACGCCAATCCGGACAAGCGTTTCTGGGGCACGGACGAGGACATCGACGCATTCGGACGCTTCGTGCAGCGCTACATCACCGTCAACAATCGCTGGAACTCACCGAAATTTCTGTTCGGTGAATCCTACGGCACACCGCGCTCGGCGGGACTGGTCAAGTGGTTGCAGGACAATGGCATCGCCTGCAACGGCGTGGTGCTGCTGTCATCCATCCTCAATTATGCGGAGCATCTGCCCGGACTGGACATTGCCTACGTCAATTATCTGCCCTCGTATGCGGCGATTGCCTGGTATCACGACAAGCTGCCGAACAAGCCGGCGACGCTGGAACCGTTTCTGACCCAGGTGCGTGATTTCGCGCGCGGCGACTATTCTGTTGCGTTGAGCAAAGGCGCCGCACTGACGGACACGGAACGCGACGCGGTCGCGGAAAAATTGCACATGTATACCGGCTTGAGCGTGACCTATCTGAAGGAAGCGAATCTGCGCGTGGATCCGGGCCGTTTCCGCAAGGAATTGTTGCGTGGCGAGCGTCTGACCATGGGCCGCTACGACGCGCGCTTCGAAGGCGTGGATTCGGATGCGGCCGGCGAGGATCCGGAAACCGATCCGTCCGATACGGCGATCAGCGGCGCCTTCACTGCGGCGTTCAACGATTACCTGGTACGCGAGCTGCATTACCCCAGCGACGTACCGTACAAGGTGATGGCGCCCGCAATCCGCGTATGGGACTGGAAACACAAAGTGCCCGGATCGAATCGGCCGGTGCCACTACCGATCATGGTCGGCGATCTGGGCGCGAGCATGCGTGAGAATCCACATCTGCAGGTATTTTCGGCCAATGGGTATTTCGATCTGGCCACACCGTTTTTCGCCACCGAATACGATCTGGCGCACCTGGGAATCGACGCGAAACTGCGCAAAAACGTGACCATCAACTACTACCCGTCCGGGCACATGGTGTATCTGAACCTGGATGCGCTCAAGCAGTTCAAGGCGGATTTGGCGAAGTTTTACGACAGCGCGGCACCGCGCTAACGGGTCAGGAACTTCAGCAACAAATCCGCCACCTTGCGGTACGGCGGGCGCATGAGTTTCATGCTCGTCCAGCGCGCCTGATACAGCACGGGCTTGGCCTTGCTCAAGGCGAGAAAGCCGGCGCGCCCGTGGTACTGGCCCATGCCCGACGGGCCGATGCCGCCGAACGGCAACGCGCTTTGCGCGAAATGCATCACCGTGTCGTTGACGCTGACGCCGCCGGCGACGGTGCGCTCGAGCACGCGCCGCGTGCGTGCCGTGTCGTGGTCGAAATGGTACAGCGCCAGCGGCCGCGGCCGCGCATTGACGTAGTCGATGGCAGCGTCAACAGACTCCACTGCCACCAGCGGCAGGATCGGTCCGAAGATCTCGTCCTGCATCAGAGCAAGGTCGGCGCGCGCGTCGAGCACCAGAGTTGGCGGCAGGATGCGCTTGCCCGCGTCGCCGGCAGCAAGCTCGACGATTTTTGCGCCGGCCGCATGCGCCTGATCCAGATAACCCTGCAGCCGTGAATACTGCGCCGCATTGACGATGCTCGAGTAATCGGGATTGGCCGCGATATCGCCGCCATAGTGCTGCGCGAGATACTTCTTCATTTCCTCCACAAATGTGGGGATCGCGGCCTGCGGCAGCAGCACATAGTCCGGCGCGATGCACGTCTGACCCGCGTTGAGAAACTTGCCGGCGGCGATGCGATCGACTGCAGTGGCGAGCGGATAATCCGGCGCGACAATCGCTGGCGACTTGCCGCCCAATTCCAGGGTCACCGGGGTCAGGTTCGGCGCCGCCGCTGCCATGACCTTGCGGCCGACCGCGGTGGAGCCGGTAAAGAACAGGTGATCCAGCGGCAGCGCGGCGAACGCTCCGGCGACTTCAGGTCCGCCAAGCACGATGGCGACGCGGTCATCGGCAAACACGCCGGCCAGCATTTCCTTTAGCAAGGCGGACGTGCCCGGCGTGTGCTCGGACGGTTTGAGCATGACGTGGTTGCCCGCCGCGATCGCCGCGATCAGCGGCTTGAGCGCGAGATTCACCGGATAATTCCACGGTGAGATGATGCCGACCACGCCCAGCGGCTGGTAGCGCACCTCGGTACGCGCCGGCCAGAACAACCAATCGGCGAGCGCCCGCTTGCTGCGCATCCAGCCGCGCAGATGCCGACGCGTGTAGTCGATCTCCTTGAGCACCGTGAACGCGTCCGACATCAGTGATTCGTGGCGCGAGCGGCGACCGAAATCCGCGCTCATCGCGGTAGCAAAATCATCGAGCCGTGCCTTGAATGCCACGCGCAGACGCAACAAATCGCCCATGCGTTGAGCGTAATCGGGCGTCTTGCGCTGGTGTGCGGCGCGCAGACGGGAGAGTGTGGCGTTCAGATCAGGTGCGCTTGCGGCGTTTGCGTCCATGCCGTTGAGTGTAGCGCCGCGGCGCCGGCCGATGCGAGTGCTACCATATTATGATGAATATTCGCCCCTATCGCGAGCGGCTTCCGTGCCTCGGCGCGCGCGTCTATGTAGATCCTGCTGCGGTCCTGATCGGCGATGTCGAACTGGGCGACGACGTCTCGCTGTGGCCGTGCACGGTCACGCGCGGCGACGTGAATTTCATCCGCATCGGTGCACGCACCAACATCCAGGACGGAGCCGTGCTGCACGTTACCCATGACGGCCCGTATACGCCGGGCGGCTTTCCGTTGGTGATCGGCGCTGATGTCACGGTCGGTCACGGCGCGATCCTGCATGCCTGCACCATCGAAGACGCCTGCCTGATCGGCATGCACGCCACGGTGCTCGACGGCGCGTGTGTGTGCAAGCACGCGATGGTCGGCGCCGGCGCGGTAGTTACGCCGGGCAAGATTGTCGGCGCAGGCGAACTATGGCTGGGCAATCCGGCGCGCTGCGTGCGCAAGCTCGATGCGACGCAGATCCAGGCGCTGTATTACTCGGCCACGCATTACATGCAGCTGAAGGACGAATACCTAGGCGGTTTTGAAACCGGTGCGAACAAAAAAACCGCGTGAGCGCCAGCGTTTACCAGCCGCTGCACCCGGTTTGTCGAACGTGACTTCCAGCCATTTCGCTCGCGCATGCCGCGAATATATGCTTGTGGTTTGTGGGCTGAATCCGCCACATGAGAATCGAAAACTTCCACGGGAGTCCATGATGACCGCTCTGTCCCTGTGCAAACGCGTCCTGTTTCTGACCCTGGCGATAATCAGCTGCAGTGTGCTCGCCGCCGCCAAACCCGCGGAACAAAAGCCCAAGGATGTATTCAAGCATCTGAAATTCCGCAATCTCGGCCCGGCTATTGCCGGCGGACGTGTCAGCTCGGTCGCGGGCATTCCCGGCAATCCGCGCGTCTATTATGTCGGCGCGGCCGCCGGCGGCGTGTTCAAGACTACCGACGGCGGCCTGCACTGGGAAGCGATTTTCAAGCACCAGGCCACCAGTTCGATCGGCGCGATCGCGCTGGCGCCGTCCAATCCCAGCCAGGTCTGGGTCGGTACCGGTGAAGCCAATATCCGCAACGACGTGGTGCCGGGTGCCGGCGTGTATCTTTCCACCGATGCCGGCAAGTCCTGGAAGCCAATGGGGCTGAAGGATGCCGGTCAGATCGGACGCATCGTGGTCGATCCGCACGATGCAAACCACGTCGTCGTCGCCGCACTCGGACACGAATGGGGTCCGAACATCGAGCGCGGCATCTTTGTCACCCACGACGGTGGCAAGACCTGGAACAAGTCGCTGTTCGAAAACGATCACACCGGTGCCATCGACGTCGCCATGCAGGCCGATAACGGGCAAGTGTTGTTCGCGGCAATGTGGCAGGTGATGCGGCGGCCATGGACGCTCGACGACGGCGGCCCGGACTCGGGCATTTGGCGTTCGACCGATGGTGGCGACACCTGGAAACGGCTGCACGAAGGTTTGCCCAAACTGATCGGCCGCATCGGCCTGGCCATTGCGCCCAGCGATCCGGATCGCGTGTACGCGGTCCTTGAGGCGCCCATGGACAAGGGTTCGTTGTTCGCGACCGACGATCTGGGCCGACACTGGAAAAAGGTCACCGATAATCATGCGCTGAACGTACGCGGATTCTATTTCACCACCCTACGCGTTGCGCCGGACAATCCGGATCGACTCTACTTTCTTGGCTTCCAGCTGGCGCAGTCCGATGATGGCGGCAAGACCGTGCGCGCGATTGACAGCGATGTTCACGTCGACCATCACGCCATGTGGATCGACCCGACCGATCCCAAGCGCATGCTCCAGGGCAACGACGGCGGTGCGTATCTATCTTCCGACGGCGGCAAGACCTGGCGTTTTCTCGACGGCATGCCGATCGAGCAGAGCTACATGGTCGCAGCCGACACGCGCACACCATACGAGTTGTGCACCGGCTTGCAGGACAACAGCGGCTGGTGCGGACCGTCCTCGTCGCTGGCCGACAACACAGTGTCCGGCAACGACTGGTATACCGTAGTCGGCGGCGACGGCGAATACGTCGTGCCGGCCCCGTCGAATCCCGACATCGTTTATGCCGATGCCGAGGACGGCGCAATCGTGCGTTTCGACCGCAAGACCAAGCAGACGCTATTCATCATGCCGTATCTGCACAGTCCCGGTTTCATCAATGACATCCCGACCTCGGAACAGAAAGTCCGCTTCAACTGGACCCCGCCGATCGATGTCGATCCAAATGACGCGAACACGCTCTATCTCGGCGGCAGTGTGTTGTACAAATCCACCGACGGCGGCCTGCACTGGCAAACCATCAGCCCGGATCTGACCCGCAACGACAAGTCGAAACAGAAAAATTCCGGCGGACCGATCAACTTTGATCTTTCCGGCGCCGAAACCTACGGCACGATCATCTCGATTCGCATCGCGTCGAGCGACCCACAAACGATCTGGATCGGCAGCGACGACGGCTTGCTTTCGCTGACCCGCGACGGCAGCAAGACCTGGAACAAAGTCACGCCACATGGCGCACCGGACTGGGCGCGCGTTTACCAGATCGACGTTTCCGCGAACAACCCGGGCGTGGCGTATGTCGCATTCGACGCGCACAAGATGGGCGACAACAAGCCCTACGCCTACGCCACCGACGACTTCGGCAAAACCTGGCGCAACATCAGTGATGGCCTGCCGAAGGATGGCTTTGTCGAGGTTGTGCGTGCCGATCCGATGCATGCGGACGTCCTCGCCGCCGGCACGGAAACGGGCGTGTGGATTTCACGCGACAACGGTCGCCACTGGAGCAACCTCAAGGCAAACTTGCCAACCATGCCGGTATGGGATCTGAAGTTCGTGCAGGGCGACCTGGTGCTGGCCACCCACGGCCGCGGCTTGTGGGTGCTGGATCATTTCGCCGCCGTCGCTGAAATGAATCCCGACGCACTGCCAAATCAGATCAAACTGTTCACGCCGAGCAAGGGCATCGAGCTTCAGCGCTGGAGTCGTGGTGAGGGCGCCGAACCATCGTACGTCGCACCCAATGCGCCCGGCGGTGTCATCGTCGACTACAGCTTGCCGATGAAACTCGAAGTCACTGATGAGCAGAAAAAGCTCGAGCAGACGCCGGTCAAGATCGAAGTCCACGACGCCAAGGGGCGGCTGATCGCCACCCGTTACGGATTGTCCAAAGCGGGAGTAAACCGCTTCGTGTGGGACATGCGCTTCGACGGACCGGCCAAGCTCGATTTCGAAAAACCCTCACTCGAGGGTAAGGCACCGGAATGGGCGCAAGGCCCGACCGGCCCGCAAGTGATGCCCGGGACTTACAGCGTAAGCGTTAGCTCCGACGGCCATACCGAGCAGGCACAAGCGACCGTGATCGCCGATCCAAATCAGGCGCCGGCCGATCACGCTCAGCGCCTCAGCATCGAAGCGGCGCTGGTAGCGCG